>CAYPSI010000092.1:0-52040 GCA_964413375.1 uncultured Spirochaetales bacterium | reverse complement strand
GCCGCCATCTCGCCGTCCGTGAGCAGGCGCTCCCGCGCGCGCTCGCGATGACGGGCGACGTGCTCGACGGGGTTGTGATCGGCGAGTCCCCAGCGCTGCGCGAGGCGGAAGAGCAGATGCAGCAGGCTGCGCGTTCTGTTTGACTGATAGCCTCCAGCGGCGGTCCCCGGGGACTTCGACGCACGCTTCGCAGAGCGCGCGACCACGCGGGCGAGCAGCCGCTCGACGTCGCCCTGCTCGATCTCATCGAGGCGCCGCGACCCGAGGCCCGGGAGCACGTCGTTCTCGAGCATCCGCTCGTCCTCTTCGCGGCTGCGCGGCTTCTTCGTCGGCAGGTGACGCTGCCGGTAGAGCTGGACGAGCTCCTTCATGGTGATCGCGTTCGACCGAGCGCCGGGGTCCTCGCCCTGCCGAGCACGGGCGAGCCAGTCGCGCGCAGCGCTGCGGGCAGCCGCGAGCGTCAACACAGAGGCGGGGCCCAAGGTCGCCTTGCGCGCCCGGCCGCTGCCCCGGACGCGGTAGTGGATCACGAAGGCACGGGAGCCATTCGCGGTCACGCGCAGCCCGAAGCCCGGAATCTTCCCGTCCCAGGTGATCGAGTAGCCCGTCGCGGGCGCGGCGACGCTCTCCACGATGCGTTGAGTCAGCATCGACCCCCCCCGTTGCTACCACCCTGCTACCACGGGACCGCGCGACTGACCTCGAGTCTGGGGCGTGATCCCCGAGCCGTGGTAGCACCATGGTAGCAGAATCGCGTGAAGTCGCGGGAGAGGGCGTGAAAGTGGGTGAGGCTAAGTAGCTGGAATATCTAGCTTCGATGGTGCCCGGGACTGGAGTCGAACCAGCACGGCCTTGCGGCCACCAGACCCTGAATCTGGCGCGTCTGCCAATTTCGCCACCCGGGCTCTGGAGCCCGCTGCGGCTCCAGGCGCGGAGACTACGGAGGGGGCTCTCTCCCGTCAATCAGGCGCCGAAACGCGAGGGGGCTCGGGTCTGAGCGCCCGTGGGGACGCGATTCCTTCGGGGGCGGTTGACCCCCCTGCCTCCGGTCTTAGCTTTGACGGGTCTGCGAGGGGGTGGAATGTCCGAATCCGAACCGGGCGAGCGGAGCAATGGCAGCGAGGGGGTGCTCGGGGCCGGGGAGGAGCGCGTGGAGCTGCCGAGCGTGCTTCCGATCCTGCCGGTGCGCGACGTCGTCGTCTTTCCGGGGGTCACCGTTCCGCTCGCGATCGG
Organism: uncultured Spirochaetales bacterium; assembly: GCA_964413375.1. GTDB lineage: Bacteria > Myxococcota_A > UBA9160 > UBA9160 > SMWR01 > CAZUYC01. The sequence continues at coordinate 50,807 of CAYPSI010000092.1, read as the reverse complement.
CCGCGCGCGCTCGCTCGCAGCGCTCGAGCGCGCCGGTCAGGGCGGCTTCCTGATCGTCGCGACCCAGCGCGATCCCGGCACGGACGACCCGGGCCTCCCGGATCTCCACCCGGTGGCCAGCGTCGTGCGGGTCGTGCGCGTGATCGACGCGAGGCGCGACGGCAAGCAGGCGATCGTGGTCGGCGTCGTGCGCACGCGCCTGCCGGTGGCGCCGGAGCCCTCGGACGACCCCGCGCTGCTCGTGCGCCTCGATCCGATCCCCGACCTCGCGTCGGACACACCCGAGGCAAACGCGATCTGGCAGCGGGTCGTCTCGCTCTCCGAACAGGTGATCGATCTGCACGACGACTACCCCGACGAGTGGAAGACCTTCGTCGGCAACATCCCGACCGCGGGGCTGCTCGCGGACGTCATCGCCTCGACCCTGCCCCTGCCGCCCGAGGAGAAGCTGCTGCTGCTCGACGAGGCGGATCCCGCGCGGCGCCTCGAGCGCCTCGCCAGGCACCTCGAGCGCGAGGTCACGATCGCGCGCACGCAGCGGGCACTCAGCCGCTCGTCGTCCGCCGAGGAGATGGATCCCGAGCGCCGTCAGCGGCTGCTGCGCCGGCGCATGCGCGAGATCGAGAACGAGATCGGCGAAGGGGACGCGGGCTCGCGCGAGGCGGAAGAGCTGCGCGAGCGGATCGACGCCGCAGGGCTCCCCGAGGAGGCAAAGGCCCAGGCAGAGCGCGAGCTGCAACGCCTGGCTGCCCTCCCCCCGCATGCCCCCGATCGACACCTGATCCGGACCTACCTCGAGTGGCTCGCCGACCTGCCGTGGGCTCGCGAGACGGAGGACAAGCTCGACGTCGCCGCCGCGCGGGGAATCCTCGACGAAGACCACCACGATCTCGAGAAGGTGAAGGACCGGATTCTCGAGTTCCTCGCGGTCCGCAAGCTCGCCCCCGACAGCAAGAGCCCGATCCTGTGCTTCGTCGGCCCGCCGGGTGTCGGAAAGACCTCGCTCGGCCGCTCGATCGCGCGGGCGATGGGTCGCAAGTTCGCGCGCGCCTCGCTCGGCGGAGTGCGCGACGAGGCGGAGATCCGCGGTCATCGCCGCACCTACGTCGGAGCGATGCCGGGCCGGATCCTCCAGAGCCTGCGCCGCGCGGGCTCGCGCAACGCCGTCTTCCTGCTCGACGAGATCGACAAGCTCGGGGCCGACTTTCGCGGCGATCCCTCCTCCGCGCTGCTCGAGGTGCTCGATCCCGAGCAGAACAGCAGCTTCAGCGATCACTACGTCGAGGTCGCCTTCGACCTCTCGAAGGTCTTCTTCATCGCCACCGCGAATACGCTGGCCACGGTTCCGGCAGCGCTCCTCGACCGGATGGAGGTGATCGAGCTGCCCGGCTACACCGAGCGGGACAAGCTCGTGATCGCGCGGCGCCACCTCGTTCCCCAGCAGCTCGAAGCCCACGGTCTCAACGCGGAGCGCGTCGAGGTCAGCGACGCTGCGCTCGAGATGGTGGTGCGCGAGTACACCCGCGAGGCCGGGGTGCGCAACCTCGATCGGACCATCGCCACGCTGGTGCGCAAGTGCGCCACGCGCATCGCCGCTGGGGGCGGAGAGGGGACCCTCCGCGTCGATGCGGAGTTCGTCTCGGAAGCTCTCGGCGCGCCGCCGCACCTGCCCGAGGTGGCCGAGCGCACCAACCAGCCCGGTGTCGTCGTGGGCCTCGCCCACACGAGCCATGGGGGGGACATCCTCTTCATCGAGGCGAGCGTGATGCCGGGCGGCAAGCGGATCCGGCTGCGCCTCACGGGCCAGCTCGGAGACGTGATGCGCGAATCGGCCGAGGCGGCCCTCTCCTGGGTGCGGGCCAACGCCGACCTGCTGGGCCTCGGCGGCGAGGCCCTCCAGGGCTGCGAGATCCACCTCCACGTGCCGGCGGGCGCAGTTCCAAAGGACGGGCCCTCGGCGGGCGTGGCGCTCGTGACCGCGCTCGTCTCGGCCCTTTCGGGCCGGCGGGCCCGCGCGGACGTCGCGATGACCGGGGAGATCAGCCTGCGGGGACGCGTCCTCCCGGTCGGCGGCATCAAGTCGAAGGTGCTGGCTGCCGCACGCGCCGGGCTGCAGACGGTCGTGCTGCCGCGACGCAACCGCAAGGACGTCGTCGAGATCCCGGCGGAGGTGCTCGAGAAGATCGAGCTGTGCTTCGTCGACACGCTCGACGAGGTGCTCTCGCTTGCGCTCGAGCAGGCTTGAGGACCTCAGGTCGAGTCTGACGACGTTGCGTCGAGTCGGGGGGCTGTGCGCTCTCCGCTCGCCTGCGGCTCGCTGCGCGCAGGCCAGAGGACGTTACGTCGATCCGGCGGGGCGCGGGCCAACTCCGCTCGGCTACGCCTCGCTGCGCGCTTCGCTTGCGGTCCTCAACTCGCAAGTGCGGAGCGGATCACGCTGGCGATCTCGCGGATGGTTTCGGGCGCGAGGCTCGAGCGGATCGGGACCGAGACGACCTCTTCGCAGCGGCGCTCCGCCTCGGGGAGGCTTCCGGGTCGCGGCCGCAGCTCCGCGAGTGCGGGCTCGGCGGCGGCGGGTCGCGGGTAGTAGTGGCGCCACTCGATCCCGGCGCTTCCGAGAGCCCGTCGCACGCGCGGCGCGTCCGCGCAGCGCAGCGTGTACTGACTCCACACGATCTCTTCGCCCGGGGCCTCGGCGGGAAGCCTCACCCCGGCACAGGCTCCGAGCTCCTCGCGGTAGATCCGCGCGTTGCGGATCCGACCCTCGATCCAGCCTTTTAGAAAGGGGAGTTTCGCGCGCAACGCGGCCGCCTGCAGCGAATCGAGGCGCGAGGTCGTGCCGACGATCGCGTGGCGTTGGTCCGACCCGACGCCGTGGCTGCGCAGCAGGCGAAGGCGCTGCGCGAGCTCCGGGTCGTCGGTGCTGATGCAGCCCGCGTCGCCGAGAGCCCCGAGCGTCTTCGAGGGATAGAAGCTGAAGCAGCCGAGGCGCCCCCAGGCGCCGGCCCGACGTCCCCCCCGCGCCGCGCCGAAGGCCTGCGCCGCATCCTCCACGAGCGGGAGCCCCGCCGCGTCCGCCGTGGCCCGCAGCCGCTCGACGTCCGCACAGCGGCCGAAGAGGTGCACCGGCAGCACCGCGCGCGTGCGGGGCGAGAGCGCCTGCTCGAGCGACGCGGGGTCCATTCCGAAGCCGCCCGGCTCGACGTCGACGAAGCGCGGGAGCGCGCCGACCTGCAGGATCGCCTCGATCGTCGCGAAGTGCGTGAACGCGCTGGTCGCCACCTCATCGCCGTGCCCGACCCCGAGCGCGCGCAGCGCGAGGGTCAGGGCCTCGCTTCCGGAGCCGACCCCGACCGCGAAGCGGGTTCCGACCCGTGTCGCGAGCTCGCGCTCGAAGGCCGCGGTCTCGGGTCCGAGCACGAACTCGCCCGAGGCGAGCACACGCCGCAGCCCCGCTTCGACCGCGGGGCCGGCCTCGGCCCAGTCCGCGGCGAGGTCGACCATCGGGATGCGCCACGGCATGCGAGCGCCCTCCGCCGCCTCCCGATCGCTAGGCGGGGGCGCGCGCGTCGGACTCGACGGCCTCGCGCAGCTCGTCCAGGAACTCCGGGAGGGCGGAGCTGACGCGGTTCCAGTTCGGAATCTGCGGCGCGCCCATCGGATCTCGGACGAAGCCGAGCCCGGCCGCCCGAAGCGCGCGCGTGAAGGTCTCGACGGCGCGCTCCTCTTCGTGACGGTCGAAATCGAGGCCGTTGAGCGCCGCATCGTCGTCGTAGGACGCGATCGCGTCCTGGGCCGTACGCACATAGGCGGCGATCAGGGTGTTCAGGAAGCCCGCGTCGAACTCGACGCCGTAGCTCGCGAGATTTCGGATCAGCGACGAGGCGATGTCGACCACCATGCGGTGGAGCCCGCGCGTCGGATCCTCCTCCGAGAGCTCCTGGTGCTTGTGATCGTAGTTGTCGGTGAGCTCGACCTGGCAGATTCGCTTGAGCGAGCAGTTGCGATAGACCTCGGTGAGGACACCGACCTCGAGGCCCCAGTCGGCCGGGATGCGGTTGATGCGCGCCTGGTCGATCGTCATCGAGCACTCGCCGGCGAGCGGGTAGCGGAACGAATCGAGGTACTCGAGCAGCGGGAGGTTGCCGAGCACGGCCTTGAGCGCGCGCAGCAGCGGCGTCATGAACAAGCGCGTGACCCGCCCGTAGAGGCGGTCCGTCGCGCGCGCGTAGTAGCCCTTCGCGAACTCGTAGTGCAGTTGCGGGTTCGCCGTCGGATAGCAGAGCCGGGCCAGCAGCTCGCGGCGGTAGTCCCGGATGTCGCAGTCGTGGACCGCGATCACCCGCGACATGTCGGTGGCGAGCACGTAGCCGTAGGCCAGCCAGGTGCTGCGGCCCTTGCCGTCGTCTCCCGGATCGAGCCCCTCTTCGCGCAGCCGCTGGTAGAGCGACTGGATGCGCGGCCCCTCGTTCCACAGCAGCGTGACGGCTTCGCCCCGGATCGTGCGGATGCCCGCAAAGGCCTGCCGCATGACCTCGTAGAGATCCCGGTCGCCGGGCCCCGAGAGGCTCACGACCACCTGCTGGAGGTAGGGCACGCCCGCGAGGACGTCGATGATCCCCTTCAGCGCGGGCCCGCGAATCTCCGAAAACAGGCAGGGCAGCACGAGCGCGATGGGCCGTGCCCGGTGGTACTGGAGCAGCTCGCGCTCGAGCCGCTCGACCCCGGGACCCCCCAGCCGGTGAAGCGTGGTGATTGCCCCGCTCTGGTGGAAATCCGGCATGCCCGCCGCAGGCTGCACCGCCCCCAGGCGGGTGTCAAGCGCGCGTGCGGCGATCCGGGAAGGGGACCTCGCTGGCCTCGAGCTCGTCCATCAGGCGCAGCGCCGTCGGGTCGATCTCGATGAACTCGATCCCGACGTCCATCGTGATCGGATCCATCTCGGTGGCCCACACGACACGACCGACCGCGGCGACCGTCTGGTCGCCCAGATTGAAGGTCACGCGCAACACATCGCCGAGCGTGATCTCGCAGCCGATCGCCTCGAAGCGGATGCCGCTCTGCGAGACGTTGCGGCTCACGCCGAGCAAATCGCGGGTTTCGACGGGCGCGAACGAGATCACGTGATCCGTCGCGATCCGGCTGTACTTTCGACGATCCTGCTTGCGGCCTTGCATCCGGACCGACCCCATCCATCGGGCTCGATCCGTCGTTTCGGCGATGTGGGACGCGGCCTTGAGCCGCCCGCGCCAGAGGCCTCGTCAGCCCCTCGGGAACAGGTCGAGCTGGCGGTCGGCCTGCCCCACCGGGGCGAGACGGGACACCTGCACCCCGATCGTGCGGACGGGTCGGGAGCCGGCCTGCGTCCGGTCGAACAGGTGCGCGGCCGCGGCGCCGAGCACGCTCGCCGCTGCGCTGGGGGCGCCGAGCGCCACGCTGCGGGTGCTGAGAACCTGGTCCGCGTAGCGAAGCTTGAGGGCCACCTGGCCCGCCGTCAGGGCCTGCTGCCGGAGCTCCTCGGCGAGATCCCGCACGAGATCCGTCAGGTGCTCGAGCAGGATGCCTCGATCGCGGGCCTCTCCGCGCACGGTGACCTCACGGCTGAGGCTCTGTGGATGGCGCGCGGCCCGCACGGGCGCATCGTCGCGGGCCGCCGCCAACGCGTGGATCCGCAGGCCGTGGGTGCCGAAGACCTCTTCGAGGCGCTCGCGACCCAGCGCGGCCACGTCGCCGATCGTGCGCGCACCGAGCTCGCTGAGCGTCGCCGCCGTCTTGCGTCCCACGCCCTCGAGGCGCGCGAGCGGAAGTGGCGTCAGATAGGACTCTTCCGAGCCCGCTGGGACCTGGCGCACCCCGGTGTCGCCCGAATCCTCGGCCGCGAGGCGGGCCAGGAACTTCCCGGTCGCGATGCCGACGCGGAGCGAGAGTCCGAGCTCCGCCGACACCCGGGCCCGCAGCCGTGCCGCGAGCTCCACCGGATCCACTGCAGCGCCGGCCTCGATGAAGGCGGCGCCGAGGCCGAAGGGCTCGAGGCGTCCCGCCTCGAGTCGCATGCAGGTCAGCAAGCGCCGCGAGGCCTCGCGATACAGACGCACGTTGGTGCGAAGCGTGCGCGCCGTCGGGCACAGGCGCAGCGCCTCCATCACGGGCATCTCCGTCTCGACACCGGCGGCGAGCGCCTCCGGAGAGGCGGACTGCACGAGACCGCGCTTGCGCGGATCGCCTCCGACGAGGACCGGACGCCCCACGAGCGCCGGGTCCTGCGCGATTTCGACCATGGCGTAGAAGCAGGGAACCTCCGCGAAGATCACCCTGCGGCTCACGGCACCTCTCCGCGCTCCGGCTCGAGCACGAGCTCGGCACGGCTCGTCTGCTCGACCAGCACGCGGCTCGTCGCGAGCAAGCGGAAACGGCCGTCGAGCCAGCCCTGGATTCCGTCGGCGTAGTGCCGGTGACGGGGGTGCTCCGACTGACCCGGAGCGAGCGCGAACAAGGCCTCGTCGAGATCTCCCGCGTCGACCGCGAAACGGAAGACGGATGCGATCCGCACGTCGTAGGGTGCCCCCGGATCGTACTCCGCGGCATTCAGCGTGCCCCCGCTCCCGCCGACCTCGTAGGGCCCGAGCTGGCCGGGCGAAGCGCCCGGCGCCACCGGGAGGAAGGGGCGGAATGCGAGGGAGTGGAGCCGTCCCCAGCGCCACTTGGCCCGATTCGGACCGAGGCGGTACGCGAGGCTGAAGAAGGTTTCCCGGAGGCTCTGGCGCACGGCCTGTCGGACGCGATCGGCATCGGCACCACGCGCGCCCGGGCCATCGGCAACCGCACTCACCGCGGCGTAGACCACTTCCGGCGGGTCCGCCTGCGAGAGCGCGAGGTAACGGCCGAGCAGTGCGCTGCCGAGCTCGTCCGAAAGGATCTGGTCGGTCAGTGCCACGAGCCAGACGTGGAAGGCAGCCGCACCGATGCTCCCCGGTGACGAGCGGCCATCCCACTCGCGCAGCAGGTCGGCGACCTCGCGCGCCTCGCGAGTCAGTGCGCCTCCCTCCTCCGCCACGCGCAGCGCGGTGGCCACCAGCGCGGTGCCACGACCCTCGCCGACGTCCGTCTGAAAGGTGGCGAGTCGTCGCAGCTCGGCGGGGCCCGCGGCCACTGCGCTTCGTACCCGGCTCTCGAGCCGCCGCGCGCGAACGCCGGTCCGCCAGAGCCACTCGGCCTTGGCGCCGCTGCGCAGGCCCGACAGCGGGTTGTCGGCCGCGATCGCCCAGCCCTGCCCCTTCGAAAGCTTCACGGCCGGGAGATCGTCGAAGGCGATGCCACCGGGCCAGTCGTACCAGCGCGCACGGCCCGGCAGCGGTACGAAGCCCGACTCGACCTCGCGGCGCGGAATCCAGCCCGCGACCTGCATCCCGGCGGCACCCTCGGTGTCCGCGTAGACGACGGCCAGCGCGGGCTCCCGAAGTCCGGAGAGCTTCTGGAGCAGATCTCCCGCATCACGCGCGAGCGCGGCCCCGAACATCGCCTCGAAGCTGTTGCCCTCTCGGACGCGCGTTCCCGTCCAGGCGAGAGCCAGCGGATCGCGCGGCTCCCCCAGCAGGTCCTGGACGAGTGGCCCGTGGGCGGTCGTGCGGACGACGAGCGTCTCCGGCTCGGCGCCGCGCACGCCGATCGATTCGACCCGCTCTGCCAGCGGGCGCCAATCGCGCCCGTCGTGGTAGCGCCCGGGCTTGGTCGGGTGCAGCGTTTCCTCGTAGAGATCGATCACCGCCGCGCGCGCAGCCGTGGAGGCCCATGCGACGCGCGGATTGTGCCCGGTCCACACCACGGGGATGCCCGGGACCATTGCGCCCGCGATATCGAGGTCGCCTCCGCGCACGTGAGCGAGGTGCACGAGCGCGGGGATCGTCGGTGGCAGGTGCGAATCCGCGACGAGGATCGGGCGCCCGCTCTCGGTGTGCGCGCCTCCCACGACCCACGCACTGCTCCCGACGCTCCAGCCCTCGAGTCCCGCCGCGCGCCGCAGCGGGTCCCGCCACAGACCCGCCGTGAGCCGGCTCGATGCGGGCGCCGGAACGCCGTCTCCCGTCCCTTCCGGCGGGAAGAAGGGCCGGGCGCCGATGCCGCCGAGCCTCTCCTGGAGATCCCACAGGACGAGGCTCGCATCCACCGAGCTCGAGAGGCCCCACGCGTAGAACTTGAGAACGGCCAGCGAGTCCGACGGGCGCCAGGGCTCGAGAGGGATCCCGAGCCTCTGCATCGCGATCGGGGCCGCCACCTCGCGCTGGCGAATCTGATCGATGCCCGCGTTGACGCCGTCTGCGTAGGACTCGAGCGCGGCCCGCGCGCCGGTGGAGAGGCGCGACAAGTCCGTCTCGGCGGCGCCCGCGAGGTTGAGCGCGCGCGCCAGCCGATCCGACGGGAGGCCCTCCTCCCCGATCACCTCCGCGGTGCGCCCCCGCGCGAGCCGCACTAGCCAGACCATCTGCGCGAGGCGGTCCTGCGCGTGGATGAAGCCGAGCGCGAAGAGTGCGTCGCCGCGCGTCCGCGCCTCGGCGTGCGCGATGCCGTGCTCGTCGCGAAAGATCGAGACCGCCGCCGAGAGCCCCGGAACAGCGATCGATCCCGACTCGGTTGGGAACGCGCGCCGCGCGGCCCAGCGCTCGCGGACCCCTCCCACGACCAGTAGGACGAGCACCCCGAGGGCACCCGCGGCCACCAGCAGGCCCCCGAGATGGCGCCTCATGCTCGGTCGGATCATCCGAAGCGTTCCTCGTCTCGACCCGCCGGCAGGCTGCGTCCGGTCCGGGCCCCGTCAGGGTAGATCCCCCGCCGGGGGCCCCGCTCCCTTTTCGGCAGCCCAGGGGAGCACCCGAAGCCCCCGGGGAGCCAGCGCCCCGGGATCGCTTTGGGTACCCTCCCGGCCTCGAAAACCATTTCGATCCGAGAAGGAACGGAGGGCCGCAGGCCATGGGCATTCCGGTGGGCATCAACGGCTTCGGGCGCATCGGCCGGCTGGTCTTCCGGGCGGCCCGGGGCTCCGACCTCGACGTGGTCGGCATCAACGATCTGACCGACGCGAAGACCCTCGCGCACCTGCTCAAATACGACTCGGTGCATCGCCGCTTCGCCGCTCAGGTCGAGGCGGACGGCGACGCGATCGTCGTCGACGGCCGGCGCATCCCGGTGAGTGCGGAGAAGGACCCGGCCAGGCTCCCCTGGAAGCAGCTCGGCGCGAAGATCGTGATCGAAGCCACGGGCCACTTCACCACGAAGGCGGGCGCCGGGAAGCACCTCGAAGCGGGAGCGGAGCGCGTCATCATCAGCGCCCCGGCGAGCGACCCCGACGTCACCATCGTCCTCGGTGTCAACGAGAAGTCCTACGACCCCGCGAAGCATCGCGTCGTCTCGAACGCCTCGTGCACGACCAACTGCCTGGGGCCGGTGGCCAAGGTGCTGCACGACGAGTTCGGCATCGAGAGCGGGTGGATGACCACGATCCACGCGTACACGAACGATCAGGTCATCCTCGACTTTCCGCACAAGGATCTGCGCCGCGCCCGCGCCGCAGGCCTCTCGATGATCCCGACCAGCACCGGAGCAGCGCGTGCGATCGGCCTCGTGCTCCCGGAGCTCAAGGGCCGCCTCGACGGCTACGCGATGCGCGTGCCGACCGCTGACGTGTCGGTGGTCGATCTTTCGGTCCGCCTCACGCGCGCCACGGACGCGAAGGGGATCAATGCGGCGATGCGTAGGGCCGCCGAGGGTCCTCTCAAGGGGATTCTCGAGATTTGCGACGAGCCGCTCGTCTCGAGCGACTTCCTCGGCAACCCTCACTCGTCGATTCTCGATGCGGAGAGCACGAAGGTGATGGACGGAAACTTCGCCAAGCTGCTCTCCTGGTACGACAACGAGTGGGGCTACTCCTGCCGCGTGGTCGACCTCGCCCGGCTGATGGGTCGCTAGCGTCCGTGGGCCTGCCGGATCTCGACGGCCTGCTCGCCGCGGGGGTTGGCGGTGCGCGCGTGTTCGTGCGCGCCGACCTGAACGTCCCGATGCGCGCTGGAGCGATCAGCGACGACTCGCGCGTGCGCGCCTCGCTCCCCACGCTGCGACGCCTCAGCGAGGCGGGTGCCCGGGTGATCGTCGCGTCGCACCTCGGGCGCCCGAAGGGCAAGGCCTCCGCCGAGCTTTCGCTCCGTCCGGTGGCCCTCGCCCTCGCGCGGCAGCTCGGCGCGGGCGTCTCGTTCTGTGAGGAATGCATCGGACCGCGGGCCGAAGCCGCCGTGCGCGAGCTCGGACCCGGCCAGATCCTGCTGCTCGAGAATCTGCGCTTCCACGCCGGCGAGGAGAAGAACGACCCGGACTTCTCCGCCGCCCTCGCCCGCCTGGCCGACGTCTACGTGAACGATGCCTTTGGAACGGCGCACCGCGCGCACGCGTCTACGGTCGGGATGGTCGCTCGGGTCGAGCGCGCCGCGGCCGGGGATCTGCTGCGCTCGGAGCTCGAGCACTTGCAGGTGGTCCGCAAGCCCAGGCGCCCGCTGCTCGCCGTTCTGGGCGGGGCGAAAGTCTCCTCCAAGCTCGCGGTGATGGAGGCCCTGGCGCCGCACGCCGACTCGCTCGCGATCGGCGGAGCGATGACCTACACCTTCCTCGCCGCCCAGGGGCAGCCCGTCGGCGCCTCGCGGGTCGAGCCGGAATGCGTCGAGGACGCGCGCAGGGTCGTCGCGGCGGCGGAACGCGCCGGGCGCCGGCTGCTGCTCCCCACCGACCACGTGATCGCCGAGGCGGTCGTCGCGGGCGCTCGAACCCGGGTCGTGGAGCGGATCCCGGACGGCTGGATCGGCGTCGACATCGGACCGCGCACCGCGGCGCGCTATGCGGAGGAAGCTCGGCGCGCGCGCACGGTGTTCTGGAACGGACCCATGGGCGTGTTCGAGATCGAGGGCTTCGACGCCGGCACCGAGGCGGTGGCGCGCGGCATCGCGGATTCCCCGGGTGTGACGGTGGTGGGGGGCGGCGACTCGCTCGCCGCGGTGAACCGGCTCGGGCTCGGCCCTCGCTTCAGCCACCTCTCGACCGGTGGCGGGGCCTCGCTCGAATACGTGCAGGGCCTCACGCTTCCGGGCGTCGCGGCGCTGGAACGCTGAGATGCGCCGACCGGTCCTCGCGGCGAACTGGAAGATGTACAAGACCACCGGCGAGGCCGAGGAGTTCCTCGACCGCTTCCTGCCGCAGGTCGCCGGCATCTCGGACGTGGACATCGTGATCGGCGCGCCCTTCACCTGCCTGGATCGCGTCGGGCGCAGGCTCGTCGGATCGAAGGTGGGGCTCGCCGCGCAGAACCTGAACCCGGAGGCCGAGGGCGCCTTCACCGGAGAGGTGTCGGCGCGCATGCTGGTCGACCTCGGCTGCCGTTACGCCATCGTGGGCCACAGCGAGCGCCGCGCCCTCTTCGGCGAGACGGACGACTTCATCGCGCGCAAGGCGGGAGCGCTCTTCGCAGCGGGGATCCGACCGATCGTGTGTGTCGGAGAGACGCTCGCGGAGCGCGAGGCCGGCCGGACCTTCGAGATCCTCGCAAAGCAGCTCAGCGGGAGCCTCGCCGCGGTGCCTGCCGGGCGCGCGGAAGAGCTCGTCCTGGCCTACGAGCCGGTATGGGCGATCGGTACTGGGCGGACCGCGACGCCCGAGAGCGCCCAGGAAACCCACGCCTTCCTGCGGGCGCGCCTCGGGGAGGCCTTCGGGCCCGCGGCCGAACGGATCCGCATCCAGTACGGGGGGTCGGTCAAGCCGGAGAACGTGTACGCTCTGATGGCCCAGCCCGATATCGATGGGGCGCTGGTCGGCGGTGCGAGCCTCGATCCGGAGGCATTTGCGCGCATCGTCTCGTTCCAGCATTCCGGGGAGAAGCGATGAGCCTGGCCCTCGTGGTGCTGCACGTCTTCGTCTGCATTTTCCTGATCGCCGTGGTCCTGCTCCAACGCGGCAAGGGAGCGGAGATCGGCGCGGTTTTCGGCGGCGGGGCGAGCACGACGGTGTTCGGAAGCCGCGGAGCCGGCAACTTCCTGAGCCGGCTCACGACGCTGGCGGCCGGGATCTTCATGATCACGAGCCTCGGGCTCGCCTACCTGTGGGCCGACACGACGGACGACGGGCTCTTCACGGACGCCGAGGCACAGAGCGCGCCGCCGCTGGAGACTCCCGTCTTCGAGGAGCTCGGCCAGGCACCGGCCGCAGAGCCCGGCGCGCTGCCGGCGCTGCCCGCGCCCGGCCTCGACCCGGCGGCCCCGATCGACGAGCCGAAGCCCTAGGCCGGCGCGGCGCTGGCTCCGATTGTGGCGACGGGTCCGTTCGGTATTCTCGGGCCCGTTCGTTTCCGGACTGCGGCAGTGGCGAAACTGGCAGACGCACCAGCTTGAGGGGCTGGCGGGGGCAACCCCGTGGAGGTTCGAATCCTCTCTGCCGCACCAACCCCCGGCTCTCGGCGCCCTGGTTTTCACCTTCCCATCCCACGAGGCACCCACCGACGGAGGCACACGAGATGTCCGATCTGGAGAAGATCGCCCACGCCATGGTCGCACCCCACAAGGGGATCCTCGCTGCCGACGAGAGCAGCCCCACGATCAAGAAGCGCTTCGATTCGATCAAGGTCGAGTCGACCGAAGAGAATCGGCGCGCCTATCGGGAGCTCTTGTTCACCACGCCGGGCGCCAGCGAGTTCATCAGCGGCGTGATCCTCTACGACGAGACGCTGCGACAGAAGGCTGCCGATGGTACGCCCTTTGCGAAGCTGCTCGAGAAACAGGGCATCCTGCCGGGGATCAAGGTCGATAGCGGGGCCAAGGCGCTCGCCGGCGCGCCCGCCGAGAAGATCACCGAAGGCCTCGACGGGCTGCGCGAACGGATCGCGGAGTACCGGGGCCTCGGCGCCCGCTTCGCCAAGTGGCGCGCGGTGATCACGATCGGCGACGGCATCCCGTCGGACGTCTGCATCGACACCAACGCCCATGCCCTCGCCCGCTACGCCGCGCTCTGCGTCGAGGGTGATCTCGTCCCGATCGTCGAGCCGGAGATCCTGATGGACGGCCCGCACACGATCGAGCGCTGCTACGAGGCGACCGAGCGCAGCCTGCGGCGCCTCTACGCCGAGCTCTACGCGCAGCGCGTCCCGCTCGAGCGGACGATCCTGAAGCCCAACATGGTGCTCTCCGGAAACAACTGCTCTCGGCAGGCCAACGCGCGCGAGGTGGCAGAGCAGACCCTGCGCTGCTTCCGCGCCTGCGTACCGGCGGCCGTGCCGGGGATCGTCTTCCTCTCCGGCGGCCAGAGCGATGAAGACGCGACCGCCCACCTGAACGAGATGAATCGAATCGGTGGCGTACCCTGGCAGCTCTCCTTCTCCTACGGTCGCGCGCTCCAGGCCGCTCCGCTCAAGGCATGGGCCGGCCACGCGGAGAACCGGGAGAGGGCGCAGCGCGCTCTCTACCATCGAGCGCGCTGCAACGGCGCCGCGAGGACCGGCAGCTACACCGCGGAGATGGAGCGACAGGCCGCCTGAGCGCAAGGCCGCGCCGCAAGCGAAGCGCGCAGCGAGCCGAAGGCGAGCGAAGCCTCATCGGGAGCGGAAGACGCCGTAGGTTCCGCGCTGATAGAGCAGCGGCTCGCGCTCCGGGAAGACGCGCAGGGCCTCGATGAGGCCGACGTAGATCACGTGGTCGCCGCCCGGGTGCGCGGCCACTACGCGGCAGTCGAGCGCTCCGAGCACGTCGGGCAGGATCGGCGCGCCGGTCGCCGCCGTCTCCCAGGCGATCCCTTCGAAGCGCCGGTCTTCGTCCTTCTTCGAGGCGAAGCGCTTCGAGAGCTCGACCTGACCTTCGGACAGGAGATTGAGCGCGAACACCCCGCCGGCTGCGATCACCGGGTGGGTATTCGACGACTGATCGGCGCACACGATCACGAGCGGAGGTTCGAGGGACACCTCGGCGTAGGCCGTGACGGTCATCCCGTGAACGCGCTCGCCGTCCCGCGCCGTGACGATCGCCACGCTGACCGCCCGCTGGCCGAGTAGTTCCCTGAGAGCGTCGGGCGCGACGGCCACGGCTCGACCGCTACTCCTCGATCTTGTCGACGCCGTACTTCGCGTCGAGCTCCTCGTCGCTCAAGATGACGTCGATCTTGCGCGCGAAGCGGCTCTTGGGATCCTTCTCGTCGGGCACCCAGTAGACGAGGACGGTCTTGCCCTCGGGAATGTCGGTGAGCTCGCCCTTCTTCGCGTTGATCGCGACCGAGGTGCGGCTCAGCACGGAACCGCTGGGCTTCACGTTGAAGATGGCTTCGCGTCCTTTCTTGACCTTGAGCGCCGCCGGCGGCTGGGCCCCCTTGCCCTCCTTCGTGATCTTGATCGTCACGGTGTTGGCGGCGGCGTCGAACTGGACCCACTTGCCTTCGCTCTGTGTGCTCTTGGCCTTGTCGGCGGCGGCGAGCGCAGCGGGCGCGGCGAGCAGACAAGCCGCCACGAGAGCGAAGAACGGGATCCGGGCGAGCGTCGGCATCGGTCATCCTCCATTCGAGTGCACTCCGCCTCCGTCGAGGGCCCTGCCCCCCGAGGGCGAAGAAATTCGGCCCACAGGCTACACGGTCTTCGACGCTCGCGACACGTCGGGATTCGATGGGGGTTCGCCCGGACCCGCCGCAGCGGCGCCTCAGCGCGCGCTGTGCGCCGGGTCGATGCGGAGCAGCGCGAGGTCCATCACGTTGGTCCGCGTGGGCCCGGTGACGAAGAGCCCGCCCTCCGCGCGGAAGAACGGGTGCGAAGCGTTCTCGGCGAGCGCCGCGACTGCGTCGACGCCAGCCCGGCGGGCCCGCGCGAGCGTCTGCTCGTCCGCGTAGGCTCCCGCGGCGGAAGTGGGGCCATCGCTGCCGTCGGTCCCCGCCGCGAGAAGCGCCGTCGGGGGCCCACCGTCGAGATCGATTGCGGCCGCGAGCGCGAGCTCCTGACTCCGACCGCCGAGTCCACTGCCACGAAGCGTCACGGCCGTCTCTCCCCCGCAGACGAGGTACACCGGGACGCCGCTGCGCGCCGCGTGGGCCTTCGCCACGAGCGCCGCGGCGGCGTCCCGCGCCTCGCCGCAGAGCACGCCGTCGAGCGTGAGGCTCTGCAGCCCGGCCCGACCTGCTGCGGCGGCCGCCGCGTCGACCGCGGTGCGGTTGGTCGCGAGCAGCGTGTGGCGCACCCGGGCGAGGTCGGAATCGCCCGGCTTCGGCGTCTCGGCGCGCTCTCCGCGCTCGCCGGCCAGCAGATGTGCCCGGACCTGCTCCGGAAGCGCGTCGAGCACGTCGCGGCGACGCAGGGCCTCGAGCGCATCGGCATACGTCGTCGGGTCCGCCGAGAAGGGGCCGGAACCAATCACATCGAGCCGATCGCCCGGGACATCCGAGAGCGCGAGTACCTCGATGCGCCGCGGCCGCGAGCGTCGCGCGAGCCATCCGCCGGAGAGCGCCGACAGATGCTTGCGCACCGCATTCGTCTCCTCGATGTCCGCACCGGCGGCCAGCAGCAGCCCCGTCGCCGCGGCGAGATCGGCGAGACCCAGGCCCGGCGCGGGGCAGGCGAGCAGGCTCGACGCTCCTCCGGAGAGCAGGACGAGCAGCAGGTCCTCGGGTGCTGCGGCCTGGACGAGCTCCAGCACCTCCCGCGCAGCGGCCTCCGAACGGGCATCGGGGACGGGGTGCCCCGCGCTGCGCAGCGCGATCCGATCCAGCGCCGCTTCGCATCCGTCCTTGGTGACGGCCAGCCCGCCGGCGAGGCGGTCGCCGGCGACGGACTCCACGGCCGCCGCCATCGCGGCGGCCGCCTTCCCTGCCGCCAGCACGACGAGGCGCTGGCCGGGCGCGACGGGGGCTCCGGCCACCTCGAGCGCGTCTCCGTTGCGCCGCAGCGCCCGTCGCACGAGATCGCCCGCGTCCACGGCAGCGAGGGCGTGACGGAAGATCTCCGCGAGCTCCCGGAAGCGCTGCGCCGAGGACGGCGCCCCGCGCGTCAATGCCCGGCGGGCACGGCCCCAGGCGCGGGCGGCGCAGCGGCCGCGGCCGCCGTCTCCACGTCCACCGGCTTCAGCGTGATCTCGATGCGCCGATTGCGGGCGCGCCCCTGCGGCGTCTCGTTGTCCGCCACCGGGGCGAACTCTGCGAAGGAGACCGCCGAGAGCCGCGTCGCGTCGACGCCCTGCTGGGCGAGGATCCGCACGACACCCGTCGCACGCGCGCTCGCGAGCTCCCAGTTGCTCGGGAAGCGGGCGGTGCGGATCGGCACGTCGTCCGTGTGGCCGCCGACCTCGACGCGATGGGGAACGGACTTGATCCGCTCCGCGACCTTGCCGAGCACGGCCTTGCCCTGGGCATTCACCTCGGCGGCGCCGGAGGCGAAGAGCACGTCCTCCTTCACGTCGAGGCGCAGGCCATCGCGCAGCTGCTGGATCGCGATCTGCCCGGCCGCGACCTCCGACTCGAGGTCCGACACCAGCCCGTCGTAGGTGCCGCGCAGCTGATCGACCTCCTGGGTGCGCGAGGCGAGCTCCTGCTCGCGCTTCGCCAGGTTCTCGGATAGCTCGCGCTCCGCTTCCCGAAGCCGGCGCACGTCCCGGTCGAGCTCTTCCTGGGCCTGCCGGAGCGTCTCCATCTCCTCGATCAGCGCGACGCGCTCGGCGTCGAGGCTCTCGGTCGAGGCCTCGAGCATCCGCACCCGCTCCTCGAGGCGGCGCTTGTCCTCGGAGAGCGCGTTGCGCTCGCCGAGGACGCGGTCGTGCGTGCCGCTCGTCACGCAGCCGGCGCAGAGCAGGGCTGCGCCGATGGCGAGGCTAAGCAGGACCCGTGAGCGTGTAGCGAAGTGCTTCATCGATCCCCCCCACGAACTCGAGCGCGAGCCCCTCGAGCAGCTCCGCCGGAATCTCTTCGAGATCTCGGCGGTTGCGCTCGGGCAGCACGACCTTGGCAATGCCGGCCCGCTTCGCGGCGAGCACCTTTTCCTTGATCCCGCCCACCGGCAGCACCCTGCCGCGGAGCGTGATCTCTCCGGTCATCGCGACGTCCGGCCGCGCCGGACGCCCGGTGAAGAGCGACGCGAGCGAGGTCACCATCGCGATTCCCGCCGACGGACCGTCCTTCGGCACGCCGCCGGCGGGCACGTGCACGTGGACGTCGGTCTTCTCGAAGGTCTCGCGGTCGAGCGCGAAGTCGCCCGCGTGGGTCCGCAGCCAGGAGCGGGCCGCTTCGGCCGACTCCCGCATCACCTCCCCGAGCGAGCCGGTGAGCTTCAAGTCGCCCTTGCCCGGCATGCGGGTCGACTCCACGAACAAGATGTCCCCTCCCGCCGGCGTCCAGGCGAGCCCGACCGCAACGCCCGGCTGCCCCGTGCGCTCGGCGATCTCTGGCTCGAACTTGACCGGGCCGAGCAGGTCCTGAAGCCCCTCGGGGTCGATGCGCACCGGGCCCTGGAGCCCCTCCTCGGCCACCCGCCGCGCCACCTTGCGGCAGAGCGATCCGATCTCGCGCTCGAGATTTCGCACCCCCGCTTCGCGCGTGTAGCTGCGGATCAGCTGCTTCAGCGTCGCGTCGGGGAGCTCGAAGCCGACCTGATCGATCCCGTTCTGGCGCTCCTGGCGCGGCACCAGGAAGCGCCGCGCGATCTCCACCTTCTCCTCCTCGATGTAGCCGGGGAGCTCGATCACCTCCATGCGGTCGCGCAGCGCCGGCGGCACGGGATCCATCCGGTTGGCGGTCGCAACGAAGAGGACCTGCGACAGGTCGAAGGGAACCTCGAGATAGTGATCGCTGAAGCTCGAGTTCTGCTCGGGGTCGAGCACCTCGAGCAGCGCCGACGAGGGGTCGCCGCGGAAGTCCGCCCCGACCTTGTCGACCTCGTCGAGGACGAAGACCGGATTGCGCGTCTTCGCCCGCCGCAGCCCCTGCACGATCCGCCCCGGAAGTGCGCCGACGTAGGTCCGGCGATGGCCCCGGATCTCGGCCTCGTCGTGCACGCCGCCGAGCGAGATACGGGCGAACTTCCGCCCCAGCGCTCGCGCGATCGAGCGGCCCAGCGAGGTCTTGCCGGTCCCCGGCGGACCCACGAAGCACAGGATCGGGCCCTTGAGGTCGCGCTTGAGCGACAGCACCGCGATGTACTCGACGATGCGATCCTTCACCTTGTCGAGTCCGTAGTGGTCCTCGTCGAGAATGCGCCGCGCCTCCACTACGTCGAGCCGATCCTCGGAGAGCTGCGCCCACGGCAGATCGGCCATCCACTCGAGGTAGGTCCGGATCACGCCATGCTCGGCGGCGGCCGGCGGCATCTGGGCCAGCCGGTCGAGCTCCCGGGTCGCCTGGCGATGGGCCTCTTCGCCCAGGCCCGCCGCTTCGATGCGCTCCCGCAGGCGCCCGATCTCGGCCTCCGGATCCAGCCCCTCGCCCAGCTCCTGGCGGATCGCCTCGAGCTGCTGGCGGAGCATGTAGTCGCGCTGGGTCTTGCCGATGTCCGTCTGGACCTTCTCCCGGATCTCGCTCTCGACCTTCAGCGCATCGCGCTCGCGCGAGATCTCGTCGAGCACCCTGCGCAGACGGATCGGAACGTCGAGCTCTTCCAGCAGCTCCTGTTTTCCCCCGACGTCGAGGTCCAGATTCGAGGCGACGAGGTCCGCGAGCTTCGAGGAATCGTCGAGATTGCTGCCGAGCACCTGGAGATCGTCCGAGAGCCGCGGGCTCTCCGCGACGAGCGCCACGAAGTTCTGCGAGACGTTCCGCGTGAGCGCGGTGGTCTCGACGGATTCGAGGTCTCCCCGGTCGCTCAACACCCGGATCCTGCCGCGCAGGAAGAGTGAGCCCGAGACGAACTCCTCGATCGCGACCCGCGAGACGCCTTGCACCAGCAGCCGGTAGGAGTCGTCGCTCGACTTGAGCATCTTCACGATGCGCACGACCGTCCCGGTCCGACGCACGTCGTCCGGCCCCGGGCTCTGCTCCACCACCCCCCGCACCGCAGCGCAGACGAGCAGCCGGTAGGGGTCGAGGACGACCGCGTCGATCAGACGCTTGGAGCGCTCCGAGCTCACGAGCAGCGGTGAGAGCAGGAAGGGGAAGAGCACGGTGTTCTTGAGCGGCAGCACGGGGAGCTCGCGCGGGATTTCGACGGGCGCGCGCTCCTCTTCGGACGCCGTCCCGACGGCGACCTCCGTCCCCCGCGGCCGCTCCGCGTCCTCGACCGCTTCGATCTCGCCCCGCTCGTCGCTCATCGACGCTGGCCCTTGCCCGGTTCGTGCTCGATGCGAACGCGCGCGGGCGCGCGCCTGGGGAGGGTCACGGTGAGAAAGCCCTCCGCGAGGTTCGCCGTCACGGCCTCGCGAACGAAGGGAATCGGAATCCGCAGCCGCCGCTCGAAGGGGCCGGAGGCAATCTCCATGCGATGCAGGCGCTGTAGATCCGCGGACTCGGGGGGACGCCTCACCCCGCGGATGCGCAGCTCGTCCGCATCCACCGTGACGCGCAGGTCCTGGCCCTGCACACCCGCGAGCTCGACGCGCACCACGATGGCCTTCTCGGTCTCGTAGACATCGACCTCGGGCTGCCAGTGGTCTCCTCGCAGCCGGTCAGAGAACTCGCCGATCAACTCGGCCAGCGGATCGTGGCGCTTGCTGGGGCTCACCGTGTCGCGGGGTCGGGCCAGGATCAGCCGTGCCCCTTTTCCTCCGTATACTCGGCATCCACGATGTCGGCGTCGCCCCCGCCCTCCTGCGCTGCCGCCGTCTCGGGCCCCGGCGCTCCGCCCGCCGCGCCCTGTGCCTTGTAGAGCGTCTCCGCCAGCCGGTGCAGCTGCTGCTCGAGATTGTGACGCGCCGCCTCGAGCTTGTCCGGCTCCTGGCTCTCGAGCTCCTGCTTGGCGGCTTCGAGGGCCTTGCGGACGGCCTCGGCCTCCGCGCCCGGGACCTTCTCGGCGTTCTCCCGCAGCGTCTTCTCGGCCTGGTAGATCATGTTGTCGAGCCCGTTGCGCTTCTCGATCAGGTCGCGCTGCGTCTTGTCCTCGACCGCGTGGGACTCGGCCTCGCTCACCATCCGATCGATCTCGGTCTGGGCCAGGCCGCCGCTGCCCTCGATCCGGATCGACTGCTCCTTGGCCGAAGCCTTGTCGCGCGCCGAGACGGAGAGGATGCCGTTCGCATCGATGTCGAAGGTGACCTCGACCTGCGGAACGCCGCGCGGCGCGGGGGGGATCCCATCGAGGATGAAGCGCCCGAGCGTGCGGTTGCCCGACGCCATGTCGCGCTCGCCCTGGAGCACGTGGATCTCCACCTGCGCCTGGCTGTCGGCGGCCGTGGAGAAGACCTGGCTGCGGCGGGTCGGAATCGTCGTGTTCTTCTCGATCAGCTTGGTCATCACGCCGCCGAGGGTCTCGATGCCCAGCGAGAGCGGCGTCACGTCGAGCAGCAGCACGTCCTTCACGTCGCCCGCGAGCACTCCGCCCTGTACGGCCGCACCGACCGCGACCACCTCGTCGGGGTTCACGGTCTTGTTCGGCTCCTTGCCGAAGAGCTCCTTCACCTTCTGCTGGACGATCGGGATCCGCGTCGAGCCACCGACGAGAATCACCTCGTCGATCTGCGCGGCCGAGAGCCCGGCGTCCTTGAGCGCCTGGCGACAGGGCCCGAGCGTCCGCTCCACGAGGTCCTCGACGAGCTGCTCGAACTTCGCCCGTGAGAGCTTCATCGCGAGGTGCTTCGGCCCGCTGCGATCCGCCGTGACGTAGGGCAGGTTGATGTCGGTGGTCGGCGTCGAGGAGAGCTCGATCTTCGCCTTCTCCGCGGCCTCGCGCAGGCGCTGGAGCGCCATCGGGTCCTTGGACAGGTCGATGCCCTGGTCCTTCTTGAACTCGGCGATCAGCCAGCCGATGATGCGGTGGTCGAGGTTGTCGCCGCCGAGGTGTGTATCGCCGTTGGTGGCCTTCACCTCGACGACGTTCTCGCCGACCTCGAGGATGGAGATGTCGAAGGTCCCGCCGCCGAAGTCGTAGACGGCGATCTTCTCGTCCTTCTTCTTGTCGAGGCCGTAGGCCAGCGCCGCCGCGGTCGGCTCGTTGATGATCCTGCGCACGTTCAGGCCCGCGATCGCTCCGGCGTCCTTGGTCGCCTGCCGCTGCGCGTCGTTGAAGTAGGCCGGCACCGTGATCACGGCGTCCGTGATCTCGCCGCCCAGATAGGCCTCGGCCGCGGCCTTGAGCTTCTGGAGCACCATCGCCGAGATCTCGGGCGGCGCGTAGGTCTTGTCGCCGATCCGGATCGCCGCGCTGCCCTCCTTGCCCTCGACCACCTGGTAGGGAACCAGCTGGGTCTCTTCGGGGACCTCGGGGAGGCGTCGGCCCATGAAGCGCTTGATCGAGTAGATCGTGCCCTGCGGGTTCGTCACGGCCTGGCGCCGCGCGATCGCCCCGACGAGGCGATCGCCGTCGTCCGTGAAGGCCACGACCGAGGGCGTCGTCCGTCCCCCCTCGTCGTTGGCGATCACGGTCGGCTGCCCGCCTTCCATGACGGCGACCACGGAGTTCGTCGTTCCGAGGTCGATCCCGATGATCTTTCCGGACTTGGCCATAGCTCTCCACGCCTCCTCGCCCTATCCCCAGGCGGTCGAATCGAGCGGAAAGCCTCGTCCCCGCTCGGATCTTGTCAACGGCAGGCCGCTTTGGGACCTGTATGTGGTATTTTAGACCCATTCCCTGAACGTTCGACTCCGCTGCGGTGTCGAAAGTCCGAACCACGACAAGCCGAAGAAGCCGCCTGGGGGCCTAAGCCTCTGGAATTACGGGTGATCCCTTGGAGGCTTCCCTGGGGCCCCGGTATACTCCGCGGGCTCGCGGAAGGGCTCGCGAACCGGGGCAGATCCGATGGCCCGATATTTCAGCTGGTTCGCCAATCTGTCCCTGGGGGCCCTCGCGTGCTTGCTGTTGGCCCAGAGCATCAACACGGTCGTCGCCGCGTTTTGGAGCGAATCCCCCGTGGGGACAGAGACTCCGCGGGCCGTGGGCGACGCGGTCCCCGGGACCGCACGGGATCCCCAGATCATCTTGACCCGCAACCTCTTCAACTCCTCGACCCTGTCCCCCGAAGCCGGAGCCATGCCCGACG
Organism: uncultured Spirochaetales bacterium; assembly: GCA_964413375.1. GTDB lineage: Bacteria > Myxococcota_A > UBA9160 > UBA9160 > SMWR01 > CAZUYC01. The sequence goes on along the minus strand of CAYPSI010000092.1, from coordinate 28,644 downwards.
AGGCGGAGGCACTCGAGGCGACGCAGCTCCCGCTGACCCTGCTCGGGACCGCCGCAGCGGAGGTGCCCGAGCTCTCCTGGGCGGCCATCGAGGACCGAGACTCGCAGCAGACGCTGGTGCTGCGCATCGGCGACGGCGTGCGCGACCAGGCCCAGGTCCGGCGCATCGAGCGCAAGCGGATCGTCCTCGAAGAGCGGGGCACGCTGCGGGAGCTCGCGCTGGCGGAGCCGGAGGCACTCGTCACGTCCTCGAGCCGTCCGGTCGCCACGCGCAGCCGTCCGCGCGGCCCGCGCGTGACGCCGCCGCAGACGGGCCTCGCAGCGGAGGGGCCTCGCAGTCCCGCTCAGCTCTTCTCGGAGGCCCGGATCCTGCCGAAGTACGAGGCCGGGGAGATGGTCGGGGTCCAGGTCTCCGCGATCAAGCCCGGCAGCCTGTTCGAGAAGATGGGGATCCAGGATGGGGACACCATCACCGCGCTCAACGGCATCCGCATCGACAGCCCCGAGCAGAGCGCGAAGATCCTGCTCGAACTGACCAACGCTACCGCCTTCACGGTCGAGGTCGTGGGGAGCAACGGACCCCAGATCCTCAACGTCGATCTGCCCGAGCCCTAGGCGGGTGCCTGGCCGCCCCCACCGGAGGATTCCGAGCGTGATCCGAAGCCCCCGCCGAGCCCGGCTCCCTGCGGCGACCCTCGCAGCGACCTTGCTCGTCGTCGCGCAGCTCGCGGTCGACCCGGCCGCGGCCCAACGCAGCCCCGCGCCTGCCCCGCCGGCGGCGCAGGGCGGCGACCTCGTGCAGCTCGACTTCAACAACGCCGAGCTCAGCGTCGTGATCGATACGATCGCGAAGCTCACCGGCAAGAATTTCATCTACGACGACCGCGTGCGAGGTCGCGTGACGGTGGTCTCTCCCACGCGCATCACGCTCGACGAGGCCTACGCCGTCTTCGAGTCGGTGCTCCAGGTGAAGGGCTTCACCACCGTGCCGACGCCCGGGGGGGCCCTCAAGGTAATTCCCGTCCGCGACGCCAAGGAGACGAGCGTCCCGACGGACCGCTCGAGCGAGGCGCCTCTCGACCGCGATCTGTTCGTCACGCGGCTCATTCCGCTCCAGTACATCGACGCCGAGTCGATCGTGAACACCCTCAAGCCGCTCGTCTCGAAGGACGCGGCGATGGCGGCCTACCCGCCGACCAACACCATGATCTTGACGGAGTCCTCCGCGAACATCCGCCGCCTGATCTCGATCATCGAGGCGATCGACGTCGACACCTTCCGCGAAGACCTCGCGGTGCTCCACCTCGACTACGCCGATGCCGCCACGATGGCGCAACAGCTGTCGGACATCTACGGCGCGCAGCTCACCGGCGCCGCGGTGACGGGCGCCGTGCGCACGCGGCGGACGGCGCAGGCCGCGCCCCAGGCGCCGGTGACCGGCCAGAGCCCGCTGAAGAACGTCCGGATCATCACGGACGAGCGCACGAACTCGCTGATCGTGCTCGCAGCCCGCGCGCAGCTCGAGGAGGTGCGTGCACTCGCGCGCAAGCTCGACGTCCCGGTCTCCGGTGGGGGGCGCGTGCACGTCTACTACCTCCAGCACGCCGACGCCGAAGAGCTGGCCCAGACGCTCAACTCCCTGATCTCCGGTGCCCCCGCGCCGTCGGCCGGAGGAGCGCCCGGGGCCGCGGGCGCGGGCCAGACGCTGCGGGCCGTGGTCGCCGGGCTGGCCGAGGGAATCACCGTCACGGCCGATCCTCCGACCAACGCGCTCGTGATCCAGGCCAGCCAGGAGGGCTACTCCTCGCTCGGAGCGGTGATCGAGAAGCTCGACATCGAGCGCCCGCAAGTGCTCGTCGAGGCGCTGATCATGGAGGTCGACGTCACCGATTCGCAGGACCTCGGCTTCGACGGCCTCTACCGCCTGATCACGTCCAATACGGACATCATCGTGGCCAGCCACACCGCGGGCCAGGCCTTCGGCGCCGCGGTGGGTGGCGCGCTGCCGGGCGCGGACGCGATTCCGAGCTTTTTGAGCAACGTCATCAACGACACGAGGGACGACGACAACGGCGACGGCACCCGCGACGGGTCGGGGACGGTGATCCAGGGCATCATCCGCGCCGCGGCCAGCGACAACAACGCGAACATCATCTCCGCGCCGCACATCCTGACCTCGGACAACGAGGAGGCCGAGATCCGCGTCGGCGACAACATCCCGATCATCTCGAGCCGCGTCCAGTCCGCGCAGGGGATCACGACGCCCGACGTTCCGAACAGCTCCCTCGCCACCTCGGTCAACGTGGAACGGCAGGACATCGGCGTGACGCTGCGCGTCACCCCCCAGATCACCGAAGGCGAGACGCTGCGCCTGGACATCTTCCAGGAGATCACGGCCGTCAACAGTGGGCTCACCGTCACGACGACCCTCGCCTCGGGCCAGTCCGGCGTCGCGCTCTCGAGCCGCAAGGTCGAGAACACGGTCGTCGTCTCCGACGGGGAGACCGTCGTGATCGGCGGGATCCTGACCGACGACTACTCGGACAACGTCAGCAAGGTCCCGTGGCTCGGCGACATCCCGGTGCTCGGCTGGGCCTTCAAGACCGTGACGCGAAGCCTCACGAAGAAGAACCTCCTCGTGTTCCTGACGCCGCACATCATCCGCACCCGCGAGGACCTCGAGCGCGAGACGATTCGCAAGCGCGAGGAGTTCCGGATCAGCACCGGCGAACAGCTCGATCTCGACGACGAGACCCGCACGCTCGAGCTCGAGCAGCGCCGCGAGGCGCTGCTTGCGGGCACGACCTACGCCTCGACCGCGACCAAGGATCCGGCGCTTAACCGCCTCCTCGACCACGAGGCCCGCTACCCGCTCGAGCGCATGCGCGAGATCGAGGGGCAGCGCGAGGTCGAGCTTCGCGCCAAGCAGGCCGCGGCGCGCCGCGCGGGCGCGGGCTACGTGATCCAGGCGGCGGTCTTCGGCGACGAGAAGGCTGCGATCGAGACGCTGACGCGCCTCGTCGACGCCGGCTACGACGGAACGCTGGTGTCGGCGGAGACGGCTGGGGCCGTACTCTACGAGATCCGGGTGGGTCCCTACGAGAATCTCGCCGACGCCCAACGCGCCGGAGAGGCGATCCGCCGCTCCGAGGGCCTCACCCCTGCGCTGCTCGTCCTGCCGCTCGAGGCGGAGCAGGAATGAGCGAGGCCGCGCAGAGCCCCGACGCCCCCGCACGGCGTCCGCGGGATCTGGCCGAGATCCTGCTGCGCACGACGGAGCTCTCCGAGGAGCAGCTCGCCGAGGCGCGCCGCATCCAGGCCGAGAGCCGTGGCAGGCGCCTCATCGACGTGCTCGTCGAGGAGGGCTTCGTCAGCGCCGAGCAGGTGCTCGACGCTCTCTCCCAGCAGCTCGGGATCCCGATCCGGCCCAGCATCCCGCGCGATGCGGTCGACGAGACGCTGGCTCTGCGCGTACCGATCGGCTTCGCAAAGGGTCACGCCATCCTCCCGCTCCACCGCGATCCCGACGGGGCGATCGTCGTCGCCGTGTCGAACCCGCTCGAGGTGGGCCCCCTCGACGACCTGCGTCTGCTCTTCGAGGGCGCCGAGGTGCGGATCGAGCTGGCCACGCAGCGCACGATCCTGGGCACCATCAACGAGGTCTACGACCGCGGTCCGGGCGCCACCGACGCGCTCGCCGAGGACGCCATCGAGGACCTCGACCACCTGGCGAGCGAGATCAGCCAGGAGACGCAGGACCTGCTCGAGGCCTCGGACGACGCCCCGATCATCAAGCTCGTGAACTCGCTGCTCCAGCACGCGGTGAAGGAGCGAGCCAGCGACATCCATCTCGAGCCCTTCGAGCGCGAGATCCGGGTGCGCTTCCGCATCGACGATCTGCTCTACGAGCCGATCAAGCCGCTGCCCAGAGCCCTCCAGGCGAGCATCGTGTCGCGCATCAAGATCATGGGGGGGCTCAACATCGCGGAGAAGCGTCTGCCCCAGGATGGGCGCATCCGGCTCAAGATCGCCGGGCGCGACTACGACGTCCGGCTCTCGACGATCCCCGTTTCGCATGGCGAGCGCGTGGTGATGCGTCTGCTGCCGCGCACCGCCGAGATGCTGAACCTCGAGCGCCTCGGCTTCAACGAGCAGCAGCTGACGCTGCTCGAGAAGCTGATCTCGCGCCCGAACGGCATCCTGCTCGTCACGGGACCCACCGGGAGCGGCAAGACCACCACGCTCTACGGGGCCCTCTCCCGCATCAACGCCACCGACAAGAACATCATCACGATCGAGGATCCGGTCGAGATCCAGCTGCCCGGGATCGGCCAGATCGAGGTGAACCCCCGCATTGGCTTGAGCTTCGCGAACGGGCTGCGCTCGGTGCTGCGCCAGGATCCGAACGTCGTCCTCGTCGGCGAGATCCGCGACCTCGAGACGGCCGAGATCGCGATCCAGGCCTCGCTCACCGGGCACCTCGTCTTCTCGACCTTGCACACGAACGATGCCCCGAGCGCAATCACCCGCCTCGTCGACATGGGAGTCGAGCCCTTTCTGGTCGCCTCCTCGCTCGTCGCCGTCCTGGCCCAACGCCTGGTGCGGGTGCTCTGCCTCGAGTGCCGCGTCGGCTACGAAGCGACGCGCGAGGAGCTCGCCGAGATCGGGATCCCTCCGCCCGAGGCGGCGGTGCGCGTGTACCGCGCGGCGGGCTGCGTGGCCTGCAACTATACGGGCTACCGCGGGCGCATCGGGATCTTCGAGCTGATGCTGATCGACGACGAGATTCGTTCCAAGGTGACACAGAAAGTCGACTCGAAATCGATCAAGCAGGTGGCGGCGGGCAAGGGTATGCGCTCGCTGCGCGCGGACGGCGCCCGCAAGGTCCTGCTGGGCGTGACCTCGGTGGCGGAGGTGCTGCGAGCCACCGAGGACGAAGGCATCGTCACACAGATCTGAGGTCCGCGCCTTGCCGGTCTACGCCTACAAGGGGATCACGGCCGTCGGGAAGGCCGCCCGCGGCCATCTCGACGCCGAGAGCTCGCGGAGCGCGCGCGCGAGGCTCCGGCGCGACGGGATCTTCGTCACGGAGTTCACGGAGGCCGCGCCCGAAGCCGTGGCCCGAGCGGGTGCCTCGCGCTTCGAAGTCCGGCTCTCGAACCCCTTCCGGCGCGTGTCGCCGCTCGACCTGGCACTTCTCACGCGACAGGCTGCGACGTTGATCGGCGCGGGGATCCCGCTCGTCGAGGCCCTCGGGGCGCTGACGGAGCAGACCGAGAACCACCGCCTCAAGTCGGTCCTGGGCCAGGTCCGCGACCGCGTGAACGAGGGCACCTCGCTCGCAGACGCACTCGGGCAGTCGGAGGTCTTTCCGGATCTCTACGTGAGCATGGTCCGGGCCGGCGAGGCGGGGGGTGCCCTCGAGCGCGTGCTCGAGCGGCTGGCCGATTATCTCGAGAGCCAGGTGCGGCTGCGGAACAAAGTCGGCTCGATCCTGATCTACCCCCTCGTGATGCTCGGCTTCGCGATGCTCGTGGTCGGGATCCTCGTCACGGTGGTGCTCCCGCAGATCACGGAGCTGCTGCTGAGCCTCGACCAGCCCCTCCCCTTCTATACCCGATGGATCATCGCGCTCTCGAACTTCGCGCGGAGCTTCTGGTGGGCGATCGGCCTCGGCGGCGTCGGGATCGTCTTCACGCTCCGCACGCTCGTGCGCACGCGCCGGGGCCGCGACGGCTGGGATCGCCTGCGCTTGCGCCTGCCCCTCGTCGGTCGTGTGGTGCGCCTCGTGGCGATCTCGCGCTTCACGCGCACGCTCTCCACGTTGCTCGCGGGGGGCCTGCCCATCACGCGCGCTCTCGATGCCGCGCGCGACGTTGCCGACAACAGCGTGCTCGGGCGCGCCATCGACCGCGCGCGGGAGAGCATCACGGAGGGCCAGAGCGTGGCGCAGCCGCTGCGCGCGAGCGGAGAGTTCCCGCCGCTCGTCACCCACATGATCGAGGTCGGCGAGCGCAGCGGAGAGCTCGAGGCGATGCTCTCCAAGGTCGCAGATACCTACGACGAGCAGGTCGAGACGACCGTCACACGCCTCACGGCGCTGCTCGAGCCGCTACTGATCCTCGTGATGGTGGGAATCGTGATCGTGATCATCCTTGCGACGCTCGTGCCTCTGCTCAACGTCACGAGCTCGCTCGGCTAGGAGGAACCCATGCAGCGATCGGAGCAGCGGAACCCTGGTTTCACGTTGATCGAGATCATGGCGGTGGTGCTGATCATCGGACTGCTCAGCACGATCGTCGGAGCCGCGATCTTCCGGCAGGTCGACCGCGCCCGGGTCACCGCCGCGCGCGCCCAGATCTCGAGCCTCGGAGGCGTGCTCGAGCTCTACCGGATGGACAACGGAAAGTTCCCGACCAGCGAGCAGGGCCTGCTGGCGCTCGTCGAGGCTCCGACCGCCGAACCCGTGCCGCGCAACTACCCGGCCGGTGGATACCTGAAGGACGGAAGGCTCCCGGTCGACCCCTGGGGCGATCCGTACCTTTACGAGATTCCGGGCGCCAGCAACCCCCACGCCTTCGACCTCTGGTCCTTCGGCGCGGACGGCGCTCCGGGCGGCGAGGGGATCGACGCCGACGTCGGCAACTGGGCCGAGGAAGCCGAACCGGAATGATGCTCTCCCCGCGCGCGAACCACCTCGAGCAAGCGAAGCGCGCAGCGAGCCGAAGGCGAGCGAAGCCACCCGTGCAAGCGAAGCGCGCAGCGAGCCGAAGGCGAGCGAAGCCACCCGTGCAAGCGAAGCGCGCAGCGAGCCGAAGGCGAGCGAAGTCACTCGAACCTGGCTTCACGCTGATCGAGATGATCGCGGTGGTCGCGATCTTCGGGCTGCTGGTCGCCGTCGTGGCGCCGAACCTCGGCAACCTCTCCGGCCGCACCTTGCGCAGCGCCACCGACGCACTCGCCGCCCGCATCGATCTCGCGCGGCAGCGCACGGTGATGACGGGCATCCCCCATCGCGTCTGGATCGACCTCGACGCCGCCAGCTACCGGCTCGAGTGGTTCCTCACCGAGGCGGAGGCGCTCGGCGAGGACGAGCCGGCCGAGGAGCCCCTCGATCTGCGCGGCGCCACGCCACTCCCCCTCGAGGCACCCCGCGGTGTCGCGCGCGCCTTCCGCCCGCTTCCCGGCAACCTCGGCAGCGACGCAGTGCTCGAGACCTCGCTCGTCTTCCGCGGCGTCGAGACGCCGACGGGCTGGGTCGAGCGCGGCGGGGCGGGCATCGAGTTCGCCACCGACGGCAGCACCGAGGCCGCAGCCGTGATTCTCGACGACGACTCCGGGCGAGCGCTCGTGATCGACGTCCTCCCCATCGCCGAGGCCGTTCGGGTGAGCGATGCGGAGGGCTGAGCGCGGTCTCACGCTGCTGGAGGTGCTCGGTGCGGTGGCGCTGCTGGGGATCCTCTACACCGTGCTCGCCGGCAGCGCGGTCGAAGGGCTCCGCTCGGAAGGCGAGAGCCGCCGGCGCATCGCGGCCTCGCTGCTGGCCGACGAGACCATGGCCGAGATCGAGCTCGCCCTCGGGTCGGGGGCGGCGCCGGAGCTTGGAACCACGAGCGCCGAGGAGGCGGATGGCTTCACGGTGGTGACGGAGGTACGGGCATTCGAAGCTCCGCCCCCGCGCGAGGCGGACGCGCCGTCCTCCGGAAAGCCCCGCTCCCTCGCCGCGCGGCACGCCTCGGAAAATCTCGAGAAGGCACCCTCGCTCTTCGATCCGCCCGCATCGCCGACGACGCCGCCGGCGCTCCGAAGCATCGACGTGGTGGTCCGCTGGGACGAAGGAATCTACGAGCGCGAGGTCCGCCGGACCACCTACGCGCTCGATGCGGAGGCGGTCGGGGAAGCCTTTGCCTCGATCGCGGGCGACCCGTCCGGGGCGACCCCTGCGGGCGCCAGTCCGGCGGCCGCTGCAAAGGGCCGCCAGAAGACCCGCAAGGCACAGCCGCCACTGCCCGACTTCAAGATCCCGGGACTCCTCGACCAGAGCGAGGACGACGAGTGACGCCGCGGCGTGCGGCCTTCACGCTGCTCGAGGTCCTCGCCGTCATCCTGCTGACGGCGATCGTGATCGGCGTCGCGCTCGACTTCAGCGTCGATCTCTCGCGGGCCAGCACCCGGGCCACAGAGGGTACGCGCGGGCTGCGGCGCGCCGTCTCGGTCCTCGATCGCGTCGCTCGCGATCTCGAGCGCACCGTGCTGATGAAGAAGGCGGAGGAGACGGATCCGCTCGACCACCCCTGGATCTTCCTCGGCGAGCTGCGCGGCAGCGGGACCGGCGCGGACCACCTCAAGTTCGTGACCCGCGGACGCGTCCCTCGCGGCAGCGCCAGCCGGGAATCGGACCTCGAGGTGGTCGCCTACGCGGTCCGGAGTGCCGAGGACGAGTCGCTCGAGATCGTCCGCTGGTCCTCGCCCCATCTGCCCGAAACTCTCGACCGCGAGGTGCCCGACGACGAAGACCAGGGCGCGATGCTGCTCGCCTCCGGCCTCGCGGGCTTCGGCGTGACCTTCGTCGACGAGCTCGGAGAGCGCGTCACCTCGTGGGACTCCTCGACCCTGGTTCAGTCGGGTCAGCTCCCTGCGGCGGTCGAGATCGAGGTGGCGATCGCCGACCCGGAGGACCCGGAGGCCGAGCCGAGGACCTTCCGACGCACGGTCGTGTTACCACTGCGCCCCTTCGATCTCGCGGAGCTCCTCGACCCCCTCGCGGCGGTGAGCGGGGGCACGAGCGAGGAGGAGAAGGAGGGAGAAGGGGAGGAAGGCGAGGAGGACGTGGCCTGCGCCGCGGGCCCCTGCGGCGCGATGAGCGTGTGCCAGGCCATCAACTGCGGCGCAGACCTCGCCGGCATCGATAGCCTCCGATCCTTCGGCGGCGAGAGCTTCTGCAAGTACCGCGCCCGCATCCCGCCCTCCTTCCGCAGCTCGATCGTGAACCCGGCCTGCCGATGACAGGCTCGAGGACGTTGCGACGCTTCGGGCGCTGGCAGCCCACTCCGCTCGCCTGCGGCTCGCTGCGCGCTTCGCTTGCCCGGTCGAAGCGGGGGTGGCAAGCGCAGAGCGGCGTCGTATTGCTCGTCGTGCTCTTCTTCGCGCTGCTGCTCGCGAGCTCGGTTGCGACCTTCCTGGCGCGCTCGACGGTCGACGCGATGATCTCGCGCAATCGCGACGCGGCGGCCGGGGCCGAAGCATTGGCGCGTGGCGGGATCCGCCTCGCCGGAGCGCTGCTGCTCGAGGACCGGCTGCGCGAAGGAGCCGGGGCGAGCCTCCCGCTCGATACCGAGCACGATCCCTGGGCCCTCGGACTCGACCTCGAGACTCCGAACGGTGCCCGTCTGCGCGTCAGGATCCAGGACACGGGCTCCCGGCTCAACCTGAATGCGCTCTTCGCAGTCGAGGAATCGGGCGGGATCGCCGCGAAGGAGACGACCCAGGACTTCCTGATGGAGCTGCTCGCGAAGGCGATCGACGAGGTCCCGCGGCCTCCGGGACAGAAGCTCTACGAAGTGCGGGAGCTCGCCGCAAACCTGATCGATTTCGTCGACAGCGACGAGCTGCGGGTCCAGGGCGGGGACGAGGACGCCTGGTACCAGTCCCAGACCCCTCCCTATCGCGCTGCCAACCGGCCCTTCTTCTCGGTGGACGAGCTGCGCCTCGTGGAGGGCTTCGACGCGGACCTCGTCGAGGCCCTCCGCCCCTACGTCTCGGTCTACCCCTACGCCCCGGGAGGCTGCGACCGCGAGCAGGTCGGCTGCGGCATCAACCTGAACACGGCCCCCCCGCACGTCCTCGGACTCCTCTACTACGATGACGGGGTGGAGCTGCGGCTGGCGCCCGAGGACGTGGTGCGGAAGATCCTCGAGCTCCGCCAGAAGGGGGAGTCGATCTGCCCCCCGTCTCAACAGGAGGAGGCCTGCACGCCGATACAAGAGATCGTGACGAACGCCGTCTTCCCACCACCCACCTGGAGCAGCGATCTCTTCGTGGTGACCAGCGAGGCGCGGGTGGGCGAGGTGCGCCGAAGCATCGAAGCGGTCGTCGACCGAAGCCAGGGGACCGAGATCCGACTACTCTCCTGGCAGACCCGGTGAAGCGGAGCAGGCGCATGGCCGTCCTCAAGAGCGTTCTCGGACTCGACCTCGGGAGCCACAGCCTCAAGGCGGTGGAGCTCCAGCAGACCTTGCGGGGGATCGAGGTCGTCCAGGTGCGCAGCCTCCTGCGCAGCCCGGACGAGGACCTCGTCGACCAGATCCGGCAGCTCGTGCGGCTGCACAGACCCGGCATCGATCACGTGGTCGCGGCCATCCCGGGCGATGCCATCACGTCGCGGCGGCTCGACTTTCCCTTTCGCGACAAGCGCAAGCTCACCCAGGCCGTCCCCTTCGCGGTCGAGGGCGACCTCCCCTTCGACCTCGAGCAGGTGGTGATCGACTGGGAGATCGTCGGAGGGGATCGCAACGAGGCCGAAGTCGCAGCGATCATCGCGCCGCGAACGGAGGTTTCGCGCGTGCTGGACCTGCTCCAGCGGGCGGGATGCCCACCGCGCACGCTCGAGGCAGAGGGTCTCGCACTCGGCAATCTCGCAGCGATCTTCGATCTGCCCGGGGTGCGACTGCTCGCCGATCTAGGCCACCGCAAGACGACCTTCTGCCTGCTGGTGGAGGGGCAGGCCGTGGCCTCCCGCAGCGTGCGCGTCGGCGGCCTGCACCTGAGCGAGGCCCTCGCCGAGGATCTCCGCATCGACCCGGAGGCCGCGGAGCGGACGAAGTGCGAGGAGGGGATCCTCGGCCGCAAGCAGGCACCCACCCGGGCCAGCGCCGTCCTCGAGCGCATCTCCCGCGAGATCCTGCTGCTCCAGGACTCGCTCGAGCAGGTGACCGCGCGCGCGGGCTCTGGCCACATCGACGAGGTCGCGCTCTGCGGCGGGAGCGCCCAGCTCGCGGGCCTCGACGCCTATCTCGCCGACCGCACGGGAATTCCGACCTCCCGCCTCGGCTACCCGCGCGAGGGCGCCGGCGCGGGCTTCGTGGCCGGTGGCTCGCCGGTCCTCTTCGCCCCCGCGATCGCTCTCGCGCTGCGGGGCACCGCGCAGGCCCGGACCCGCACGAACTTCCGCCAGGACGACTTCGCGCTGCGCATCGACTTCGAGCGCCTGCGTCGCGAGTTTCGCTGGACCGGCTGGCTCGCTGGCGCGTGCGTGGCTCTCGGCGGCCTCTCCTTCGGTCTCGACGCCTGGCTCACCTCGAGCGACGCGCGGCGACTCGAGCGCAGGGGCGTCGCGCTCTACGGCGAAGTCTTCCCGGGGCAGCCGGCGCCCGAGAATGCCATCGCCGCACTGCGCAACGAGGTGCTCTCGGCGAACGAGCGGGCCGCCTTCCTCGGCGTCTACAGCGGCAACCTCTCGGCTCTCGATCTGCTGGGCGAGATCTCGCGCCTCGTGCCGCCCGATCTCGACGTCGTCTTCGAAGAGCTCAGCATCGATCGGCAGACCGTGCGCATGCGCGTGTTCGCGAAGAGTTTTGAAGCCGCCGACCGCCTCGGCGCGGAGCTCGGAAAGTTTGCGCCCTTCGCCGATGCCCGCATCGGATCCATCGAAACCGACGGCAAGACCGGGGCCAAGCGCTTCAACGTCACGATCACGCTCGGGGCGTCGAAGGAGCCCGCGTGAAGACCTGGCTCGCGCGGCTGCGGACCTTCTTCGCGAACCTCTCGCCTCGCGAGCGGATGCTGGTCTCCCTCGTCGGCGTCCTCGCCGCGGGCCTGCTCGGGCTGGCCGTGGTCTTCCAGCTCTTCGCCGTCGGGGATCGCATCGACACCAGGCGCGCGGCCGCCGAGCAGCAGCTCGAGGTCATGTCCCGGCTGCGCCGCGAGTTCGACGACGTGAACGTCCGGCTGCGCTCGGTGGAAGAACGCATCCAGAGCGGCCAACGCGGCAATCTGCGCACCACGCTCGAGAGCCTGGCGCAACGGGCCAGCGTGAAGGTCGAGTCGATGGAGCCCCAGGCCTCTCCTAGCCACGACCGCTACCGCGAGACCAAAGTCGAGGTCGGCCTGCGCGAGGTCACGCTCGCCCAGGCGGTGAGCTACCTGCACGAGATCGAGCAGACGCCGCAGCCCCTCTCGGTGAAGGCGCTGCGCATCCGCACGCGGCAGGAGAAGCCCGAGTTCCTGGACGTGACCTTCACCGTCTCCTCCTTCGAGCCCCTCTAGGGCCGCGGGTCGGATGGCGCGCGAGAGCCGGTCTCGATCGTTCGGCGGACCCGGGACGCGAAAGATCGGGTGGGGCGTCGCCGGCCTGCTGCTGACCGCGCTCTTCGTCGCCCGGGGCTTCCCCTACGAACGCCTGGCGGGGGCGATCTCGGCGGCCGTGGCCCGGAACACCCCGTTCGCACTGCAGATCCACGAGCTCGGACCGAGCCTGTCGATCCTCGGGCCCGGCATCCGCGCAACGAGTGTGCACATCACCGCAGCGGACGGCGTCGGGATCCGGCTCGACGCACTGCGCGTGCGCCCCGCGTGGAGCTTCCGCTGGCTGCTGTTGCGCCCGCTGTTCTGGATCGCGGCGGAGCTCGCAGGCGGGAGCGTGGAGGGGACGCTCGGCGGCGAGCCTTCCTTCGGCGGTGAGATCGCCCAGATGGATCTCGCGCAGCTACCGGCCACAGCACTCTGGCCCGGTGGCGCGCTCTCCGGCCGGATCGACGCGAGCGTCGACTTGCGGGGGGGCGCGCGAGGTCCCGAGGGAAGCATCGCGCTCTCGGCGCGCGAGGGCAGCGTCACGCTGCCGCAGCTGCCGCTGCCCCTCCCCTTCGAGACGCTGACCGCACGCCTGGTGCTGGGCGGCGATGCGATGTTGAGCGTCGAAGAGCTCCATCTCTCGGGTCCGGGTCTCGTGGCCCGGGTGATGGGCCAGCTCGGGCTGGCCGCCGCCTTCGAGCAGGCCCCCCTCGACCTGCGGGTAGAGCTCGAGGTCGACGGAGCTGTCGGCGCCGGGCTGCGGAGCTTCGGCATCCGGCTCGGACGCGACGGACGCGGGACCCTGCACATCACCGGCACGCTGGCCCGACCCGTGGTCGAGTAGTCGGCGCCCGCGGCGCCTATCCTTCCGGCATGGCAACGGACGCCCTCCAGCGAATCTTCAAGACGCTCGCGGACACGACGCGGGTGCGCATCCTCGCCCTCCTCCAGCGTGAAGAGCTGGCCGTGCAGGAGCTGATGGAGGCGCTCGGGATGGCCCAGTCCCGCGTCTCGCGCCACCTCGCGATCCTGCGCGAGGCAGGCCTCGTGCACGACCGGCGCGACGGGACCTTCGTCTTCTACCGCTTCGCCCCGCCGATCGAAGGTGCCTGGCGCGATGCGTGGGCGCTGGTCGAGTCCAATCTCGCGGGAGATTCGACGCACGAACGAGACGCAGCCGCACTCTCGCGCGTGCTCGCGGAACGCGCCGCGCGGACGCAGCGCTTCTTCGAGTCCGTCGGCCCCGAGTGGGACGCGTTGCGCAAGATCTTCCACGACGATCTGCTTCGCGCGCGGGCCATCGCCAAGCTCGTCCCCCCGGATTTCGTAGTGGCCGACATCGGGACCGGAACGGGAGTGCTGGCGCTCGAGCTCGCCCGGCTCGGCGTGCGCGTGGTGGCGATCGACAGCTCGCCGCGCATGCTCGACGCGGCGCGGCAGAAGGCGGAACGCGAGGGCCTCGCCCGGATCGACCTCCGGCTCGGCGACGCGGGCGCGCTGCCACTCGCCGACGGCGAAGTCGACGCCGCCGTCGCCCACATGGTCGTGCAGTATCTCGCCTCCCCGGTCGAGGCGCTGCGCGAGATGGCGCGCGCGGTCCGCCCGGGCGCAGCGGTGGTCGTCGTCGACTTCGTGCACCACGAGCACGAGTGGATGCGCCAGGAGCTCGGCGTGACCTGGCTCGGCTTCACCCCGGAAGAGGTGGTTGGATGGTTCAATGAGGCCGGGCTCGTGGACTTCCGGATCGAGACCGAGCAGGCCCCCGCCGGCGGGCGCGATCTGCCGGCGCCCTTCATCGCGTCGGGGCGCCGCCCCCGTTGATTCGCGCGGTCCTGCTCGATGCGGTGGGAACGCTGATCGCGCTGCGCGAGCCGGTCGGCGACAGCTACTCGCGCGTGGCCGCGGCACACGGCGTCGCGGTCGCGCCTTCGAGGATCGGCGACGCCTTCGTCCGCGTCTTCGCCGCCGCCCCGCCGCCCGTCTTCCCCAATGCAGCGCTGGCCGAGCTGCCCGCGCTCGAACGCGCCTGGTGGCGCGCGATCGCCAGGGGCGCCTTCCTCGCGGCCGATTCGAGCCAGCGCTTCCCGCACTTCGACGCCTGCTTCGAGGAGCTCTGGCGGCTCTTCGCGAGCCCGGACGCCTGGCTCGTGAAGGCGGGTGCTGCCGAGGCTCTCAGCGGCCTGCGCGCGAGCGGGCGTCGCACCGCGATCGTCTCGAACTTCGACCGACGCCTGCGGGGCATCCTCGAGGGGCTGGGGCTCGCGTCGGGCCTCGATGCCTGCGTGCTGCCGGCCGACGCAGGGGCCGCCAAGCCGGATCTCCGGATCTTCCGCCGCGCACTCGCGCTGCTCCGGGTGGACGCTCGCGAGGCCGCCTTCGTCGGGGACGACCGCGAGCGCGACCTCGATCCGGCCGGCGCACTGGGCCTCCACCCGGTGGACGTGGCCTCGCTTGCTACGCTTCGCGATCTCCCCACCCGCATCGACGCCCTCGAAGCGGGGGGCGACGGAGGAGCGAGAGCTTGAGCAACGCGGTGGATCTCTTCCGGGAACGCTTCCAGCTCGACGAGCGGAGCCTCGCCGGGGCTCTCGACATCGCCCTCGAACGCCCCGTGGACTACGCGGACCTCTACTTCGAGCACGCCACTCGCGACTCGCTGGTGCTCGAGGAGGGGATCGTGAAGAGCGGCGATCGCCACGTCGAGCAGGGTGTCGGCGTGCGCGCGCTCTCCGGCGAACGCCAGGGTTACGCCCACACCGACGAGGTCACGCTCGAGACGCTGCGGCTCGCGGCCACGACCGCGCGGGCGATCTGCGAGGGGCCAGGCGCCGGCGCGCGCGTCAGCGTGCGCGGATCCGGCGCTCCCGCCGCCGATCTCTACCCGGTGGCACTGTCTCCGACCGAGGCGCCGATCGAAGCGAAGCTCGAGCTGCTCGGCGCCATCGATGCTCACGCGCGCTCCCTCGACCCGCGCGTGAAACAGGTGATGGCGAGCGTGGTCTCGGAGTCGCGTCAGATTCTCGTGCTCGGCAGCGATGGCACCTTCGCCACCGACTCGCGCCCGCTGGTGCGCCTGAACGTGCAGATCGTGGCCGCCGATGGAACCCGACGCGAGATCGGCTACCAGGGAATGGGCGGCCGCAGCGAGCTCGGGCCGCTGCTCGACCCGGAGGCCTGGAAGCCGCTCGTCGCCGAGGCGGTGCGCATCGCACTCGTGAATCTCGCCGCGCTGCCCTGCCCCGCCGGCTCGATGGACGTGGTGCTCGGCCCCGGCTGGCCGGGGGTGCTGCTGCACGAGGCCATCGGCCATGGCCTCGAGGGAGACTTCAACCGCAAGCGCACCTCGGCCTTCAGCGACCGCATCGGGGAGCGCGTCGCCGCCCCCGGTGTCACCGTCGTCGACGACGGCACCCTCCCGGGCCGGCGCGGATCGCTCAACGTCGACGACGAGGGCACGCCGACGCAGCGCACCACGCTGATCGAGGACGGGATCCTGTGCGGATACCTGCAGGATCGGCTCAACGCGCGGCTGATGGGCATGGCCCCGACCGGCAACGGCCGGCGCGAGAGCTACGCCCACCTGCCGCTCCCGCGCATGACCAACACCTTCATGCTCGCGGGCCCGGAGGATCCGGAGGAGATTCTCCGCTCGGTCTCCCGAGGGCTCTACGCGGTCTCCTTCGGCGGCGGGCAGGTCGACATCACCAGCGGGAAGTTCGTCTTCACCGCGAACGAGGCCTATCGGATCGAGGACGGCCGCATCGGCGCTCCGGTCAAGGGCGCGACGCTGATCGGCAACGGCCCGGACGTGCTGCTGCGCGTCTCCCGGATCGGCAACGATCTCGCCCTCGATCGGGGCGTCGGCACCTGCGGCAAGGACGGTCAGAGCGTACCGGTCGGCGTCGGCCTCCCGACGATCCGGGTGGACGGGCTGACCGTGGGCGGGACCGAGGGATGAGCGACGAGCGGGACCTCGTCGCGGGCGCGCTCGACCGGCTGCGGCGGGCCGGGGCCCATGCGGGCGATGCGCTGCTCGTCGCTTCGGAGTCGACGCAGACCCGCGTGCGCGGCGAAGAGATCGACTTCGTGACGCAGGCGCGCGAGCGCACGCTCGGAATCCGCGCACTCGTGTCCGGAGCGCGCGGGCTGCGCACGGCGCTCACGTCGACCTCTGACCTCGAGCCGTCTTCGCTAGCCCGAATGGTCGACGCCACAGTGGCGCTCGCGCGGGCCACGGCCGAAGACCCGAGCGCTGGGCTGCCGGAAGGGGGCTTCGCGCAGGATGCTCCGGAGCTTGCGCTCGCGGATCCCCGCGACCGGGACATCCCGATCGAGCAACGCATCGAGTGCGCTCGCCGGGCCGAGGCCGCCGCGCGCGCGGTCGACCCCCGCATCGTGAACTCCGAGGGCTCGCAGGCCGGCTCGGAGCGGAGGACGGTCGTCTACGGCAATACGCAGGGCTTCTTCGGCAGCTACGAGGCCGCGTCGCACGTGCTCTCCTGCGAGCCCATCGCGCGCCAGAATGGCTCGCTCCAGCGGGATTCCTGGTGGACGGTGGCGCACCGCCTCGCCGATCTCGAGGCTCCGGAGCGGGTCGGGCGTCGCGCGGGCGAGCGCGCGCTGCGGAGGCTCGGATCGCGGCGGGTGCGGACGCAGGAGGTTCCGGTGATCTTCGATCCGATCACGGCGCCGAGCCTGCTCTCGCACGTGGTCGCCTGCGTGAACGGCTACTCGGTCTATCGCGAGACCAGCTTTCTCGCGACCCGCATGGGCGAGCGCATCGCGAGCGAGCTCGTCACGCTGATCGACGACGGCCGCCTGCCCGGCGGCCTCGGGAGCCGCCCCTTCGACGGCGAGGGGCTGCCGACCCGACGCACGGCGATCGTGCGCGAGGGCCGCCTCGAGAGCTGGCTCCTCGACGCATACTCGGCGCGCAAGCTCGGCGCGGCACCGACCGGCAGCGCGGCCCGTGGTCCCACCAGCGCACCCTCGGTCGCGCCGACGAACCTGTGGCTCGAGCGGGGCTCTGGCACGCTCGAGGATCTCGTGGCCTCGACCGAGCGCGGGCTGCTCGTGACGGAGCTCATCGGGATGGGCTTCCAGCCCGTGACCGGAGACTACTCGAGAGGGGCGGCCGGCCTGTGGATCGAGGGCGGCGAGATCGTCCACGCGGTCGAGGAGATCACGATCGCGGGGAACCTGGGCGAGATGCTGACCTCGATCGACGCGGTAGCCGACGACCTCATCTGGCTCGGGCGCGTGGCGTCTCCGTCGCTGCGCGTGGCGCGGATGACGGTCGCGGGCGAGTAGCGATGGCCCAGCCGGCGACGATGCTGGGTCTCTCGCTCCCGGACGTGGACGTCTGGTCGGAGCGCGTGGTGGTGGCACTCGGCCAGAATCCAGGCGTCTTCACCGGGCCCGGAACCAACACCTACCTCGTCGGAACAGGGCGGGAGCGGCTGCTGCTCGACACGGGCCAGGGCCTTCCGGCCTATCTCCCGGTGCTCGAGCAGGCGCTCGCGCGCGCCGGCGGGGCGCGCATTCGCGAGATCGTCGTGACGCACGGCCATCCCGATCATCTGGGAGGTGTGCGGGGGATCCGCGAGCGCTTCGGAGCGCTGCGCGTCTCGAAGCGCCCCTGGCCCGGAGTCGACGACTCGATGGGCTGCGAAGTCACGCCGATCGACGAGGGATCGGTGATCGCCGTCGAGGGCGCGACGCTTCGCGCCGTCCATGCACCGGGCCACGCCGAGGACCACCTCTGCTTCGTGCTCGAGGAAGAGGGCACGCTCTTCTCGGGCGACAACGTGCTGGGGGTCGGCACGACGGTGATCCCCGGCCGCGGCGGCGATCTCGCGCAGTACCTGCACTCGCTGGAACGCCTGCTCGCGGAGGCGCCCCGCGCGATCTATCCCGCCCACGGGCCGCTGATCCCGGACGGGCCGGGCAAGCTCCGCGAATACCTCGCGCACCGAAGGCTTCGCGAGCAGGAGATCCTGGCCGCCCTGGGCGACGGTCTCGCTCGGATCGGGGACATCGTGAAGCGGATCTATGCGGCCTACCCGGTGCAGCTACACACCGCGGCGGCCGGGTCCGTCAGCGCTCACCTGGTCAAGCTCGAACGCGAGGCACGCGTCGTCCGCAGTGGAAGCGAGGATCCGCTCGGCGCCGACTGGCGCCTCGCGTGAGCCACCCGCTGCTCGCGCAGCTGCAGAGCCCCGACCCCGCGCTGCGCCGCGATGCCTGTCTCGCCATCGCGGCCGACCCGGCCGCAGTCCTGCTGGTCGACGCGCTCGTGCCGGCGCTCGGCGATCCGGTGCGCGCCGTCTGGCGCGCGGCGAGCGATGCGCTCGTCGCGATCGCTCGGCGGGACCCGGGCGTCTGGCCGGCACTGCGCGGCGCCCTCGCGAGCCCGGACGCGCGGACGCGGCGCATCGCTGCCCTCGCGGGAGCGCGGATCGCGCCGCGAGAGTTGCGACTGCTGCCTCCGCTCATCGAGGCTCTCGGTTCCGACGACGGCTACACGCGCTGGGGTGCGGCGCGCGCGCTGGTCGAGCTGGGCCAGACGCAGAGCGAGGTCCATCCGCTCGTGCTCCACCTCGCGCAGACGGATCCGAACCCGGTCGCGCGCCGGATGGCGGCCTTCTGCCTGCGCGATCTCGCGCCCGACGATCCGCGCACGGCGAGCGCGCTGCTCGCCGCCAGCCGCGACGGCGACCTGCAGGTGCAGCGAGCGGCCCTCTCGGCGCTGGCATCTCTGCTCGCTCCGACGCGCGAGGTCGAGGAGCGGCTGCGCGAGACGCTCGAGCAGGACCTCGATGCTGCGAGCCGGCGCATCGCCGCCGCGGTGCTGCGCACGCTCGGATTGAGCCATCCGGGCTTCGTCAGCGAGCGAACGCGCCACGCGCTCGAGAGCGCTGTGGACGGCTCCGCGGACCCGGACCTGCGCCGGGCCGCGAAGCGGGCACTCCTGGATCTTCGTGACGAAGCTCGGAGTCTTCCCGCAGATCGCTGTTCCCGCTAGAAAAAACCAGTAGGTCGAGCGAGAGCTGGCTTCCCCCGTTCCGCGGCGGGATCATTCCGCGGCGTGGGCTCCGCTCACCCCGAGGACCTCGAATCCCTGCTCGCTCGAGAAGCCTCGAGCGATCCTCTCCCAGAAGCTCTGTCGATCTTCGCGCCGACCGGCCGACGGCCGGCCGGCTGAACGCATCGGTGGACGGAGCCCATGATCAGACTGAACGAGGAGAACCCGGCGACGGACCTCGGACTCAACCCACTGAGCCTTCGGAAAACCCGGGAGGATTCACTTCGCGACCCGCGAGGCGATCCGAGCCCTCGGCCCCGTGCGACTCGGCGTGCTGAGCCTCCCCTACTACGTCGAGAAGACGCACCTCTACGCGCCCGACGCCGAGATCTCCCCCTTCGCGCAGCGCCGCCAGCTCGTCGAGTTCTTCCTCTCCGATGCAGATCGCCTCGACGCGATCGTGATCTCCGCCGAGCGCGGCTCGGCCTGGACGCTCCTGCACCCTGAGCTCGCGGTCGCCGTCCCCAATCCGCCCGTGCTCACCGTCCCGCTCGGCTACCCCGTCGCCCGCCGCGACCCGGAGCTCCGAACCTTCCTCGACTCCTGGATCGAGCTCAAGCGCCGCGACGGCAGCTTCGACGAGCTCTACGCCTACTGGATCCTCGGCGAGAACGCGCAGCCGCGCGCGCCGCGCTGGTCGGTGCTGCGCGACGTGCTGGGGTGGCGCTAGCTCGGCGAGCAGGCCAGCCGCTCGGCAGCCCGGGCGGCCTGCACGGGAACGAGGCCGACCCCCGCGTGACCCTGCGCTGGAGCGCTGCGCGCAGCGCCGCGCTCTCCGAGCCGCAGCGCTCGCAGCTTCTCGACCGCCTGGCCGCAAGGCTCACGCGCGCGGGCGACGAAGCGTGATGAGCTTCAACGCATCACTGGCGAGAGGAAGTGCCGACCGATCCAGCCGCCGTGGCGAATCGCTCGCTGGAGAACGACTCGAGCTGCGCGGCGCCACTCCCGGTCAGCGCTTCCAGCAGCAACTCGGCCAGCGCGGGCGCGAACTTGAAGCCATGGCCGGAGCAGGCGCTGAGCAGCCAGACACCCGGCTCCAGCGGATCGCGGTCGATCAGGAAATGACCGTCCGTCGTGTTCGTGTACAGGCATACGGCGGAACTGCGCAGTCTGCCCGCGGCACGCGGCAGGAAGCGTTCGAGCAGCGATCGCACCCTCTCTTGCTCGCCGGGCCGAAGCCGCCGATCGACGCCATCTGCCGTGGTGATTTCGCCGTCGTGGTGGATGGCGCACTTGAGGCCGTGGCCCAGGTCGGGAAATCCGTAGAAGACGCGGCCCGGCTCGAACTCGATCAGGAAATGAGGCAGCCGCTCCGGCGCGTGGATGGCGGGCTCGATGGGATCGAACCAGAACACGGGCTGGCGGGTGACGCGCAACGGAAGGCCCGGACGAAACGCCGGCAACCAGGCACCGAGCGCCAGCACCAGCGTCCGCGCCGTACACTCGCCGCTCGCCGTCGTGACGCGCAGCTCCGCGCCGACGCGGCGCCAGGCGACCAGCCCGTCCCCGAGGCGCAGCTGCGCACCCGCCGCGCGCGCCGATTCGATCTGGGCCGCAACGCACTGCTCAGGATCGAGGATCCCCGCCTCCGGCTCGAAGACGGCGGCCTCGCCGGCTTCCAGACGAAGTGCAGGGTATCGCTGCATCAGCTCGGCGCCGCCGAGTCGCTCGTGGGGAATCCCGTGCATGCGCGCACTCGCGAGCGCGCCGCGGACCAGCAACCCGTCTTCGGGGC
The DNA here is from genome assembly GCA_964413375.1 of uncultured Spirochaetales bacterium. Taxonomy (GTDB): domain Bacteria; phylum Myxococcota_A; class UBA9160; order UBA9160; family SMWR01; genus CAZUYC01. The sequence continues at coordinate 7,538 of CAYPSI010000092.1, read as the reverse complement.
CGATGTCGAGCCCGCCCGTCACGCGGAGCAGTGAGCGGCCGCTTTCCTCTTCCAGCTCCCGCCAGAGCGCGAGTGCGCGGCCTGCCAGCGGCGCGTAGACCGGGGCCTCGAAACAGGCCGCGCGGATGATGCGGGACTCCCCGTGCGACGAGCCGCGAGCGTGCGGCGGCTGCCGGTCGTCACAACCGGCCACTCGCAAGCCGGCCCGCGCGAGCGCACGCGCCACCGCGCCGCCCATGACGCCGACTCCCGCGACGAACACATCGTAGATCATGGCTGCACCGAAGTGAGGGCGCGCTGCTGCGCGGCAGCGCGTCGCTCCCGTGCGGCGGAGCGGAGCATCATTCCCGCCGTGTAGATCACGACCCCCACGACCAGCCAGCGCACTGCGTCGAGCGGCAGCGACTTCACCAGGTACGCCGCGATCAGCACCGCCGGGATGCCGCCCAGCGCGAGACCGATCGCGGCGCGCAGGTCGTAACTGCCCGCGCGAATGAAACGCAGGCTGCCCACGGGCATCAGGAACGCGCACGACCCCATCATGATCGGAAACGCGGTGATGGGTGACATGCCGAGCAGGCCGACCAGGATCAGGCACGGTGCGTAGAGCCCGATGCCCAGCGTCATGAGGGCGCCCAGGACGAAGTTGCCGACGAAGCCGAGCACCAGACCTGCACCGGAGAGCCCGGTCGCCTCGCCGCCCGGGGTGAGCTGGAGCAAGCGGACGAGCATGACGATCGCCACGGCGAGGAGTGCGAGGCCCATGCCGATCTGGACCTTCCTGCGCTCCCACTTCGCAATGATCCCCGCGCCGAGCCAGGCACCCAGGACCGCCGCCGCGATCAACGCGATCAGCGTCCGCATCTCGACCTCGATGAGGGCGATGTAGATGAACGCCTGCGCCACCGTGGGAAGCGCGTGGCCGACGTTGAGCGTGCCCGGGATCACCCGGTCATCGATCGACTGGCGGAACTTCCAGATCGAGGTGGTGGTCGCGAAGGAACCTATGCCCAGCGTATCGAAGAAGTTGCTCACGAAGCCGATCCCGATGCTGCCCGCGCTGACGCGGGTCGGGGTGGCTCCGGCCCGGCCCCGCGCCAGGCGGATCCAGCCGATCACGTAGTGGAGCGCGACTACGCCGAGTGCGATGAAGAGGATTGCCTTGGCGCTCATGGGCCGCTTCCGACCGGTCGCTGGGGTGGCTCGCTGGAGGACCATACCCGACCCGCGCGCCGCCCCCCTTGTGTGCCCCATCCAGCGAGGGGAGACTGTCGGGGGGGAGGGTGCCTACCGGATTGAGCGATCTCCCTCCGAGCGCTGCGCCGGCGACCGCGATCCGAACGCTCCTGATCTGCGATCTCGTCGCCAGCACCCGTCTGGTGGAACGGATCGGGGATGAAGCCGCGGCCGCCCTGCTCGCCCGCCACGACCGCGCCGCTCGGGAGCTCGTGCAGGCCTACGAGGGGCGCGAGATCGACAAGAGCGACGGCTTCCTGCTGCTCTTCGAGCGGCCCATCCAGGCCGTTCGCTTCGCGGTCGCCTATCAGAAGCGGGTTCGCGCGCTCGGAGAATTGGCGAGTCTCTCGCTCGAGTCGCGTGCGGGCGTCCATCTTGGCGAAGTCGTGGTGCGCGAGAACACCGACAGCGACGTGCGGCGGGGCGCGAAGCCGCTCGAGGTCGAGGGACTGGCCAAGGCGATCGCGGCGCGGGTGGCGGCGCTCGCTGGCGGCGGCCGTATCCTGCTGACGCGCGCCGCCTTCGACCTCGCGCGGCGGGGTGCGGTGGGAGCCGGCACGGGCGACCCGCCGCTGCGTTGGCTGGCCCACGGCCGCTACCGGCTGGCCGGCATCGAAGAGGAGATCGAGATCTTCGAGGTCTCCGAGCCGGGTGAGGCTCCGCTCGCTCCGCCCGCCGACTCGGCGAAGGCGCGACGCGTCGCCGACGAGTCGACGATCGTCGGCTGGCGCCCTGCGCCAGGCGTCGAAGTGCCGGGACGCTCGAACTGGGTGCTGGCGCGCAAGCTCGGCGAGGGCGGCTTCGGCGAGTCCTGGCTCGCCGAGCAGCGCGGGACGCACGAGCCGCGCGTCTTCAAGTTCTGCTACGACGCCCAGAGCCTCCGCGGACTCCGCCGCGAGATCACGCTGTTCCGGCTGATGAGGGAGACGCTCGGCGAGCGCAGCGACATCACGCGCGTCCTCGACTGGAAACTGGACGAGGCGCCCTATTTCATCGAGTCCGAGTACGCGGCGGACGGCTCTCTCTCGGACTGGGCGGAGCGACAGGGCGGGGTCGGAGCGGTGCCGCTGGCGCAGCGCCTCGAGATCGCCGCGCAGGTCGCCGAGGCGCTCGCGGCGGCGCACTCGGTGGGCGTGCTCCACAAGGATGTGAAACCCGCGAACGTGCTGATCACCCCGGGCGCAGACGGCCGCCCGCGCGCCCAGCTCACGGACTTCGGCATCGGCATGCTGCTCGAGCGCGGGAAGCTCGCAGAGGCGGGGATCACCTTCCGCACCGAGCTGATCGATCCGGGACTCTCGAGCAGCGGGGCGGGGACGTTCGCGTACCTCGCCCCGGAGATCCTGGAGGGGAGGCCCGTCACGCTGCAGGCCGACGTGTACGCGCTCGGCGTGCTCCTGTTCCAGCTGGTGGCCGGTGATCTCAAGCGCGTGATGGCGCCCGGCTGGGAGCGCGACGTCCAGGACGAGCTCTTGCGCGAGGAGATCGCGGCGGCGGTCGATGGCAACCCTCAGCGTCGCTCCAGCGATGCGCTGCGCATCTCCGAGCGCCTGCGCACCCTGGAGTCGCGCCGGGCGGAGCGCGCGGCCGAACGCGACGCCCGGCGCGAAGCCGAAAGGACCAAGGTGGAGCTCGCGCGCAGTCGTCGGCGGCGCCGGCTCCTGGTCGGGGCCGCGATGCTCTCGCTCGCCTTCGCGGGCGCGATGGGGCTGCAGGCGCGCCGGATCGCGCGGGAAGCCCAGCGCGCCAACCGCGAGGCCGAGGCCGCGCAGCGCGTCTCCGACTTCCTGGTCAGGCTCTTCCAGGTGTCGGACCCCGGCGAGGTGCGCGGAAGCACCGTGACCGCGCGCGAGATCCTCGATCGGGGCGCTGCTCGCATCGAGGCGGAGCTTGCGGCGGAGCCGCTGCTGCGCGCCCGGCTGCTGGGGGAGGTCGGGCGCGTCTACCAGAAGCTCGGCCTCTACGAGGCTTCCGAGGGACTCCTGAAACGCGCCGCGGAGGCGATCGGCGAGCGGCTGGAGCCGACCGATCCCTTGCGCATGCGGATCCTGCACGACCTGGCCAACACCTATTGGTTCCGGGCGCGCTGGGGAGACGCGGAGGCGGCCTACCTGCAGGTCGTCGAGGGGCGCACGCGCTCGCTCGGTCCGGACCATCCCGACACCGTGGCAGCGCGCAGCGATCTCGCGAGCGCATACACGCGGCAGAAGCGCTGGCGGGAGGCGGAGCAGCTCTCGCTCGAGGTGCTCGCGGCGCCGTCCGGCGCTGGCGGCGCAGACGCCGTGGCGCTGAGCAACCTCGCGGAGGTCTATTCGAGCACCGATCGGCTCGACCAGGCCGAGGCCATGGCGAGTCGGCTGGTGGCGTTGGTCCAGGAGAGATCCGGGGACGACCACCCCGAGACCCTCACCGTCCAGAGCTACCTCGCACGCGTCTATCTCCAGCAGGGGAGACTCGCCGAGGCCGAGCAGCTCTTCCTGTCGATCCGCGCCGGCATGAACAGCGTTCTCGGCGAAGCCCATCCGGAGGCGGTCGGCCTTCGCTCCGCGTTGGCGACGGTCTACGAGGCGGAGGGCCGGCTGGAGGAGGCCGAAGCGGAGCTGCGCGAGGGATTGGCCGGCGTCCGGAGCCTCCTCGGAGAGGCGCATCCCCTGGTCGCCGAGGAGCGCATCGCACTGGCCTGCGTGCTGCTGAAAGAGGGACGCCGCGAGGAGGCGCTCGGGCTGCTGCGCGAGAACGTCGCCCACGCGCAGTCCCCCGTACCCACCCGGGAAAGCTGCGGCGAGTTTCGAGAAGACCCCGAGATCGCCGCGCTGGCGAGCCCGCTCCCGCCCGAGCCTGCGTCCCGGTAGTCGAGGGCCGGGGACCTCACCCCGACCCGCCCCGCGAACCCAGTTCCCCGTCGCGGATCGAAACATGGCTTGCTCCCCAGCGGCCTATGGCATTCTTGGACGCGCCGCCGGGTCGTGCATGTCACGCGTTCACTTGCAACCTGACGACGGCCACGGATGAAAAGCAAGGCGGCCGCCAGTCGGCGGCCGGGTCACCCACGGGGAGCCTCCTCCAATGAAAACGACATCTGGCTTCGCGCGAAGCCTGATCCCTTTGGCGCTGGCCGGCCTTCTCAGCGCTTGCAGCAAGCCGCAGGATCCCGCTGCGGGTGCCGATGCGGTCTACCAGAATGGCCGAATCTATACGGTCGATGCCGCCCGGTCGTGGGCCGAAGCGGTGGCGATCCAGGGCGGACGCATCGTCTATGTCGGGTCGAATCAGGGCGCGAAGGCGCACACCGGCTCGAAGACGAGGGTCGTCGATCTGAAAGGTCGCATGATGTTGCCGGGCTTTCAGGACGCACATGTTCACCCGATCAGCGGTGGCATCGAAGCGTCGGCCTGCGATCTGAACAACCTCACCGGGGTAGACGCCTATCGCACCGCGATCGCCCGATACCTTCTCTCCGACCCCGATGCGCCCTGGATCCTCGGCGGCGGCTGGGCGATGTCCGACTTCGGTCCCGGCGCTGCACCGAACAAGAGCATTCTCGACGAGCTGGTATCGGATCGACCGGTGTTCCTGACCTCACGGGACGGACACACGGGCTGGGCCAACAGCCTCGCACTGAAACTCGCCGGCATCACCAAGGACACGCCGGATCCGGTCGACGGGCGAATCGACAAGGATCCACAAACCGGAGAACCCATCGGCAGTCTGCAGGAAGGCGCGATGAAACTGCTGACGCAGCAGATTCCCGCAAGCACGCTCGAGGATCGACTGACCGGCCTGCGCTATTCGGTTCGGATGCTGAACGGCTATGGCATTACAGGAATCCAGGATGCCAGCGTCAACGAAGATGACCTGAAGGCGTACAAGGCGCTGGAAGAGCGCGGTGAGCTGAGCCTGCGCGTCGTCGCGTCGATCTGGTGGGATCGCGACCGCGATATGGGACAGGTGGCGGAGATCATCGCGCTGCGCGACAGATACAGCGCAGGACGGATCGATGCGAGAACGGTCAAGATCATGCAGGACGGGGTGATGGAAAACTACACCGCCGTGCTTCTCGAGCCCTACCTCGTGCCGAGCAGAACCCGCGGCATCCCCATGCTCGAACCGGAGCTTCTGAAGCAGGTCGTCGTACGACTCGATGCCGAAGGCTTCCAGGTGCATTTTCATGCGATCGGCGATGGCGCGATCCGGCAGTCGCTGGATGCGGTGGAGGCGGCATTGCTGAAAAACGGCAGGCTCGGCCACCGTCACCACATTTCGCATCTTCAGCTCTTCGATCCCGCCGACATTCCGCGCTTCAAGGAGCTCGAAGTCGTCGCGAACTTTCAGCCGCTGTGGGCCTTTGCGGACGCGTACATCACCGAACTCACGCTCCCCTTCATCGATGAGAAACGTGCGCGCTGGTTGTATCCGATCAGGAGCATTCGGGATAGCGGCGCCAGGATCGCGTTCGGTAGCGACTGGTCGGTATCGACCGCGAATCCCTACGAGCAGATCGAGACGGCGCTGACCCGCAAAGGTTCCAGAAACGACGAAATGGAGAGTTTCCTTCCGGAGCAGCGAATCGATCTGGAGACCGCCATCGTCGCGTTCACGATCAATGCTGCATTCGTCAACCGGAAGGAAAGGGATACGGGCTCGATCGAAGTCGGGAAGTACGCGGACCTCGTCGTACTCGACCGGAACCTCTTCGAGATCGAAGCGAAGGATATCTCCGAGACCAGGGCATTGTTGACCTTGTTCGAAGGTCGTGCGGTACACGGCGATGCCGCTTCGTTGTAGAGGATCCGGTCCGCGAAACGCGCCGAGGCGGGTCCATTGGAGCGGAGCGATCAGACCAGCCACGTTGCCGACGGCGTTCTGCACACCGACCCAGCGGCCTGCTGAGCCGACACCCTTCGCCGGGCCAGGGGTTCTGGGAAATATGTCCCGCGATCGACTGGATCGCCTCCCCGAGGCTCAGGAACCGGCTCTGTTTCAGACACTCGTCCGGAACTTCCCATTGAAGCTCTCGACGAAGACCTTCGAAAGAAAGGTCGGGCTCTTCGCGTAACCAACCGCCCTGTCTAGGAAAACAGCGCTCGAATCCCCCCGGCCTCAGAAGCCAGATCGTCGCCCCAGGCGCCCGCTTCTGCACCGTTGAGGGGCGTTACACAACGCCCCTTGCCGGAACTCCGGGGGTGGAAGCGCGCTCATTCGTACACTCCTCGGCCGATCAATCTCCCGCCGATTTCGAGTCCTGAACCGCCGGCGCGCAGTCCTCGCCTGTTCTTCCCAGGATCCGCCCGCGCCATCGACGCCGCAACGCAGCATCGAGGTTGTCGATGGCCCCTTCGCTAGTATCGAACTCTACGCGCGCGCTGCAGTCAGTAGTCGCCCCTCGCTTCAGCACATTCTCACAGGAGCGTCCCATGAGACTTGTATCGATCAAGCGCCTGCTCACCGGATTTTTCGCCGCCTTCGCGGTCGCCGTGTCACCGTTGGCTCTGTCAAGCCCTGCGCTTGCTCAGGGTGAGCCGAAGTCGAACCAGTTCTGGTGGCCGGAAACACTCGACCTCTCGCCGCTCCGCCAGCATGCTGCGGAGTCCAATCCCATGGGCGAGAAGTTCAACTACGCCGAGGCGTTTGCAAGCGTCGACCTCGATGCCCTGAAGAAGGACATCGAGACGTCGATGAAGACGTCACAGGACTGGTGGCCCGCCGACTACGGCCACTATGGGCCCTTCTTCATCCGGATGGCCTGGCACAGCGCGGGTACGTACCGCGTGTCGGACGGCCGCGGCGGCGCCGGCGGCGGTCAGCAGCGCTTCGAGCCGCTCAACAGCTGGCCGGACAACGCCAATCTGGACAAGGCGCGCCGGCTGCTGTGGCCGATCAAGCAGAAATACGGTCGGAGCCTTTCCTGGGCCGACCTCATGGTCCTTACGGGCAACGTCGCGCTGGAATCCATGGGCTTCAAGACCTTCGGTTTTGCCGGCGGGCGCCAGGACGACTGGGAGCCCGACCTGGTCTACTGGGGGCCTGAGACCGAGTTTCTTGCCGACAAGCGTTACAGCGGCGACAGGAAACTGGAGCAGCCGCTGGGTGCGGTTCAGATGGGTTTGATCTACGTGAATCCCGAGGGCCCGAACGGCAACCCGGATCCGCTCGCGGCTGCCAAGGACATTCGCGAGACCTTCGGTCGCATGGCGATGAACGATGAAGAGACCGTTGCGCTCATCGCCGGCGGGCACACCTTCGGCAAAGCTCATGGCGCCCACGCCCCGTCCAAGTGCCTGGGACCCGAGCCCGCCGCTGCC
>CAYPSI010000091.1:0-36759 GCA_964413375.1 uncultured Spirochaetales bacterium | reverse complement strand
TTGCGAGGAGCGAGGGGGGGGGATGGAGCCGCACGAGATCCGCCTGCATCGCCTCCGCCCCGCGAGCTTGCCGGAAGCATATCCGAAGCGAGAAGTCGGCCCCGTGGGAAATCTCGTGGGATCCCCGACTTTCCTGCTCCTTCGGGTCGCCGTCGAGAGTACACTGCCACCCGCTTGTAGTGGTCTTTGGAGGAGGAACCCATGCACCACCTGTTCTCGTTCCGTTCGCGTGTTGCCGTGCTCGCGCTCGCTGCTCCGCTGCTCGTCGTCGCCGGAGGACTTCCGGCGCTCGCGAAGAAGGGGGAGAAGGCCGCCGGCCCCAAGCCCGCATACTTCGTCGACGAGAGCAAGCTCCCGTTCACCGCGCTTGCTGGAGCGACGGCGCATTGGGGCGTCCACAACGGCGCAGGCTTCCGCGCCGAGGTGCCCGAGAACTGGAACGGTCAACTCGTGATCTGGGCCCACGGCTTCCGCGGGGCCGGCCTCGAGCTCACCGTCGACAACCATCCGCTGCGCGAGCTGCTGATCCCGTCGGGCTACGCATGGGCCGCGTCGAGCTACGACCGCAACGATTACGACGTCAACTCCGGCGTGACGACGACCCATGCGCTCGTCCAGCATCTGAACGGCCTGATCGGCAACCCGAGCCGCGTGTACCTCACCGGGGCGTCGATGGGAGGGCACGTCACCGCCGCTTCGATCGAGCAGTACCCGGAAACCTACGACGCGGCGCTTCCGATCTGCGGAGCGCTCGCCGACTACGATGAATTCGACTATTTCCTCGACTTCAACGTCACCGCGCAGCAGCTCGGGACGGGTGCCTCGCAGTTCCCGGTGGACCCGCCGGTGTACATCGGAGTCACCGTGCCGCAGATCAAGGCCAACCTGGCAGCCGTTCCGGGCGGGTGGCCGAACGTGCTGAACGCGGCCGGCACGGACTTCAAGAACCTGGTCGAGCTGCGTTCCGGCGGCGACCGTCCGAACTTCAATGAGGCCTGGTTCTTCTGGAATACCTTCCCGAACTTCGCAAGCGGCCCGGGCAACTTCCTCTTCGACCTCGGCACGGGGGACGGCACGCTCCCGCGGGCGCCGGGCGTCGGCGTCCAGAACAGCGACGTGGTCTACCAGTTCGATCAGGATCCGAGCCTCTCGGCGGGGGAGCAGGCCTTGAACGACGGCGTGGTGCGCGTCACCGCAGATCCGCAGGCGCGGGCCAACGGGCTGCGCAACGTTCCGCAGGTGTCGGGCGACATCGGGATCCCGGTGCTCACGCTCCACAACCTGGGCGACCTCTTCGTTCCCTTCCTGAACGAGGTCGAGTACGCGAAGCGGGTCGACGCGCAGGGCAAGAGCGATCTGCTGGTGCAGCGCGCAATCCGCGGCGTCCTCCACTGCGACTTCACCTCGGCCGAGTTCGCCGGAGCCTTCCTGGACCTGGTGGGCTGGGTCGAGGCCGGCGTGAAGCCCGCGGGAGACGACGTACTCGACCCGGCCGAGGTCGCGAACCCGCTCTTCGGCTGCAACTTCACGAGCGAGGCGCATTTTCTCGGGACGGCGTGTCCGTGACCGAGAGGGCTTAGGATGCGGTCGCGCCGAAGCTGAGGCATAGGGTCCCGGCGAGACGCCGGGGCCCTTCCGACGCGAGCCATCGGGAGAACGCTAGGCGCTCCAGACGCTCAGCGGATGGTGCGCTGCGATGGCGAGGAAATCAGCGTCCCTCGCGAGCAGCGTGAGCTCGAAGCGGATGCACAGCTGGGCCAACAACGCGTCGATCGTACCGACCTGAAGGCCACGCCTGAGGCAGTCGTTTCGAAGCTCGGCGGCGGCGATGTGATCGCGGCGCTCGGGGACGAGGAAGGGGAGCGCCGCAAAGCGAGCGACGATTGCTTCTCGAGCCTTCGGCCCCCTGAACCCCTGCAAGAGCTCCTGCAGGACCATCCCGGTCGTGAACACGGGTTCCGCGCCACGCAGGGCCTGCCCGAGGCGCGCCACCTCGGGAATGAGGTCGGGCGCGTCCCGCCGCAGCGCGAGCGACCACACGCTCGTGTCGACGAAATGGCTCAAGCTCGCGATCGCGCCGCCTTGTAGTCGAAATCCGAGTCCCACTCGAGCTGGGCGAAGAGTTCTTCCACACGAGCCTGCTCACGCCGCGCGATGAACTCCTCCAGGGCCTTCGTGACGGCGGCCTTCTTGGTCTTCTCCCCGCTGACGGCCAGGGCTCGCTCGAGCAGATCGGGGTCCAGATCCAGGTTCGTCGCCATGTGCGCGATTCTACACATTTCATCACACATACCAGCTACGCGATCCCGAGCCGCTGCATCTTTTTGTAGAGACCCTCGCGCGTCACGCCGAGGCGGCGGGCGGTCTGGGTGCGGCGGCCGCCGTGGGCTGCGAGGGCTTCGCGGATCAACCAGGCCTCGACGCGATCGAGCGTCTCGCGCAGCGTGTCGCCGGGGCGGAGATTTGCCTCGATCGGCGGGAGGATGGCGCGCAAGCGATCCGTGAAGTGGTCCGGCCCGAGTGTTTCCCCGGGCTCCGCGAGCGCGACGGCGCGCTGGATCTCGTTGTCGAGCTCGCGGACGTTTCCGGGCCAGGAGTGTGCCTCGAGCAGGCGCTCGGCCTCCGGGGCGAGCTGCACGCCGTGCTTTCCCTCGGCGCGGCCGTGCATCTCGAGGAAGTGGTGGGCGAGCCGGTGCACGTCCCCGGGGCGCTCGCGAAGCGGCGGGATGTGGAGCGGAAAGACGGCCAGCCGGAAGTAGAGATCCGGCCGGAAGGATCCGACCGAGCCCTCGCGCCAGAGGTCGCGGTTGGTGGCGGCGACGACTCGTACGTCGACGGCGCGCGAGCGCGAGCCGCCGACGGGGCGTACCTCGCGCTCCTGAAGCGCGCGCAGGAGCTTCGCCTGGAAGGGGCCCGAGGTCTCGCCGATCTCGTCGAGGAAGAGCGTCCCGCTGTCGGCCGCCTCGAAAAGCCCGTGTTTCTCACGGTCCGCGCCGGTGAAGGCGCCGCGCACGTGGCCGAAGAGCTCGCTCTCGAGCAGCGTGTCCGGGAAGGCCGCGCAGTTGACCGCGACGAAGGGCCGAGCGGCGCGCGGCCCGTCGTCGTGGATCGCGCGCGCGACGAGCTCCTTGCCGGTGCCGGTCTCGCCGGACAGCAGCACCGTGGCACGCGAGCGGCTCGCCCGTTCCGCGAGCGCAAGCACGCGCCGCATGCCGGGGCTCTCGCCGACGATCCCGCTTTGCGTGGTTGGCTCGGGGGCGCGCGGGGCCCGGTTCGGCTCGGGGCGCGCGAGGCGGTCGAGGCGCGCGAGCAGCTCGGTCGAAGACTCGTCGCCGAGCGCGCGCAGCACCACCTCGGCGGCCCCCGCCCGCACGAGCTCCGCGCTGTCCTCCGTGCCGCGGTCGAGGCGCACCAGCACGGGCGGGCAGCCGCGCCGCGTGCGCAGGCGGCGCAGCGCCTCGAGGGCCGCGCCCGATTCGGAGGCGTCGATGACGCAGGCGTCGAAGTTTGCGAGCGGAAGCGCAGCGGCAGACTCGACGTCGCACTCGAAGACCACGTCGAGCAGCGGTGCATCCGCGACCTGCGCGGGAAAGCGCTCGCCGCGGCCCACCCAGAGGATCGTGCGGATCGCGCTCACGGCGGCAGGCCTCCCGGCCCCTTTCGAGAGCAAGCCGCGTGCCGCGCTCGGGCTCGCTGGCGTCGGGCTCGCTGCCCGGAAGGGGCGGCGTCGCGCCGCGTTGGGCGAGGCCTGGCGAGAACGCGCGGCGTTCACGCGCGCGGAGCGGACCCTTCCCTCGAAGGATCTGGACGCAGCCGGCTCGGGCTAGCGCACCTCGTACGCGAGCGCGTTGGGGCTGAACTCGCGCGGGTCGCTTCCCTCCGAGAAGCGATAGGGGTTGCGGCCGTTGTCGAGGCCGGTCACGAGGTAGCGATCGCGAAGCAGGTCGTGGTAGACCTCGAGGGTGCTCGACAGGACCGGGACCTCGTAGTAGTTGATCGCGTGGACCTCGTTCATGCGCCACAGGCGTCCTTCGAGGTCGTAGCTCTCCGAGACCGCGATCTGCCAGGAGTCCTCGTCCACGTAGAAGACGCGGCGCGAGTAGACGTGCTTCGCTCCCGGCTTGAGTGTCGCCTGCACGACCCAGACGCGGTGGAGCTCGTAGCGCGCCAGGTCGGGCTCGATGTGGCTCCGACGCAGGATCTCCGAGGGCCCGACCTCGCTGCCGTGCAGGCGGTAGGCGTTGTAGGGGATCAACAGCTCGCGTTTGCCGAGGAGCTCCCAGTCGAAGCGATCGGGGGGGCCGTTGAAGAGCCAGACGTCGTCGACCGTGCGCAAGCCGTCGCTGTTGGGTGCGGGGAAATCGTAGGCCACCCAGGGCAGGCGGAAGACGCGCCGCAGGTCGCGGCTGTAGCTCCACGCCCTGCGTGGATCGTCGGTCTGGTCGATCGGCTCGATGATCAACGAGCCGTCGCCGGCGATCCGCGATGGAGAGATCGTCTTCGACTTGAGCGCGATCAGCACGTTCGGGTAGGCCTTGCCGAAGGCATCCGCTTCGCGCGCCGCGTAGGGCAGGCCGAGCGTCTGCTCGACGAGCACCACGCGGTAGTTGCCTCGGCGCGTCACCGCGGCGATCCCCTCGCTGCGCAGGATCCGTGCGCCGCGCCAGCGCAGCAGGTGGTTCCAGATCACCTCGATGCCAGTCTTCGGAATCGGAAAGGGGGGGCCCACCCGCGCACCCTCGACGGATCCCTTTCCGGTCGTCACGACACCCGCGCGCGTCGCGTTGGCGCGCACGCCCTCGTAGACCCACTCGGGGAAGGAGGCCGAGCGGCGCGTCGGGTAGACCGGGAGGCGCCAGCTCTCGGGATGGGCGCGCAGCAGCGCCCTCTGACCCTCGCACAGGAGAGGGCCGCGCGCATCGAGGTCGGCGGCGCTGACGGTGTAGAGAGGGCGATCGCCCGGATAGGGATCGGGATGCTGCGCACCGGGCTGGTAGTCGGCTGGCGGAGTGGTGATGCCGCCGGTCCATGCCGGGATGCTTGCTTGCGAGTTCGCGGCCCGCTCCGCGCCCATCGGCGTCAGCTCGGCTTCCAGACGGGCCGCCTCCAGTTCCGAAACGGCGCCCCGCGCCGGCGGCGCGAGCGCCGGCAGCAGCATCGGAAGCCAGAGAAGGCAAGTCCAGCGCACGCGCCCCTCCTAGTAGAAGTAGCTCAGCTGGAAGCGCACGAAGTCGCGATCGTTGAGCAGGTTGAAGCGTCCGGCGCCGAACAGGTTCGTGTAGTCGAGCTGGAGCAGCCAGGTGTTGGTGAAATCGACGGAGACCCCGATGCTCACGGCCTTGCGGCCCGCGACGAAGGGTCCCCCGGGACCGGGCGTGATGCCGCCGACGTCGTGAAGCCAGGCGACGCGAGGCTGGACCGTGAGGCCACCGAAGACGCCCTCGTAGGTGAGCGCCGCCAGCAGTCGATAGCCCCACGAATCGGCGTCCGGAAGGTGGCCGAAGTCGCTCGGTCCGGTGATACCGGGCGCGCTCAGGCGCAACTGGTGGCGGCCCGGCATGTCGTGCACGTGCACGTAGCCGGCGTCGATCCCGAGAATTGTCTGGGACGCGCCGAGGCGCGGCCCGAGGAGCTGGCGGACCCCGAGCTCGAGCTGGGTCTTGCCCTTTCTGGTGATCCCCGCAACCACCTGGTCGGGCCCGTAGGCGCCGAGCGGTCCCTGCCCGAAGCTCGGATCGAACTCGATCGGCGAGAAGGCCGCGTTGAAGACGTCGCCCGGGAGGATCTGGAAGGGATAGCCGAAATGGTGGGAGACCTCGCCGGAGACCAGCGTGCCGGTGCGCAGCGTCGCGGTGTTGAAGCTCAGCCCGAGCATCCGGATGTCCTCCGGATAGCTGACGAAGTAGCTCGCCTCGCTCGCGTACTCGCCGACCGTGAGCGTCGACGCGGCGCTGGCCGCGGCGAGGGCCGCCTGCGCGGGGGGCAGACCCTCGGCCTCGTAGACGGGCGCGAGCGCGGCGGCCCGCGCGGCGACCGCCGCGGGCGAGGTGGCCGACACCGCCGCGGCGTCGGCCGTGCGGGCGTTCACCAGCGGCAGACGGCTGTGGTAGTTGATGAAGTGGAGCGCGAGCTTGGTCGAGTTGAGGCGCGGCAGGATGGCCTGCAGCGTGACGCCGCCCTGACCCTGGTTGCTGGCGTCCTCGCTGCCGAGGCCGGGGATGCGCATGAAGTCGGCATCGAAGCCGAGGGTTCCCGTCGGCAGCCGGAAGAACGCGTCGAGGTCGGTCCCCAGGTCGGAGAAGAGCCCCGAGCCGGCCATCGCGGCGCCGAGACCGTCCGCGCCGATGGTGTCGTTGTCGGAGAAGAACCAGCCGAGGGGGGGCGTGCGCACCGGCTCCCACTCGTACTGGTAGTAGCCCTCGATGGCCACTTCCTCGGTCAGGTTCGCTCCGGCCCACAGCATGCCCTGGGGGATCTGGACGTCCTGCGCCGAGCTCGCGGGCCGGAAGACCGCGACGAGATCCAGCGGATTCACGGTCTGGACGCCGAAGCGCAGGAAGGTGCTCTCGCCCCAGTTGATCACCTGGTCGCCGACCCGCAGGTACACCGGCATGCCGCGGACCGGGAAGCGCGCTTCGAGATGGTAGTCGCGCAGTTCGGCGTTCCAGCCGACGTCGTGATCGGCATCGCTGGAAAGCGGGGTGCGCTCGCGATCGGAGAGCTCCGTCTCGAAATCGTAGAATGCGATGCCGCGAACGTAGGCGCCGAGAAAGCGCCAGCGAGCGGCGAACTCGCCGCTCGCCTGCAGCATGTTGGACGCGATTCCGGGGTCGTAGTTCAGATCACCGTCATCGGAGTTTGCCGATGCGGCGTTTCCGCCGTTCGCGATCGCGACGAGGTCCGGGTCGCGATCCTCGACCCGTACCAGCAGCCCGTAGCTCAGTTGGAGGTTCGCGACGCCCTCCACCTCTCCGATCCGGAATGGACGCGCGTGGGCAGCAGCTGGGCAGGCCGCCGCCGACAGTGCGAGGAGCGCCGTGAGCCAGCGGGTAGCGGCATCCATCGTGCGGCGCTGATTCTCGCACATCGCCGCTCGACGCGTCACGGGCGCTCCGATAGCGTCGCTGCATGGGCGCATGCGACGAGGTGAAGTTCTACTTCGACTACAAGAGCCCCTTCACCTACGTCGCGATGCGGCCGGCCTTCGAGCTCTCCGAGCGCTTCGCGATCGACGTGCGCTGGATTCCCTTCCTGCTGCGCATCAAGGGGCCCGGCCAGCGCAGCAGCTACTCGGACTGGAAGGCGAAGTACTCGTACATGGACGCGCGGCGCGCGGCCAATCGCCTCGGCGGATTGCGGATCCTCGGGCCGCAGAAGATCTACGACTCGGCGCCTTCGCTCGTCGGCGCTCTCTACATGCGTCGGCACGGGCTCTTCCGGCCCTACACCGAGGCGGTCTTCGAGCGCTTCTTCCGGCGCGAGCTCGAGATCGACGTCGCGGCCGAGATCGCCGCGCTGGTCGACTCGCTCGGCGGCTCCGGCCAGGAGTATCTCGGCTTTCTCGAAGGGGAGGGCGCTCGCGAGCTCGACGCCTCGCTCGAAGAGGCCCACGCCGATCACGTCTTCGGCGTTCCGATCTTCTTGTTCCGCGGCGAGCTCTTCTGGGGGCAGGACCGGATGGGATGGCTCGAGGAGCGACTGGTGGAGGCGGGGCTGCGGGTCTGAGGGGCCGCTTTGCCGCGACCCGGTGCCCGGCCGACGGGCAGGCCTGCCCGCAATCGCGGCAGCTTCGGCGCCGGAGCGGACGGAGCTCCCCGTTGGCTATGCCTCCTTGGCGCGCTTCTTGCGTATGCACGCTCTCGGGGGTTGCATGTTCCGCATCTACGATCTTCGACTCGCATCGCCGGCCTGCCTAACGCGCGCGGCCGCGCGGGTCCTCGATTCGGAGCAGGTCGCGAGCTGCGCGGTCGAGCCGGAGCTGTGCCGCGTGCGCTTCATCGCGCGCCGCCGCTCCGCCGACGCGCTCGTGCACGGCATCTACGCCGAGGGCGGGCTCATCTGGTGCTCGCGGCACGACTGGCAGCCGCTCGCCGGGGTGGAGGCTGCCGCGCTCGAGTAGACGCCCGGGCTCCGGGCTCCGCTCGGCTGGGCCGAGCTCCACAGGAGCTCCGGCCCGCTGCGCGCTGCGCTTGCTTCAGCGCCCGGCGTGCGGCATCGGTTCGGCGAGGGCAAAGGCCGGGCCGAACATCGTGCGCAGCATGCGGTCGCTCGCGTAGATGCGCTCGCCGCTGAGGCCTTGCTCGCCGAAGAGCAGGATTCCGACCACCGCGTTGCGCTCCGTCCCGCCGCCGGGTGTGCGCAGGTCGATCCAGTACTCCTGGCCCAGGCCCTCGTCGTTCAACCATTCGCTGCGCATCTCGTAAGCGGCGATCATCGGCTGGAAGGTCGCGAAGAAGTGCTCGTAGTAGACCTTCACCGCGGGGAGCCCGCGCAGCAGCAGTCCCGCCGGCTCGAACTCGTAGACCGGGTCGGGATCGAGCGTCGCGAGCGTCGTCGCGAGGTCTCCGTTGGCCTCGGCGGCGGCGTGGCGGTGCGCGATCGCGACGAGTTCCTCTCGGCTCGGTCCCATGGAACCTCCTAGCGCCCGGCGAGCCGGGCGACGACCGGGGCGAAGGCCTCCATCCGGTCGCTCGGAACGATGGTATAGGAGAAGCCCCAACGCTCGCGCCGGCGCTCGAGCGCGTCGCAGAGCTCGTCGGCGCTGCCGCAGAGCGCGAGCGGGAACCACGAGGCGTGCTCGACCGGGAGGCCGAGCTGCCGCGCGAGCGCCTCGGCGGCGGCCCGGCCTTCGGGCCCGACGGTGACGAAGGGGCAGTGGCACTGGAGCTCGATCTCGCCGAAGCGCGTCCCCGCCGCTTCGCGGACCCAGGCGAGCTTCTCGTCGAACGCGGCCGGGCTCGCGCCCGCGAGCGTGGCGGGCCCGATCGCCCCGCCGCGAAGCGTCGCGTTCAGGCTCACGATCTGCGCCTCGCGCGCGGCGAGCGAGAGCACGCGGCGCCCACCCCCGCCGATGCAGATCGGGGGGTGCGGGCGCGACACCGGGCGCGGCGTGCCGACCGCGTCGGAGATCGAGTAGTAGCGACCGTGGAGCTCGACCGGCTCCTCGGAAGACCAGAGCGCCTTCATCACGCGCAGCGCCTCGGCCATCCGCTCGATGCGCGCCGGCGGCGGGTCGAAAGGGAGGCCCGCGAGGTCGTAGTCCTCGCGCTTCCAGCCGGCGCCGAGACCGATCTCGACGCGGCCGCCGCTGGCGAGATCGAGCGTCGCAATCTCCTTCGCGAGCACCACCGGGTGGCGGTAGTCGTTGCACAGCACCAGGGTCCCGACCTTGAGGCGCTCGGTCGCTTCGGCCGCGACCGCAGCGGCGACGAGCGGGCCCCACTGGGCCTGGAAGTGGTCGGGCAGCAGCAGGCTCGCGTAGCCCAGCGCCTCGGCTCGCCGCGCCTTCTGCCGCCAGGCCGGTCCGTCTGTCGAGCCCGTCGTCACCACGCCGAAGCGGAAGGGGCGCGGCATCGCTTCTCCCTGCGGCTGCTAGAGTGGTGCGCTTCGAAGCCATGCAAGCGCGACCGCCCCAGCGACTGTATCTCGGAATCGCCGCTGCGGCGGGAGCCGTCCTCGCGCTCGAGATCGGCCTCACCCGACTCTTCTCGTACACGATCTGGTACCACTTCGCGTATCTCACGATCAGCGTGGCGCTGCTCGGCTACGGAGCCGCCGGCTCGGCGCTGGCCGCGTTCCCGGCGCTCGGGCGCCCGGCCGCACTCGCCTGGTGGGCCGTCGCGGCCGAGGTCGGAGTGCTCCTCGCGCTGCTGGTGATCCGCGCGCTCCCGCTGGATCCGCTGGCGCTCGGCTCCGACCCGGGACAGCTGCTGCGCCTGCTCGCCTACTACGTGGCGGTTGCGATTCCCTTCCTCTGCGGCGGCTTCCTGGTCGCGGCGCCGCTCCAGCTCCACCCGCGCGCGGTCGGCCGCCTCTACTTCTGGGACCTCCTCGGCGCGGGCCTCGTGTGCGCGGGGATGGTGCCGCTCATCTGGTGGGTGCAGACGCCCGTGGCGACCGCACTCTCGTCAGCGGGGTTCGCGCTGGCAGCCGTTGCCTACGCCACTCCGGGACGCAGGCTGCGGCCGACCCTTGCGGCGGTGGCGGCCGCCGCCGCAACCGTGACGGTTGCGGGCATCGGAGACTTCTCGGCGGCACCGACGAAGCTCATCGCGCAGTTCCTCGACAAGGGCGGCACCTATCTCGCCTTTCATCGCTGGACACCGATCAACCGCGTCGACGTGCTCGCCTTCGATCCCCCGCTCGCAAAGGGGAGCTACGTCGAATGGGGCGTGAGCCCGCAGCATCGTGGACCCGGCGCGAACTACTGGATGATCGGCAACGACGGCGACTCCTGCGCCGTGATGTACGAGTGGCAGGGCGACCTCGCCGACCTGGGCTTCCTCGATCACCACGTGCTCCGCGCGCCCTATCTGTTGCTCGAAGAACCCGACGTGCTGGCGATCGGGCTCGGCGGGGGGGCCGACGTCCTGAACGCGCTCAAGCGGGGAGCTCGCTCGATCGTCGGGGTCGAGCTCAATCCGATGACGCTGCACGCGGTCCGCGACCTCTTCAGGGATTTCAACGGGGACCTATTGCACCGCCCAGGGGTCGACGCGGTAGTTGGCGAGGGGCGGAGCTTCCTGCGCTCGCGCTCCGAGCGCTATGACCTGATCGAGATCAACAGTGTCGATACCCTGTCCGCCCTTTCGACCGGGGCCTACGTACTCTCGGAGAGCTTCCTGTATACGTCGGACGCCGTCCGCGATTACCTGGATCACCTGGAGCCCCAGGGGATCTTTGCGATGGCGGTGGGAGACCTCCAGATCGAGCGCACGGTCCCGCGTCACGCGCCGCGCCTCGCCTCGATCGTGCGCAGGGCGCTGGAGGAGCGCGGCGTCGCGGAGCCCTGGCGCCACGTGATGGTGGTCGGAACGGCGGACTGGCGCCCCTTCACGCACACCCTCGTCCGCAACGAGCCCTTCACGAGCGACGAGGTGGCGCGCATGGAGCGCTACCTCGAGCAGGAGGGGTTCGAGTTCTGGCACCGCCCGGATCGGGCGGTCGGGAGCCTCGTGTCCCGCATCCTGATGGCGGACCCCGCTTCGCTCGAGCAGCTCTACTCGACGTACCCGCTCAACCTCGAGCCCACCACGGACACTTCGCCCTTCTTCTTCAACTTCTACAAATGGAGGACGCTCCTGCGCTCGGCGATGACCGAGGGCCTCGCCTACGACCGCACGCTCGCGACGGGCCAGATCGTGCTCGTCGTGATGTTGGTGCAGTCGGTGCTCTTCTCCGCGCTGCTGATCCTGCTCCCACTGCGGCGCATGCCGCGCGTCGAGGCAGGGGGCAGGGCGCTCCTGGCCGCGTACCTGGCCTACTTCGCGGCGCTCGGCATGGGCTTCATCCTGCTCGAGATCAGCATGATCCAGCGCTTCGTGCTCTTCCTCGGCTATCCGACCTACTCGCTCACGGTGGTGATGCTCTCGCTGCTGGTCTCGACGGGCTTCGGGAGCCTCGCGACGGAGCGCGTGCGCGGGTCGCTCGCGGGGGCGCTGCCGGGGCGGCTCGCCGCGCTGCTGCTGCTCGTCGCGGCCTGGCTCGTGGCCGTGCCGCATGTCTTCGACGCGCTGCTCGGGGCACCCTTCGCGGTGCGCGTCGCCGTCTCGGTCGCGCTGCTCGTACCGCTAGGCCTGGTGCTCGGCTCCTTCTTCCCGCTCGGGATCCGGATGGCCGAGCGGGCGAACGCGAAGCTCGTCCCCTGGGCCTGGGCCGTGAACGGCTGCGCCACGGTGATCGGGACCCTGGTCGCCGTGATGGCCGGCATGACCTGGAGCTTCACCGCGGTGACGCTGGTCGCGATGGCCGTGTACGTCGTCGGTGTCTCCGCGCTCTGGGCGGTGGAGCGGAAGCGGCCAGCAGAGGCCTGAGTCCGAAGAATCCGACGCGAGAAGAGGAGACGGCATGTCCCGAGTGCAATCCGGCATCCCACCCGAATCCGGCGCGAGCGCAACAGCCGGGAGCTCTCGGATCGCGCTAGCGCGCCGGCTCGGCTTCGGCCGCGATCCCCGCGCCGCTGAGGCCCGCGAGGATTCCCCGGGTGACCTTCGCCGCGCCCGCGCGCGTCACGTGGATCAGATCGTAGAAGTCGCTCTCCGCGAGCGACTCCTGCGCCGAGCGCGGGACGAAGCGCGCGCCGAGCTCCCGCTCGAGAGCGGCGGCGAAGTCGACGAACTCCTGGCGCCGGGCGGGGTCGTAGTAGTCCTGCGCGGCGGGGTGCATCGCGCCCTGCACGAGGACGACCTCTACGCCGGCGGTCCGGAGCCGCTCGACGCTGCGTCGGACGAGCGCCTGCTGGAGCGCGGCGTGACGCCCGGGAGTGATCTCCTGCACCGTTCCGGCCTGGATGCGCGCGTTCCACTGGCTCATCAGTGGCGGGAAGAGGTCGAAGGTGTGCCGCTGCGCGGATACCGGGACGGCGTTGCGGGTGCCGTCCCAGAGGGCCACCGGCCGAAAGGGGTCGCCGCGCGGGCCGCGGGCGAGCCGCTCGTCGACCGCGAAGCGGCGTAGCCCTTCCGGCACGAGACGCTCGAGATCGACGCGGTAGCGATAGGCGCGAAGCAGACTCGATGCCACGAGTCGGTAGAGCGTCGTGCGCTGCTCCAGCGCGAAGCCAGGCCCGCTGAGGCGTAGGAGATCCCCGAGGGCCGAGAGGCTCGCACCCGACGAGCCCGGTACGGGCTCGAGGCGCAAGGGCCGGTGCGTATCGAACTCGGACAGGATCAGCACGACGGCGTCGGCCTGGGCTGCCACGAGCTCCGGGGCGAGCTGGAGCAGCACGAAGGGTTCGAAGCGCGGGTGTCCGAGCTTCGCGAAGCGGACGCCGGGAAGGCTGCGGATCGCCAGCTCCTCGTCGAAGCCGTCGATCACCATGCTGGTGCCGACGACGGCCACGCGCGGGCGGCCCGGAGCGGCGCGGCGCAGCTCGCGCAGCGCGAGCCGCGCGGGAGCGGCGCTCTCGGGATCCGAGCCGACGAAGACCTGCCACGGACCGTCCGGGCCGAGCAGCGCGAGATCGAGCGCGAGCACGAGCAGCGCCGCGAGGAGCCCTGCGAAGGGGAGCCTCGTCGACGCGGCGCTAGAAGCGGAAGTAGACGAACTCTTCACCGAAATCCTCGCCGACGAGAACGATGCCCAGAACGAGGGTCGCATAGAGCAGCGCCCGCGCCGGCCAGCGCAGGCGTTGCACCGGCTCGCGCTCGCCGGTCCAGAGCTGCGCCCCGTCGATCAGCGCGAGCGGGAGCACGAGCAGCGCGAAGCGGGGGGCCCAGTCGACGACGAGCCCGAGGCCTGGGGCGGTGGCGAGCGCGACCCACAGCTCGAACGCGCGGCCCAGCGTCTCGGCCCGGAAGAGAGTCCAGCCGAGGGTCACCCCGTGGAAGGTGATCAGCACCGATGCGAACGCCCAGGCGCGTCGCGCAGCGGGGCTGCGGAAGGCGAGCAGCCGCTCGCGCCAGCGAAGGCTCGCGCGGTAGCAGACCATCAGCGTTCCGTGGTAGGCGCCCCAGGCGACGAAGGTCCAGCTTGCACCGTGCCACAACCCGCAGAGCACCATCGTGAGCCACAAATTGCGGATCGGGTGGGTCCGGTTTCCACCGAGCGGGATGTACAGGTAGTCGCGCAGCCAGCTCGAGAGGCTGATGTGCCAGCGACGCCAGGAGTCCTGGAGGCTCCGGGAGAAATAGGGCAGGTCGAAGTTCAGCATCAGCTCGAAGCCGAGCAGCCGGGCGGCTCCCCGCGCGATGTCCGTGTAGCCGGAGAAATCGCAGTAGATCGCGATAGCGAACGCATAGGTCGCCACGAGGACCTCGGCGCCGGTAGGCTGCGATCCCAGCCCGTAGACCGAATCGACGAGCGGCCAGAGATTGTCCGCGATCACGACCTTCTTGAAGAGACCCCATAGCAAGAGCCACGACCCGCTCCCGAGCTTTTCCCAGCCGATCCGGCGGGCTTGCGCCAGCTGCGGCAGCAGGCTCGCCGCGCGCGCGATCGGGCCGGCCGCGAGCTGCGGGAAGAAGGCTACGAAGAGCGCGAAATCGGGAAGGCTTCGCGTCGGTGCGAGCTGCCGGCGGTAGACGTCGATCGTGTAGCCCAGCGTCTGGAAGGTGTAGAAGGAGATTCCGACCGGGAGCAGCACGTCGAGCGCGAAGTCCGACAGCTGCACGTTGAAGAGGCCCAGCAGCTCGCGCAGGCTCGCGGCGAAGAAGCCTGCGTACTTGAAGAAGCCGAGGATCGCGAGGTTCGCGACGACGCTGGCGCTGACGATCGCGCGCCGGCGGCGCGGATCTTCGCTCGCGCCGAGCGCGAGGCCCGCGACGTAGCCGATCAGCGTCGAGAGGAGGAGGAGCCCGAGGAAGCGCCAGTCCCAGGCGGCGTAGAAGACATAGCTCGCGGCGAGGAGCCAGAGGTTCTGGGCGCGACGCGGGAGCAGCAGGTTCGTGGCGAAGACGATCGCGAAGAAGAGTAGAAAGGCGAAGCTGTTGAAGAGCATCCCCGCGCTCGGGGCTCAGGGGGAATCGGGGTCGAGAATCTGGAGGCCCGCCGAGCCGGCTGCCACGTAGAGGAGGCCCTCGGAGAGTCTCAGCTCCCAGGCCTCGCCGACGCTGTCCAGCGAGCCCGTCTGGTGCAGGCGCGCCGGATCTTCGACGTCGAGGATGCGGATCCCGGCGCCGCGAGTGGCAGCGAAGAGGCGGCCACCGTCGGCGGCGACCGCCAGCACGAAGTCGCGTGTGTCGAAGGCGCTCGCCTCGCGCGGCGCAGCTGGATCGGAGACGTCGAGCACGCGGACCCCCGACTGCCGGTCGGCCACGTAGGCGACGTGCTCGTCGGGATCGATCGCGATCGCCGACCCCGGGGTGTCGACCGTGCCGAGGGTTCGGGGGGCCTGCGGGTCGGCGACGTCCACGACGCGCACGCCCCGGTCTCCGTCCGCGACGAAGGCGAGCGCGCCCCGCACGGCCACGTCGAGGGCCGCGCCGGGGGTATCGAGCGAGCCGAGAAGGCGCGGGCGCGCGGGCTCGGAGACCTCGACGATCTGGAGGCCGGAGAGCCGATCCGCGACGAAGACGATCTCCCCCACGACCGCGACGGCGAGCGCGAAGTTCGGCGTGTCGTACACGCCGAGCTCCCGCGGCGCGCGCGGATCCGAGACGTCGACGATGCGAAGGCCGGTCGAGCCGTCCGCCACGTAGGCGCGGCTTCCCGCCACGGCGACGTCCCATGCGAAGCCCGGCGTGTCGATCCGGCCGAGCAGGCGCGGGGAAGCGGGCTTCGATACGTCGACGATCAGCAGCCCCTGGTCGCCATCGGCCACGTAGGCGCGCTCGTCGTCCACGGCGACGGATTGGGCGTAGCCCGGCGTGTCGAGCGAGCCGACGCCGCGCGCGGCGGCGAGGGCCGGCAGGAGGCAGAAGGCGAGCAGCGCCGCGGTCCTCTGCATCGGAAGCCGGGGCCGCCCCGGGCTCAGCGTTTCCACCAGAAGGCGTGGAAGGCGCCGCAGCCGAGCTTGCCGAAGTCATCGCCGGCGAGCCGGGTATCGGGGGAAACCGCGACCGGCTGGTTCCCCTGGAAGCGTTGGTCGACGAGGCCGTCGAAGTTCGTGTCCTCGTCCTGCTGCCGGATCGTCTCTCCGGCGAAGTACTGGACGACGTCGGGCCGCGTGTCTCCGTTCGTGTCGGCGTGAAGCTCGACCAGCTGGCCGCCGCGCAGCACCTGGCGGGTGTCGGCGATGCCCTTGCCGCCCGAGTCGATCAGCACCTCCGTCACCGTTCCGTTCTGGACCAGGGCACGCGCGTTCAGGCGCTTGCCGTCCTCGGAGAGCAGGCACTGGGAGGAAACGGTGCCACCGGCGCCCAGGAAGAGCTTCTTGTCGGGTGTCTTGCCGTTGCTCGCCACCTCCTGCACGGTGACGTTTCCCTTCGCGTCGACGAAATTCAGCACGTCGGGCCGCCCGCGTCCCTGGGTGTCCTGCCCTTGTCGCACCAGGAGCCCCTTGTCGAAGTAGAGCCAGGTGTCGATCTTGCAGTCACCGCTCTGGTCGCGCTGCTCGGCCTCGACGCGTTCGGCGGCGTCGAAACGCTGGGCGAGGTCCACGCAGCCCCGTCCCTGGCTGTCCTGCTCGAGGCGCGCGAGCTTTCCCTTCTCGAACCAGGCGGTCAGATCGGGCTTCCCGTCGCTGTTGCGGTCCTCCTCCTTGCGGAGGACGGCGCCCTTGGCGTCGGTCGTGATCCAGGTGTCGACCTTCCCGTCGCGGTTCGTATCGGCTTCCTGGACTTGCGAGCCCTTCGCGCCGGATCGGCTGCGCGCATCGATCGCGCCGTCGAAATCCGAGTCCTCTTCCTGACGGGCGATCTGGTCTCCCTCGTACCACGCGAAGACGTCCGGCCTGCCGTCGCCATTGCGGTCCTTCTCGGTGCGTTCCTTCTTCCCGGCGACGAAGAAGGTCGCGGTCTCGAGCTTGCCGTCTGCATCCGTGTCCTCGTCGACGCGCACCGGCCGCTCTTCCGCGTCGAAGACGGTCAGGACGTCGGGGCGTCCGTCGTGGTCGCGGTCCTCTTCCTGGCGCTCCTTCTTGCCCGCGCGATAGCGGACGGAGACGTCCGCGCGGCCGTCGCCGTCGAGATCGGCATCCGAGCGGGCGGGGAGCTCGTTCTCGAGCAGGGTCACGAGCTCGAGGCGCCCGTCGAGATCCTCGTCCGTCTCCTCGCGGAGGAGAACACCCTTCTGGTAGTGCTTCACGACGTCGGCCTTCCCGTCGGCGTTCTTGTCGATCTCCTCGCGCGAAGGTCGCTCCTGCTCGTCGAAGAAGACTATGGCGTCGGGCTTGCCGTCCTTGTTCGTGTCGCGCGACTGGCTCTGCTGGCGGCCCGACGCGAAGTCGAGCACCGATTCGAAGCGGCCGTCGCCGTCCGTGTCCTGCTCCTGCCGGGCGGGGCTCCCGTCGCGGAAGGTCGTCACCACGTCGGGCTTTCCCTTGCCGCGCGTGTCGCGCTCCTCGCGCACCTTCTGCCCGCCCTCGTAGACCACCGCGAAGTCGAAGCTCCCATCGGCGTTGCTGTCTCGCTCCTCCCGCGTCGTCTGACCGGAGGCGTCGAGGTCCCCGCGCAGATCGATCTTTGCGTCGAAGTCGCTGTCTTCCTCGAAGCGGGAAGGCTGGCCGGCCGCGAAGGTCACGCTGCGATCGGGCTTCTCATCGCGATTTCGGTCCTCTTCGAGCTTCTGCGCGACCCCGTTGCGGTCGTTGCTGCGCCAGCTGTCGACCTTGCCGTCGCCGTTGGTATCGCGTCGGATCCGGACCTCCTTGTGGGTGTCCGGGTCGAGCTCCACCCAGGTGTCGACCTGGGTGTCGTGGTCGGCGTCCTGCTCCTGGCGGACGAGGGCGCCATCGGGAGCGTGCCAGTTCCACAGGTCGACGCGGCCGTCGCCGTTTTCGTCGAGCTCGACTCTCTCGAGCTTTCCCTTCTCGAAGAACTCGGTCCGCTCGGGCTTGCCGGAGCTCGCCAGCAGGGTGCGCTTCTCGAGCTGCCCGGTGGCGCTCGCGCTCACGGCCTCGAAGCGGCCGTCCTTGTCCTCGTCGAGCTCCTGGAGGGTCACGCGGCCTTCGTCGTCGAAGACGTAGCGCGCGTCGAGCTTGCCGTCCGCGTCGCGGTCCTCCTGCTGCGCGGCCTTCTTGCCGGCGCGGAAGTCGACGAAGGTGTCCTTCTTTCCGTTGCCGTTGGTGTCGGCCTCGCGGCGGAGCGGGGTGTCGCCGTCGTAGCTGGTGACGACGTCGGGCTTGCCGTCGCCGTCCTGGTCCTCGTCCTCGCGGACCCGCTTTCCGCCTTCGAAGGTGCGAACGAGCTCGCGGCGCCCGTCGTGGTTCGCGTCGGCCTCTTCGCGGATCTTCTGGCCGTCGGCATCGAGCAGGATCACGAGATCCTCCTTGCCGTCGCCGTCGTCGTCGCGCGTCTGCCGCCGCTCCTTGCCCTTTTCGAAGTAGGCGACGCTCTCGAGGCGCCCGTCCTTGTCCGTGTCGGCCTCGCGGCGCAGGATCTCTTCGCCTCGGGTGTGGGTCACCACGTCCGGCTTGCCGTCTGCGTCGGTGTCCTCCTCGATGCGGATCTTCTGACCCTTCTCGAAGTGGATCGAGACGTCGTACTTCGTGTCCTGGTTCGTGTCCTGCTGCTCGAGGCGCTTGGTTCCGTCCGGCTCGAGTTCGGCGCGGAGGTCCTTCTCGCCGTCGAAGTCGCGGTCCTGCTCGACGACCGCCGCGTTGCCGTCGCGGTAGCTGACCCACTTGTCGTTGGCACCGTCGAGGTTCGTGTCCTCTTCGAGCTGGGTCGGGGTCTCGGCGCCGTCGTAGAAGACGGTGGAGTCCGGCCGGCCGTCGGCGTCGCGGTCGTCGAGCTGGGTGGTCCGCTTGCCTTCGCGAAACTGGATCCAGCGATCCGCCTTGCCGTCGTGGTTCGTGTCCTGCTCCTGGCGGCCGAAGGTCTTGCCGTCGGTCTCGAAGAAGGTCCAGAAGTCCACCTTCCCGTTGAAATCGGTGTCGACCTCGGCGCGCTCGGGGCGCCCCTGGCCGTAGTAGACGATCTCGTCCGGACGGCAATCCTTGTTCTTGTCCGTCCGCTTCTCGCTGATGTTCTCGGCGTCGTCGTAGCGCAAGTCGATCGCGGGGCAGGTCGCTTGCGCTCGCGCCGGGGGGGCGCTGAGCAACGCGAGGAGCAGGCCTGCGAGTGCTGCGCGAGGCGCCAAGGTCCTAACCGGCGACGGGGTTGGAGAAGGTCGCGGTGATCGGAACCATGCCGAGGCAGCGCGCGGCCGTGGGCATCGGAGGGAAGGGCGCCGCTGCCCGCAGCGCGTCGACCGCGCTGGCACCGAGTGCGTTGTCGCTGGCCTTCTTGAGAGAGACGCTCATCGCGGAGCCGGCGACGTCGAGCTTGAACTGGAGGGTCACACGCTGGTCGGACTTGACGCCCGGCGGGAGGATCCAGCGCTGGAGAGTGCGCGCTTCGACCTCGGCCAGGTACTGCTGGACCTCGGGCTTCTGGAGGCACTCGTTGGCGGTCTCCGCGCCGCCGGAGAAGATGCTGGATCCCTCGCCCCCGCTGCCGCGCAGGTTGCCCTCGCCGACGCTGGTGTCGATGCTCACGAGCGGCGCTCCGTCGGGCGAGCCGAGGACGTCGCGGCCCGTCACGACGCCTTCCTTGACGGAGGAGCCGGAGCCGATCGAGAGCGTGCCGGTACCCATCGTGGGGGCGCCCGTGGCGACCGCGACCTGGCGCGGTCCGACCGAAGCTCCGACCGGTCCCTCTACCCGGATCGGGCCGCGGACGACGGAGCCGCCGACGGCCTTGACGTCGACGGCCGAGGCGCGGGCGGCGACGATCGAGTTCACTGCGGACACGCGCTCCACGACGGTCGCGCTGCGGCTGATCTGCGTGGGTGCCGCGACGGAGCTCACCGAGTCCATCTGGAGCGCTTCGGCGGATACGGACGGCGCCGCCTCGGCGATCACGCGGGGGTTGATCACCTGGGGCTGGATCGACTGCACCGCGGGTGCGTAGGTCGCGCTGCGGCGCTCGGCGAGCGCCTTCGGCGCCGGAGCGGGCTCGTCGCGCTTCGCCTCTTCCCGGAGCAGCTGTAGCGGGATCACTTCCTCGATCGCCGGTGCGAAGCTCGCGAGCAGGATCAGGAGCCCCAGCACGCCGGCATGGATGCCGAACGCGAGAGAGCCGGAAACGAGGGTCCGGCGAGCGCCGTCCGGCTCGGCGAGGCCGAGACCGGGGAACTCGATCGCCACGCTCCCACCGCTGGCCGGCTTCGCGAAGGCGGCTCCCGCGCGGCGGGTTCGCATGGGATTGTGGCGTTTCGGCCGCCGGCGCACGATCCCGAGTCGATCGCTCATGCGGGTGGATCCAACCTCTCCAAAGCTTTGCGGCGCCGCGCCCCCCTGGCGCGACCGTGTTCATCGGCCGAACCCCGCGCGGATCGGAGTCCCTTCACGCCCTTCCCGGTAGTTTCCGTCACTTCCCGGTAAGGTGAGAGGGTCGGTTCGACGAAAGGGTGACTGAAGTCCACCCGGCCGAAGAACGTAACTATCGGCGCGCGGGGGTGTCAACGCATCGCGGCTCCGGTGCTGCGATCGAGCCGATCCGGTAACTTCCGGACCCGGCGAGGGTACATACCGGTAGTGGGAAGAGGCCGCTCAAGGCCGTACGAGGGGGGTTCGCGTTGGATGCCACCAGACTTCTGGAGCTGCTCAATCAGGGCGGGCTCACGGTCTATCCGCTTGCCTTGGGCTCGGTGCTCGTGATGTGGATCCTCTTCGAGCGGCTGTGGCGCTTCCGGGGGATCGCTCAGGGGACGCGCCAGCTCACGCACGACACGATCGAGAAGCTCGTGCGCCGAGACCTCGCGGGCGCTCGCAGCCTGTGCGAGGCGTCGAAGGCGCCGATCGCAAAGATCTTCCTCGAGGCCATGCGCTGGCGGAACATCGCCCTCGAAGACCTCGAGCGCGTGATCTCGACCTCGCGGCAGGAGGCTGCGGCGGGGCTCAAGCGCGGCCTGTGGGTGATTGGAACGATCGGATCGCTGGCTCCCTACGTGGGCCTCTTCGGTACGGTGGTTGGGATCATCCGCGCGTTCCAGGACATGGCCGAGCACGGGGCGGGCGGCTTCGAAGTCGTCGCCGCCGGAATCTCCGAGGCACTCGTCGCCACCGCAGCGGGTCTCTTCGTCGCG
This sequence comes from uncultured Spirochaetales bacterium, assembly GCA_964413375.1. Taxonomy (GTDB): domain Bacteria; phylum Myxococcota_A; class UBA9160; order UBA9160; family SMWR01; genus CAZUYC01. Next base: position 15,876 of record CAYPSI010000091.1, on the reverse strand, counting down.
ATCGTCGCGCTGCTCTTCTTCAACTATCTCCAGGTCCGGGTCGGCGCCATCGCGGCGACCTACGCCCGCGCCTGCGAACGCTTCGTGCAGGCGCTCCTGTACGTCGAGGCGGCCGCCGAGGCGGCGCCGGCGGAGGCCAATCGTGGCGACCTCGTTCCGGCCCGCTGACGACGAGAACCCCGATGACGGGGTCGTTGCCGAGATCAACGTCACGCCGCTCACGGACGTCTTCCTCGTCCTGTTGATCATCTTCATGGTGACCACCTCGGTGGTCGCCAATCAGAGCAAGCAGGTGGACCTCCCGGGCGCGGAGGTGAGCGAAACCACGCCCCAGGGCGTGACGGTGACCGTGCTCGAGGACGGTGCGATGCTCGTGAACGACACTCCCACGAGCGACGCCGATCTCTTCACGGTGCTCGAGGCGGCCCTTGCCGACACCCGGGACAAGCTGGTGATCCTGAAGGGCGACAAGAACGTGCTGCTCGGAAAGGCCGTGAACATCCTCGACCTCGCGCAGCAGGCCGGCGCCACCGGCATCGCCCTCGCCACCAAGCCACCCGACAAGAAGGGCTGACCGCAGCCCCGGCTAAGAGGCGGGGCCAAGCCAAGCGAAACCCGGAGAAGGAAAAGGCAAGCGAAGCGCGCAGCGAGCCGCAGGCGAGCGGAGGTGGCCACCACCGCTCGGTTCCTCGCAACGTCCTAGGACCCGTCTCCCGGGACCGGGTCGAGCAGCTCGGCGAGCCAGGGGTCGAGGATCGCGCCGGGGGGCATGCGCAGCAGCCCGTAGCCCTCGTCGCGCAGCACTCCGGTGAAGCGCGCGATCGCGGCTCGCGGGACCTCGAAGCCGTCGAGAGCCCCGGCGACGAGCGCGAGCGTCGACTCGAACTCCTCCGCTACGACGCTCGTGGCGCCCGTCTCCGCGAGTCGGTCGGCGTCGCGCACGAAGCGGGTGCGCGCGAGGATCGGAAGCTCCGGCGCCAGCTCGCGGACGACCGAGGCCACCTCCCGCGTGGCGAGAGGCTCCGAGACCGCCACGATGACGAGCCGGGCCTGACGGATCCCCACCCGCTCGAGCAGCGCGCGACGGGTCGCGTCGCCCCAGACGATGTCCTCGCCCCGGGCGCGGGCACTTCGCACCGTGTCGGCATTCGCCTCGATCGCCTGATAGGCGATCCCGCGGGCGCGCAGCACGCGGGCGATCGTCATCCCGGCGAAGCCGAAGCCCACGAGGACCGCGTGGCCCACGGGGGCTCCCTCGCGCGCAGGCGTGATGGAGGGCTCGTCGCGGCCGCCGGTCACCCAGCGCGCGACGCGCGGCGCGATCGAGATCAGGAAGGGGGTCGCGACCAGCGTGGCGATCGAGCCGGTCACGAAGATGGCCTGTAGCTGCGCGTCGAGGATGCCCGCGCCGACCGCAGCGGCGGCGAGCACGAAGGAGAACTCGCCGGTCTGGGCCAGCGCCATGCCCGTGAGCACGGCGTGCCGGGCCCCCTGGCGAAACAGCCAGGTGACGATGAGCGCGATGAGACCGGCCTTGAGGCCCACCACGCCCACCACGTAGCCGAGCAGGGGCAGGGGGCTCGCGAACACGCTCGGATCGAAGAGCATCCCCACCGCGGTGAAGAAGATCCCGAGCAGCAGCCCGCGTAGCGGCAGCACTTCCGCGAAGAGCTGATGCGCCCAGGGCGAGGCCGAGAGTACGAGCCCGCCCACGAAGGCGCCGACGGCCAGCGTGAGCCCGACCTCCTCGGCGACGACCGCGGAGCCCATCACCACGAGCACGGCCAGCATCGTGAAGAGCTCGCGCGAGCGCAGTCGGGCCATGCGGTCGAGCAGCGGCGGGAGTGCGAAGCGGGCGGCCACCGCGAGGACTGCGAGCGCGGCGACGCTGCGCAGGATCTCGAGCAGGATTTCGCTCGTCGGCGTTTGCGCGTCGGCCGCGAGCAGCGGGACGATGAGCAGGAAGGGCACGATGCACAGATCCTGGAAGAGCAGGATTCCGACCGCCATCTGCCCGTGCGGCGCGTCGATCTCGTCGCGCTCCGTGAGGAGACGCATCACCACCGCGGTGCTCGACATCGCGACCAGGCCACCCATCACGAGCGCCGCGGAGGGCGTCCAGCCGACGGCGAGTCCGAGCGCGGACACGATCGCCACGGTCGTGAGCACCTGGAGTCCGCCGGCGGCGAGCGCCCGCCGCCAGAGCAGGCGCACGCGGTCGAGCGGCAGCTCGAGGCCGACCTCGAAGAGCAGAAAGACGACGCCGAGCTCGGCCAGGTGGCGCACGCGCTCCGGATCCGCGACGAGAGCGAAGCCGCCGGGGCCGATCAGCGCACCCATCAGCAGGAAGCTCACCACCGAGGGGAGCCGGAGGCGCTCGAAGAGTGCGGCGCCCACCGTGGCGACCGCGATCAGGATCAGAAGCTCCCTGGCGAAGCTGGGGTCGTCCATCGCGAAGGGCTCCCCTTACGCGCTACGCCTGCGCAGCCAGACGACCCCCCCGACGGCCAGCAGCAGCTCGGGAACCAGCAGGCCCACGCCATAGAGCGCCTGCACGGTGTTGGTGAGCGGCACCGGGAAGTTCAGCGGCGTGCGCAGCTTCGGACGCAGCGTGATCTCCGGCTCCTGCTCCGTCACCCAGTGCACGGCATTGAGCACCAGATCGAGGTTGTAGAGCGCGCGAAGGTAGCGGTTCGAGGCGAAGTCTCCGTCGCCGAAGACGGCGATGCGCGTCTCCCCGGCCTCGCGCCGGTAGCGACCTGCGGCGGCGAGTGCCTGGTAGCCCTGCGCCGCGCGGTCGGGTTCCGGCGCTCCCGCCCTCGACGTGAGCAGCGAGAGATCCGGAGAGAGCCAGGCGCGTGGGCTCGAGAGCGCCGTGCGCCGCACCTCGTCCTCGCCCCGTGGCTTCGTGAGCTCGAAGGCGCGCGCGCCGTGGAAGATCGCCATGCGGCTCGAGTCGAGGCCGCGAGTCGCCGGATGGGTTTCGTAGTGGTGGATCAGCGGCGAGACGCCGCGACCCGTCGGGCCGAGGTCGGCAGAGGCCGGATCGACCACTACCTCGTCCGGGCTGCGCATCCCGAACTCCGCGAGCAGCTCTTCGAGGCCCGATGCGACCCCCGGCTCGAGCAGCGCCACGAGGCGGCCTCCGCGCAACAGGTAGCGGCGGAGCGCAGCCAGGGCGCCCGGGAGAAGCTGCCGCCGCGCCGCGAGCACGACGACCGCGCTCGTCTCCTCGGGAACCTCTGACATCGCCGCGGAGACGACGCTCCGGATCCGATAGCCCTCGGTCGCGAGGGCGGCCGCGAGGCCCGAGTAGCCGAGCTCGTCCGTGCGCTCGAGCCGACCCTCGCCCTCGCCCGACAAGAACACGAGGCTGCCCGTCTCGCGCGCGCGCAGGCGGTAGAGGGCCTCGTAGAGCGCGCCCTCGGTCGGGCGGTCGACCGTCTCGAAGCGTCGGCCCAGCACGAGCACCACGGTGTTCGAGTCCGCGACCTCGTAGCGCTCGGCCTCGTCCTCGGCGGAGTCGATCGAGAGCTCGCGCACCCGAAGCTCCCCTTCGCTGGCGAGGCTCGCGAGCAACAGCCGCGTCTGCCGCCGGCGCGGGTCGAGCGGGTCGGTGAAGAGCAGCGCCTCGAGGGGGCCGGGCAGCTCGTGCAGGACCTTCTTCGTCGCGGGTGCGAGCTCGTAGCGCCGCTCGAAGGTCCAGTCGAAGCGCAGGTCGGCGCTGGCAGCCGCCCGCTCGAGGCCCGCCGCGAGCACGAGGGCCGCCGCGATGCGCAGCAGCCCGCGAGCCGCGACGCGGCGCGCGTCGCGGCCGCCGACCGAGCCCAGGCGCCGGGCGCCGAAGCCGAGCGCGCCGACGAGTGCGCCCGCGCCGAGTACCAGGTTCGCTGCGCTGAAGGCCCCGAGCTCGCCTGTCGCGTAGAAGGAGCCGAGGCCGAAGATCAGCGCCACGCAGCCAGCGAAGGCGAGCTCGCGCGTCACGAGCCGATCCGCCTCAGGTCGAAGGAGAAGCGCGCGAGCGCCATCGCGACGAGCGGGACGCCGGCGAAATAGGCGAGGCTCTCGAGCGCGACGACCCCCTCGGAGAAGCCCCCGTAGCGGGGATGCAGCGCGATGCCGTCGAGGAAGGCGGCGACCCCCTCGCTCACGAAGGCGTTCGCCCAGCTGAAGTCCCAGAGCAGGAACGCGGCTGCCCAGCCCGAGACCGCGGCCACGAGCTGGCTCGAGGTCCAGGCCGAGCAGACGAGTCCGATCGACGCGAGCGCGATTCCGTGCAGCAGCAGCCCGGCGAAGATCGTGGAGAGGTGCTCGAGCCCGACCCCTCCCTGCTGGACGGCCGTGCAGGGGTAGATGAAGCTCACGAGCATCATCAGCGCGACGAAGGCGAAGCTCACCGCGAACTTCCCGAGTACGATCTGTCCGGGTGACATCCCCGTGGTAAGCAGCAGCTCATCGGTGCCGCGCGCGCGCTCCTCCGCGAAGGCGCGCATCGTCACCAGTGGAACGACGGCCATCAGCGTCAGGCCCAGGTTCTCCATCACCGGCGCGAAGACGTTGTTCCACAGATTCACGTGATCGGGGATCACGTCGCTATCGAAGCCGCCCATCGTCGACGTCGCGTAGACGAAGAGGATCTGGTTGTACAGGCGCAGGTGGTCGAAGAAGATCAGCGCGGTCACGAGGGCCACCATCGTGAGCGCGAGATAGGCGGTGGGCGTGCCAAAAAGGCTCGCGAGCTCCTTGCGGCAGAGCGCGAGAAAGCGGCTCACGTCCGCGACTCCACGTCGGTACCCGATCCGCGCCGGAAGAGTGCCAGCGGGTCGCCGGCGCCGAGCACGGCCTCGGTCGGCCCCTCGACGACGAGGCGGCCCGCGTCGAGGATCGCCACGCGGGAGGTGAGCTCGCGGGCCTCGGCGAGGTCGTGCGTGCAGAGCAGGATCGTGCGTTCGCCGCGCAGCTCGCGCAGGCGCTCCTGGACCTCGCGCTGCTGGAGCGGGTCGAGGCCCCCGGTGGGCTCGTCGACGATCACGAGCGGCGGGTCGTGCAGGAAGGCCTGCGCGAGCGAGACACGCTGCTGGTAGCCCTTCGAGAGGTTGCCGACGAGGCGCTTTGCAACCGGGCCGAGCGAAAAGCGCTCGATCACGCGTTCGACCGCCGGCTCGCGTTCCGGGCGCGTGAGGCCGCGCGCAGCGGCGAGAAAACGCAACAGGCCGTGCACGCGCAGCTCGGGGTAGAGCCGGCTCGTCTCCATCACGTAGCCAATGCGCGCCTGCACCCGGGAGGGGTGCTCGGCCGGGCAGAGGCCGCCGACCTGCAGCGTGCCTGCACTCGGGAGCAGGGTGCCCGTGACGAGACGGATGAAGGTCGTCTTGCCGGCACCGTTCGCCCCGAGCAGTCCGAAGGTCGACCCGGACGGCACCTCGAGATCCAGATCCTCGAGGGCGCGGTGCGCGCCGAAGCGGCGGGAGAGGCCTCGGGCCACGATCTCCATTACCCTAGCCTCCATGCGGATCGACCATCGCCCCGCCCATGGTGGCGGATCCTGCGCGCGCTGTCGGGGAAGCCTCGTTCTGTCGTCGCTCAAGATCGCCGACGTCTGGTATTGCAGCACCCCCTGCGCCGATGGGAGCGCGCCCGCCGAAGCGCGCGCACCGGTCGTCCCCGAAGACTGGCTCTACGGGCGCCCCCGACGCTTCTACCGCGCACGCCAACCGAAGGAACTCCGCTCGGCCGGCTGAGCCAGCCGCAAGCGCGAAGCGCGCGCAGCGAGCCGAAGGCGAGCTCCGCTCCGCCGACTGAGCTAGCCGCAAGCGCGAAGCGCGCGCAGCGAGCCGAAGGCGAGCGTAGTCCATCAGGCTAGAGCGCCTCGAGCATCGAAAAGTACTCGGGCCAGGTCTTCGAGACGCAGCCGGGGTCGTGGATCGCAAGCCCGGGAATCCGCAGACCCGCCAGCGCGAAGGCCATCGCCATCCGGTGGTCGTCGTAGGTGGCGATGGCGGCGGGTCGCAGAGGGCCCGGGATGATCTCCAGGAAATCGCTTCCAGAACAAGCATTTGCGCCGAGCTTTCGAAGCTCCTGCTCGAGGGCGGCCAGGCGGTCGGTCTCCTTGATCCGCAGGTTCGCGACGTTGCGGATCCGCGTCGGGCCCTGCGCGAAGAGCGCCACCACGGCGAGCGCGAGCGCGGCGTCGGGGAGCTCATTCATGTCCACGTCGACACCGCGTAGCGGACCTTCCGGGGCCGCGACCTCGAGACCCGCCGCGCTACGCGAGACGCGACATCCCATGCGCTCGAGGATCGGGAGCAGCGCGAGATCCGCCTGGATCGAGTTCGCCGGGAAGCCCGAGACGCGGACGCGGCCGCCCGCGATCGCCGCAGCGCAGAGCGGATACACCGCCGCGGAGGCGTCGGGCTCGATCGCGAACGCGCGCCCGCGGTACGGGTGGCCCGCCTCGACGCGCAGGCCGCCGTCCGGGCTCCAGTCGGCCACGGCGCCGAACGCGCGCATCAGCTGGAGCGTCAGGTCCACGTAGGGGCGGGAGACGAGCTTCCCGTCGCGGAATGCGAGGTCGACGGCCCTCGCCGCGTAGGGGGCGACGAGCAGCACGGCCGACACGTACTGGCTCGAGCGGCTCGCGTCGATCACGGCGCGTCCGCCCGGGAGGCCGCCGCCCTCGACTCGCACCGGCGGGCATCCTGGCGTGCCAGGCTGGGGGTTGCCGACGGCGAGCCGGGCGCCGAGGGCGCTGAGGGCGTCGACGAGGTCCTGGATCGGCCGCTCGCGCATGCGCGCGCTTCCGTCGATCACCACCGGGCCGTCGGCGAGGGTGGCTGCGGCGGTGAGGAAGCGCGCGGTCGTTCCCGAGTTTCCGGCGAAGAGCGCTGCCGCAGGGCTCGCGAGTCTTCCGGCGCCGCCGATGACGCGCCAGTGCTCGCCGTCCGTCTCGATGCGGCAGCCGAGCGCGCGCAGCGCGTCGAGCATCACCTGCGTGTCGTCGCTGCGCAGGCCGCCCTCCAGGTGCGACTCGCCGCTCGCGAGCGCCGCGGCGACGAGCGCGCGGTTGGTGAGGCTCTTCGAGCCCGGCACGCGCACGCTGGCCGCGAGCGCGCCGCGCGGGCGGATCGGGAGCGGATCGGGAAGGGCCTCGGGGCGGGAAGGGCTCGTCACGTGGCGAGGCTAGCCCGCCCGTGCGGAGGGGGCGTGGGGCGAGCCTGCGTGCCAGGCGCGGCCCCTTGTGGCGAGCGTCCGGGTCTCCGCGTGACGTGCGGATGCCTTCGGGGCACTCACCCTCGAACGCTGCTCCGGAGCCCCTGATGCGCCTGCTCCTGCTCTCCCTGCTGCCGCTGTCTGCTCGGCGATACGCCCTCGCGGTGCTGGCGCTGGTGTGGCTCGCCGGGATCCCCGTTCCGGTGTCCCTGGCTGCGGAAGGCTTCGAGGGCTGGGCGCCGCTCGGCGACTACGAGCTCACCGCGCTGCGGGAAGGGAGCTCGTTTCGCGCGACGCTCCCCACTCGCGAGGGCAACGTCCTGGTGGCCTTTCATCCGGTGGCGGTGCACGCTCGCTCGTACCACGCAGAAAGGGTCGATCGGCGCGGCGTACGGCGCGGTATCGGGCGGCCGCTGGTCGCGACGTGGACGGGGAAGGTCGTCCCGGACTCGGGCCTGCGGGACTTCGCGAAGCTCACCCACCTCCCGGGCGGTCGGGTCTCCGGGCTGCTGCGCGTCGCGGGCGTGCTCTACGACCTCGCCTCCGAGCCCGGACGCGGCGAGTTCCTGCTGACGCTTCGCGAGATCACGCCGGAGGAGCTGGCGGAGCTGCTGCGCGGCTGCGGGCTCGAGGCCTCCGCGGAACTGCTCGGCGAGACGGGCTTCGCTCCGGGAGAGCCCGTCGCGGCCAGCGCCACGACCGAGCTGCGCGAGATCGAGCTCGGCACCGAGGCGGACGCGCCCTTCGTCGCACAGTCGGGCGGCAGCTCCGAAGCGAACGCGCGCATCCTCTCGATCGTGAACGCGGTGAACGGGATCTACGAGGCGGACCTCGCGCTCACGAACCGCATCGTGGTGCAGCGCGCGTGGTCCGGGAGCGATCCCTACAACTCGAGCGACTCCGCGACGCTGCTGGGCGAGTTCCGCAACCAGTTCTCGGCGGCGGTCGGAACGCCGACCGACGACGCGCAGCTCTTCTCCGGTCGCGATTTCGAGTCGAACGTGATCGGCCGCGCGTGGGTCGCGAGCGCTTGCGGGAGCTACCGCTACGGCGTGAACCAGGGGCTCGGCCTCGCCGACTCCGCGCTTCACGTGCTCGTGGCGCACGAGGAGGGGCACAACCTCGGCGCCGACCACAGCGACTCGGGCGTGATGGCGCCGATCCTCGATCCGAATGCCAGCTGGTTCAGCGACGCCAGTCGAGCACAGATCGGCGCGTACACGGCGAGCGTGGCCTGTCTCGAATCGATCGCGAGCGGAGCGCCGCCCTTGCTCGAGCCGGTCGGCCCACAGAGCGTGGTCGAAGGCGGAGCCCTCGACCTGATGCTCGCGGGGAGTGATCCCGACGGCGATCCGATCGTGTTCGGTGCGACCCCGTTGCTGCCCGGCGCCCAGATCAGCCCGGACGGCCACTTCGTGTATGCGCCACCCTTCAGCGCGGCGGGCTGCGGAGGCTCGAAGGTCGTCACGGTCGAGTTCTTCGTGAGCGACAGCGACGGGAATCGCGCCAGCGAGAGCGTTCCGATCAGCGTCTTCGACTCGCCGACGGGCGCCTGGCCGGTGCTCCTCGACCCGGCGGACCGCAGCCTGCGGGCCGGCGAGAACCTCTCGATCCAGCTCTCCGCGAGCGATGCGGATGGCGACACGCTCGCCTTCTCCTCGCCGGCGCTCCCGTCGGGTTCCAGTCTCAGCGCCTCCGGAGTCTTCAGCTGGCATCCGACCAACGAGGCCGTGGGTCTCCATCTCTTGAGCTTCGTCGCGACGGACTGCACGGGACGCAGCGCGAGCCAGAGCGTCGCGATCCAGGTCGACGCCGTGGCACCACCGCATCTCGCCTCGCTCACGCCCGCCACGGCCTCCGTGGGCGCCCAGGTGGAGATCGCGGGCACGGGGCTCGCCGGCGCCACCGTCGAGGTGTTCTTCGGGACGAAGGTGGCCTCCGTCTACTCGGTCACCGCCACGCGCCTCGTGGTCGTGGTGCCGAGCCAGCAGAAGAGGGTCTCGCAGCTGGACGTTCGGGTCGTTCGCGATGGGCTCGCGTCGGACAACAGCCTGCCCTTCAGCATCCAGGGCTCGAGCGGCGGCGGAAAGGGCGGGCGCAAGCGACTCCGCTGAGCCGGCGGGCGCATCCGTTGACACCCCTTCCGGGCTTGGGCACACTCGCCGCGCCTCGAGCGCTTTTCCGATGCGCGACGCGCGTTTAGCGATGAGCCACGCGTCGGGGCATGCCGCCGAATCGAGGCCAGCTCCGGAGATCCAGTGCCGAAGGTTCTCGTCAGCGACGAGCTCGCGCCGCAGGGCCTCGAGATCCTCGAACGCGCCCGCGGCATGCAGGTCGACTACCGCCCGGGGCTCGACCCCGGCGACCTGTTGCAGGCGATCGCAGACGCCGACGGGCTCGTGATCCGCAGTGCCACCAAGGTCACGGCCGACGTGATCGCCGCGGCCCCGCAGCTTCAGGTAGTGGGACGCGCCGGGATCGGCGTCGACAACGTGGACGTTCCGGCCGCGACGGCACGCGGCATCGTCGTGATGAACACCCCCGGTGGGAACAACATCACGACGGCCGAGCACGCCGTGGCGCTGCTGATCTCGCTCGCGCGCCACATCCCGCAGGCCACCGCCAGCATGAGGCTGGGGCAGTGGGAGAAGAGCCGCTTCATGGGGATGGAGCTCTACAACCGCACGCTCGGCGTGATCGGCCTCGGGCGCATCGGCCGCATCGTCGCCGACCGCGCGCGCGGGCTCGGGATGAAGGTGGTCGCCTACGATCCCTACCTGTCGGAGACCGCAGTGCCGAACCTCGAGGTCGAGCTCGTGACTCTCGATCAGCTCTTTGCCCGCGCCGATGCCATCACCCTGCACGTTCCGAAGACGAAGGACACGACGAAGATCCTCGACCGCAAGGCCTTCGCGAAGATGCAGCGCGGAGTGCTCGTCGTGAACGCCGCGCGCGGGGGCATCGTCGACGAGGCAGCGCTCTTCGAGGCGCTCGAATCGGGCCAGGTCGGTGGCGCCGCCCTCGACGTCTTCGAGAAGGAGCCGCCCGCGAAGGACCACCCCTTGCTCGCGCACGAGCGGGTGATCTGCACGCCGCACCTCGGGGCCTCGACGGAGCAGGCACAGGTGAACGTCTCGATCGCGGTGGCGGAGCAGGTCCGCGACTACCTGCTCTCCGGAATCATCGGAAACGCGGTCAACGTGCCCTCGATCTCGCGCGAGGCCCTCGGGCGCATGCGGCCCTACATCGAGCTCGCAACCAAGCTCGGGCGCTTCCAGGGACAGCTCTGCCCCGGGCAGATCGACCAGATCGAGGTCGAGTACTCGGGGGAGGCCGCAGCGCTCGATGTCGCACCGATGACCGTCGCGGTGCTGACGGGGCTGCTCGAGTCGATCTCGGACCAGGTCAACATGGTGAACGCGCCGGTGATTGCCCGCGAGCGTGGCATCAAGGTGATCGAGTCGAAGTCGAGCCGATCCTCGGATTTCGCGAGCGCGATCACCACGCGCGTCTCCGGCTGTCTCGAACGACTCGTGTCCGGCGCGGTCTTTCACGGCGGACAGCCGCGGATCGTGCGCATCGACGACTTCATGCTCGAGGCGATTCCCGAGGGTCCGACGCTGCTGCTGCTCAACCACGACCGCCCCGGCGTCGTGGGCCACGTGGGTACGGTGCTCGGCGAGGAAGGGGTCAACATCTCGCGGATGCAGCTCGCGCTCGTGAAGGAACGGGGTGAGGCCTGCATGCTCGTGAACGTCGACAGCCCGCCTTCGGCGAACGTGATGGAGCGGCTGCGGAGCCTGCCGCACATGATCTCGGCGCAGATCGTGGACCTCGGGCCGTGACGACCCTCGTCGCGGTCGGGGCGCAGTGGGGCGACGAGGGCAAGGGCAAGATCGTCGACTGGCTGGCGAAGCGCGCCGAGCTCGTGGTGCGCTTCCACGGCGGCAACAACGCCGGCCACACCCTCGTGGTCGACGGACACCGGACGGTGCTGCACATCGTGCCGGCCGGCGTGCTGAACCCGGGTACCGTGAACCTGATCGGCCCGGGCGTCGTGGTCGATCCCGGCGAGCTCCTGCGCGAGCTCGGGGAGCTGCGCGAGCGCGGCGTGCTGCGCGACCCCTCGCGCGTGCGCGTCTCTGGGCGCGCGCACCTGATTCTCGAGTGGCACACGGCGCTCGACAAGGCGCGCGAGGAGGCGGCCCGCGACCGGGCGATCGGAACCACTGGCCGCGGGATCGGACCGGCCTACGAGGACAAGGTGGCAAGGCGCGGCATCCGCGTCGCGGATCTGCTGAACCCGGCCCAGCTCGAAGAGGCGATCCTGCGGGTGGCGGAGCAGAAGAACTTCGAGCTCGAGAAATTCTACGGCTGGCCGAAGGTCGACCCGGAGGCGCTCTTGCGCCGGGCGCTCGACTGGGGACGGGAGCTCGAGCCCTACGTGGACCACACCGAGCGCACGCTCGAGCGCGCGCGTAGCGACGGGCGCAACGTGCTCTTCGAGGGGGCGCAGGGGACCTTTCTCGACATCGACCACGGCACCTATCCCTACGTGACCTCGTCGAACTGCGTCGCCGGAGCGGCCTGTGCGGGCGCCGGCATCGGCCCCACGCGCATCGACCGCGTGCTCGGCATCACCAAGGCCTACACGACCCGCGTCGGCGGCGGACCCTTTCCGACCGAGGAGAGCGGCGATCTCGGCCTGCGACTGCGCGTGGCGGGCGCCGAGTACGGCGCCACCACGGGGCGCCCGCGCCGCTGCGGCTGGCTCGACGTGGTGATGCTGCGCGAGGCCGCCACCGTGAACGGCTTCACGGAGCTCGCGATCAACAAGCTCGACGTGCTCTCCGGGATCCCGGAGCTGCGCATCGCGACGGCCTACCGGGTGAACGGCAAGCTCACGCACGAGTTCCCGATGACGCTGGGCGAGATCGAGCAGGCGGAGCCGGTCTACGAGAGCTGCGCCGGCTGGTCCGAGAATCTGACGGGTTGCCGGCGCTGGGAGGACCTGCCCGGGACCGCACGGCAGTACGTGGAGCGCGTCGAGGCGCTGGTCGGCGTCCCGGTCCACCTGATCTCGATCGGGCCGAACCGCGACGAGACGATCGTGCGCACGGACCCCTTCCGCCCGGCCTGAGCGCGTCGCGCGGCGCTCGCTTCGCGCCCGCCTAGAGCCGCTTGCGGAAGGTCAGCGACGCGAGCGCGAGGGCGACCGCGAAGAAGGCGCCGATCGCGGCGAGCTCGCCGCCGAGCGACGCGAGGCTCGCGCCCTTGAGCACGATGCCGCGCACGATGCGCAGGTAGTGGGTGAGCGGCAGCGCCGAGCCGATCCACTGCGCCGCTTCGGGCATCGCCTCGAAGGGGAACATGAAGCCGGAGAGCAGCATCGAGGGCAGGAAGAAGAAGAACGAGAGCTGCATCGCCTGGAACTGCGATCGAGACACTGCGGAGACCACGAGACCCATCGCGAGCATCGAGGCGAGGAAGGGCAGGGTGCCGACCGAGAGCTCGGCGAGCGATCCGCGGATCGGCACCGCGAAGAGCAGCACGCCGAGCGCCAGCACGAGCGCCACCTGGACGAAGCCCACCCCGAGATAGGGGAGGATCTTTCCGAGCATCACCTCGACGCGATGCACCGGTGTCGCGATCAGGAACTCGAAGGTGCCCCGTTCGCGCTCGCGCACGAGGGCGAGCGCCGTCATCAGCATCATCGTCATCGTGAGGATCACGCCGACGAGCCCGGGAACGACGAAGACCGCCGTGCGCCGCTCCGGGTTGTAGAAGGGCAGGACCTCGACGCTCACCGGCTCGGGGTGCACGAGCTCGCTTCGCGGCCCGAAGCTCGCGCGATCCCCGGGAACGAGGCGGCGCGCCGCGGAGGCCTGTCCGGTGGCAAAGGGCTGCATGCGCGCGGCGAGGTCGCGCCCGAAGCCCTGTCCGGCGAACGCCACGGCGCTCGCGACCGTGGGGTCGCTCGCGTCGGTGAGAATCGAGATCTGCGCGCCGCGTCCGCGGTAGAAGTGGCGGTCGAAGTCGGGGGGGATCACGACGACGGCGCCCACCTGGCTCGTCTCGAGCAGGCGCAGGGCCTCCGCCTCGTCGTCGACCACCCGGTCGAGCCGGAAGGTCTGCGTCGCGGCGAGCTCGCCGAGGATTCGGCGCGAGAGCGCCGTGTGCGAGCGGTCGAGCACCGCGGTCGGAACGTTGCGCACGTCCATGTTGATCGCGAAGCCGAAGAGCACGAGCTGGAGGGTCGGTATGCCCACCACGAGGCCGATGCTGAGCGGGTCGCGGCCGAGCTGGCGCAGCTCCTTGTGGGCCACCGCGAAGGTGCGACGCAGCGAGCGGGTGAGCGTGGTGCCGAGACGGCCTAGTGCGCTCATGCGCCCGCCTCCTCCGCGCCGTCGAGGCGCTCGCCGAGGAAGAGCGCCACGAAGACGTCCTCGAGGTTCGCGGCGGCGGGCGTGACGCGCGCGCCGGGGAGGCCAGCGTCGACGAGGAAACGCTCCACGAGCGGAGCTGCCGCATCGGCGCCGGGGGCTCCCGGACCCAGCAACAGGTGCACCATGTCGCCGAGCTGCGTCGTGCTCACCACGAGCTCCGAGTTGCGCAGCGCGGCGATGGCCCGCTCGGTGTCGGCTCCGGTCGCTTCGAGCACGCGGTCGGCGAGCGCGCGGGTCAGCGCGGCCGGGGTGCCCACGGCCACGCGCCGCCCGTCGCGCAGCATGCACAGCCGGTGGCAGCGCACCGCCTCGTCCATGTAGTGGGTCGAGACGAAGATCGTGGTCCCCGTGCTCGCGAGTCCGAAGAGTCCTTCCCAGAACTCGCGGCGGCTCTGCGGGTCGACGCCGGCGGTGGGTTCGTCGAGCACCAGCAGCTCGGGCTCGTGGATCGTCGCGACGGCGAGGGCCAGGCGCTGCTTCCAGCCGCCGGACAGCGCCCCGGCGCGCGTGCGCTCGTAGCGCTCGAGGCGATGAGCGGCGACGGTGGCCGCGATTCGCTCGCGCCGCCGGGCGCCGGAGAGGCCAAAGATGCGCGCGGCGAAGTCGAGATTCTCGCGCACCGAGAGATCCTCGTAGAGCGAGAAACGCTGCGTCATGTAGCCGACGATCGAACGCAGCTCTTCCGCGTCGCGCGGAATCGGATGTCCGAGCACGCGCGCCGTGCCCTCGCTCGGCCGCAAAAGGCCGAGGAGCATGCGCATCAGCGTCGACTTCCCGCTGCCGTTGGGGCCCAGGCAGCCGAAGATCTCGCCTCGCCGCACCTCGAGGTCGAGCGAAGCCACCGCGACGAGGTCGCCGAAGCGGCGGGAGAGTCCGCGCGTCTCGATCACCGGCTCCGCGCGCCCGACGGCCGGGGCGCTCGCCGCGCTCACGGGTGCGCCGTCGCCACGTGGTCCGGCGCGAGGATGTGGACCTGCGCCGGAACGCCCGGGCGCAGCTGCGCCGGGGCGTCGAGGAGCCGCACGCGCGTCTCGTAGACGAGGTGCACCCGATCGCGCTCCGTCAGTGCGTAGTGCGGCGTGAACTCCGGGTCCCGCGACACGTCGAGCACGCTCCCGCGCAGTGGCGCCTCGATTCCGTCGATGCGGACCTCCGCCGGCATTCCGGGCAGCACGCGAACGAAGCTCTCCTCCGGGATCCACACGCGCACCCACGGTGGGGCGTCGCCGAGAACGATCGCAAGCACCGCGCCGGCGGGAACGCGCTCCCCCGGGTCGAAGGGGAGCTGGTCGAGCACGCCGTCGACCGGCGAAGCCAGCGAGAGGTCGGAGAGGTGCTTGCGCGCCGCGTCGAGCTGGGCTTCGGCGTCGCGCAGGCGCGCCGCGGCCTCGTCTCGCTGGAGCCTCGCGCGGTCGAGGTCCTGCTCCGACGCCACGCGGCTGTGGCGCAGCCGGCGCGCGCGTTCGAGCTCGGCGCTCGCCACGTGCTCGGCCGTTCGCGCGCTCGCCAGCGCCGCCTCCGCCCGCGCGACGCCGGCGCGCGCGAAGGTCGCGTCGAGCTCGACCAGGATGCGGCCCGTCTCGACCCGGTCCCCGCGCTCGGCGTGGATCGCGATGATCGTCTCCGAGAGGGGTGCGACGAGCTCGATCTGCGTGCGCTCGACCGTGCCGACGAGCCGCAGCTCCTCAGGATCGTCCGCGCAGGCCGCGAACAGTAGCGAGAGCGTTAGGAGCGCGGGGCGCTCCCGCCGAGGCCGCGGGCTCAAGCTCTGCCTCCTGCACGGGTGCTTGGATCCCCATGGTGCCACAGGCGAGTGGCCGGCGGGGGGCCGCCGCCGCTGCGGGGAAGACGCAGCGGCGACGCGTATAATGCGGCCGAGGAGGACCCCCGTGCTCTCGCGCTTCGACGACTATCCGATCCACCAGACCGCGGAGCCCGTCGCCCACCCGGCGTCGAGCGACCGCAACGTCTACGACCGCTATTGGTTCAACGGCTACTCGGAGGACGGGGAGTTCTACTTCGGCATCGGCGCCGCGCTCTACCCGAACCGCGGGATCATCGACTGCGGCTTCTCGATCGTTCGGGATGGCGAGCAGCACGCCTTCCACGCCTCGCGGCGACTCTCGAAGGAGCCGACCCAGCTGGAGATCGGCCCCTTCCGGATCGACGTGAGCGATCCGATGCGCCGTCTGCGCGTCGTCCTCGCGCCAAATGAAACCGG
>CAYPSI010000090.1:0-4790 GCA_964413375.1 uncultured Spirochaetales bacterium | reverse complement strand
TGCAACGGCGGTGCTCCCCCTTCCCGACGCTGTGGCTGAGACCCACGATCTCCACCGGGAGGGGCGCGCTCATCAGAAGACGTCCGCCGGATCGAGCGCACGCACCTTGCGCAGCGCCAGAAGCCCCGAGAGCGCGCACATCACGAGCGTCAGCGCGAAGACCGTGAGCCCGCGCTCGGTGGTGAGAGTCAGCGGGAGCCGGGTGGCCGCACCCGCGCGCTCGTAGAGCCAGAGCGTCGCCGCGACCCCCGGCAGGTAGCCCAGCACGGCGAGGATCACGGCCTGCTGCACGACGATTCCCGCGACGAAGCGGTTCGAGTAGCCGATCGCGCGAAGCGTCGCGTACTCGTGGAGGTGGTCCGAGACGTCCGCGAAGAGGATCTGGTAGACGATGATGGCCCCGACCACGAAGCCCATCACCGCTCCGAAGGCGAACACGTAGCCGATCGGCGTCGCCGCGTTCCAGTAGGCGCGCTCGCGCGCGATGAACTCGGGCTTCGTCATCACCAGTACGTCTTGCGGCAGCAGCGCGCGCAGCCGGTCGCGCACCCGGTCCGCGGACAGGCTCCCGTCGAGCTGCACGAGGCCGAGGTCGATCCGGTCGCGCGGACGTGCCGGGAAGAGGCGCAGGAAGTTCGTGTCGCTGGTGAGCAGACTCGCGTCGATGCCGAAGGAGGTTCCCATCTCGTAGACGCCGACGACGCGGACCTCGCGGTCGTTCACCTCGGTCACCACGGGCTTGCCGGCGCGGATCTGCTCGGCCACGGGTCCATGCTCCGGCCGCGAGAGCGCGTCGAAGAGCACGGCGTCCTCCTGCCGGAGCAGGCGGAGCTGCTCCAGCAGCCCTGGGGCGTGGAGCACGGGGTCGTCCGGATCGATCCCCACGGTGAAGATGCTGTGCCGCTCGTGGTCCCAGGGGTTCTTCCAGACCGCCTGGAAGATGTAGACCGGCGACACCTCCGCCACGCCCTCGACCGCGAGGGCCTGGTAGAGCCGCTGGATCGGAAAGGGCTGGGGGCGCACGATGAACTGGCTGTCGCGGCTGAAGATCGCCACGCCGAACTGGAAGCGCTCGTGGTACCGGACGGCGCTCTCGAAGAGCGCCGAGCGGAAGCCGAGCTGCATCAGGATCAAGAGCACCGCGAACGCGATTCCGGCCGAGGCGACCAGCAGCCGGAGCGGCCGGTAGCGCAGCTGGAGCCATCCGAGGGGAGCGGTTCGGCGCGCCATCCCGGGTTCAGGGCTCGATCTCGACTTCGACCTGAAGGTTCGTGAAGGGAGCCGCGGCCGCGCTGTCTTCGAGGAGTACCTTCACCTCCACCACGCGCGCATCCTTGCGCGCGGCGGGATCGGTTCCGATCTCGTCCTGCTTCTCGACCTTGGGGCGGATCCACTCGACTTGGCCGACGAGAGGGCCGGGGAGGGCCGGGCTCGTCACGCGCGCGCGCTGGCCGGGGCGTACGCGGCCGACATCGGTCTCGTAGACCTCGGCGATCGCATACATCGTGTCGACGCGTCCGAGCTCGAGGATTCCCTCCGCTCCGATGCGCTCCCCGGGCCGCGCGTGCACGTCGAGCACGAGTCCCGCCGCCGGTGCGGTGATGCGCGCCCGCTCGAGCTCGGCCCGGGCCCGCGCGAGCTGCGCACGGGCGACCGCCACGCGCGTCTCCCAGCGGTCGCGATCGGAATCCGAGGCGACCCGGCCCACGTTGAGCTCCTGGCTGCGGGCGTACTCGCGCTCGGCATTGCGCAGTTGCGCCTCGACCTCGTGGATCTGGGCCTCGAGGATGGGCTCGGTGTCGATGGTCGCGAGGAGCTGGCCCGCGCTGACGCGGTCGCCCTCGTTCACGAGCAGTCGAGCGATCACGGTGACGGCCGTCGAGGAGGGGCCCGCGAGCCGCAGGATGCCATCGAGGGGCTCGAGGCGGCCGCGAGCGGAGACGCCCTGCGCGGCCGCCGGCTCGGGCGGCGCAGCCACCGAGGGCAGCGCCGAGGCCTCGCTCGCACGCATCCGCAGCTGCAGCCCTCCCGCGGCGAGTAGCAAGAGCCCGGCGACCGCCAGCCACGGCCAGCGACGCCTCGCCTGCTTCGTTTGCTGGGACATGCTGGCGAAACCCCGCTAGGCCCGTTCCGCGGCGGTCGCTGCGAAGGGTGCGCGCGCGGCCGGCTTCCACGCCGCCAAGTGTTCCCGCGCGTACTCGTAGCCGACGGTCACGATGCGGTCGAAGGAGCGCACGTCGAGGAGTCCGAAGCTTCCCACCGGAGGCATCAGCAGCAGGTCGGCCTGCTTGTGCATCGACCGGCTGTGGGCGGCGCTCGCAACCAGCGACGCCTTCATCATCAGCGAGAGGATGTTGGGCGCGGACTTGCGCCGGCCGAAGGGGAGCAGGCGGTTGCGCAGGATCTCGAGCGGGCCCGGGACTTCGTCGTAGTCTACCCGGCGTTCCTTGCGTGCGGACAGGTCCACGCCGATCACGCGCCCGACCGGGCGCTCGCGCATCACGTCCACCGGCAGGTTGTTCAGGATGCCGCCGTCGATCGCCAGGTGGCCGTCGACGACCGCCGGTGGAAGCACGCCCGGCAGCGCGACGCTCGCGCGAATCGCCCGCCAGAGGGGGCCGCGTTCGTGCACCGTGAGCTCCCCGCGGTCGAGGTGGCTCGACACACAGAAATACGGAATCGGGAGGTCCTCGATGTCGCCGCCAAAGTACTGGAGCACGAGGCGGCGCAGGCGGCGCCCGCTCAGCAGGGAGACCAGCGGAAGCGTGAAATCGCCGAGGGGGTTTTCCTCGACGAAGGCCTTGCGCGCGAGTGCGTCGATGCGGGCCGGTTCCCAGTCGAGCGCGCGCGCCGCCGCGAAGACCGCGCCGATGCTGCTCCCGCCCACCCAATCCACAGGGATGCCCGCTTCGTCGATCGCTCGGATGACGCCCACGTGGGCGAAGCCGCGCGCCGCCCCGCCGCCGAGGACGAGCCCGACCGCCTCGCCAGCCAGCACGCGGGCGAGCCGCGCGATGTCGCGCTCCGCGCAGCTTGCTCGGATGTGGTGCACCTGGTCGGCGGGCAGCGCCGCCAGCCAACGCGCCGTCCCCGAGATCTCGTCGCCGGGGTGGAGGAGCACCAGGATGCGACGTGCCGCGGCCCCCTCCTTCCGACCGAGAGACGCCCAAGGCCCCGCCGAGGGTGTCGCCCGGGCGTCGGCGACGAGGAGCAACACGTCCGCATGGCGCCGGCAGAGCTCCGACCACGCCGAGCGCCGCGACTCGGCCTCGAGCACGACGAAGCGATGGCGTTCCTCCTGCTCGTGCAGCGCCTCTGCGAGGGCGGACTCGTCGCGATCGCCGGCCCAGCTCGCGACCAGATGCCGGACGGAGTCGTGCGCCTCGAGTGCCGTTGCGAGCTGCGCGGCGAGGCGAGCTACCCGCGCTTCCTGCCCGAGCGGTAGCACCGCCAGGTTCTCGAGTCCGCGCGCGACGCCGCCGTGCGCGGCGGTGCGGTCGCGTAGCCGCTCCGCCACCTGGGCCGTCACGTTCAGCACGAGCGCGGGGTGCCTCGCGGCGAGGTGATGGAAGGCTGCGCGATCGAGGCGCAGCAGTAGGCTGTCGCGGATCGCGCGCACACCCGCGGTGCGGGTGCCGCCGGTGAGCAGGCCCACCTCGCCGACGCTCTGGCCGCTGCCGAGCTCCCCGAGCAGCCGCGCAGCGCCTCCCTCCTCGTCCTCGCCCCAGACCTGGAGCCGGCCGCGAGCGACCAGGAAGAGTGCGTCCGCGGGATCTCCCTGCCGGAAGAGCCACGCGCTGCCGGGAATCTCGAGGACCTGGAACTCCGCGAGGAGGGAATCCACCTCCTCGGAGGCGGAGACCCGGAAGAAGCGCGCGACGGTTCGTCGGAGCCGTCCGGTCGTGTCGGGCTCGTCATGGGCCATGAGCGGCATCGCTCGAACCGAATCCGTAGGAGATCTGTGTGGGGACCATTCTAACCCCCACGCTCCCCCCGTGGGAAACGAATCCGGTGCCCCGTGGGGTGATCCGCAGCATCGCGGCGGGTTCAGGCGGGTCGCCGCCTCTCGCGTCGAAGGCAGCTCACGAGCGTCGCGGATAGCTCGGCGGGCCCAACGAGGGCCTGGGGAAGGTGCCGGTATGCCACTGCTTCACGGTGTTGCGCCGGATGATCTTCCAGTCGTTGTCGACGCGGACGACGTCGTCCTGGTAGCGCAGTCCGAGTACGAGGTGATCGAGGGGGCTATCGGGGGCCTCCATGTGGTAGCCGACCACCCAGGTCTCGACGTGGCCCCGATCCCCATCGATCTGCACGTACTGGTTGCCCATGAAGTGCATCGTGGCGTCCCACTGCGGTAGCGCGGCCTCGATCCCTTCGAGGTAGGGCCCGAGGGCGCCGTCCTCGAGGGTCCCGCTGACCGTGCAGTCGGGGTGGAAGACGGAGCGAACGATCTCGAAATCGCGGGTGTCGACCCCGTAGGCGTATCTCTGGTAGAGCGTCTTGAGCTGCTCGCGGTCGCGCAGCCAGCGCACGTTCGCCTCGAGGTCCGACGGGTCGGGAGCCGGCGTCTCGCGCAGCGACATCGCGGCCCGCTTGCCCTTCTCGCGCTCGTCTCGGGTTCGAATGGAAGACATGGTTTACACTTTCAGCAGGAGATCAGGAAGCTCCTGGACTCGCGGTGTAGAGTAAGTGTCTACGGAATCGGGGCAGGTCTAAACCCTTCCGGGAACGAAGATACTTTCCCACCTCGATCGTACACCCGGCGCAGAGCTCCCGGGGAGTGGAGCGCT
>CAYPSI010000089.1:0-29655 GCA_964413375.1 uncultured Spirochaetales bacterium | reverse complement strand
GCCCGCGCTCTTCGACCTCGATGACCTCGTCGGCGTCGAGCGAGCCGTCTCGCGCCTGGTCGCGAACGTCGAGCAGTTCGTGGGCGGGCTTCCCTCGAACCACGTGCTCCTCTTTGGCGAGCGCGGCACCGGGAAATCCTCGGCGGTACGCGGACTCCTCCCGCGCTTCGCCGCTCGCGGACTCCGCATCGTAGAGGTCCACAAAGAAGACCTCGTCGATCTTCCGAACGTGCTCGCCGCGCTGTCTGCTGCGAAGCAGCGCTTCCTGCTCTTCTGCGACGATCTCGCCTTCGACGCCGGCGACCCGCGCTACCGTGAGCTCAAGGCCGCGCTCGAGGGAAGCCTGGTCGCGCCGCCCGAGAACGTTCGCATCGTCGCCACGAGCAACCGCCGCCATCTGCTCCCCGAGAGCGTCGCCGACAATCGGGGCGCCGGGCTCGACGACGCGGGCGAGCTGCATCTCGGCGAGGCGCTCGAGGAGAAGCTCGCCGTCTCGGACCGCTTCGGCCTCGTGCTCGGCTTCTACGGCTTCGACCAGGCCACCTACCTCGCGATCGTCGACCGCTACGCCGAGCGCGCGGGTGTCCATGTCGAGCCCGAGCTGCTGCGCCGCGAGGCGCTGCGCTGGGCCCTCGACCGCGCGAGCCGCTCGGGTCGTACCGCGAGGCAGTTCGTCGACGACTTCGCGGGCCGGCAGGCCCTCGCCGCCGCGCGGAGGCAGGCTCGATGAACTCCGCTCGCCTGGGGCTAGCCACACACCTCGGTGATCACGCGCAGCGCGTTCTCGCCGAGGAGCTTGCGCACCGCGTCCGGCTGCCAGCCGCGCTCGAGCAGGCCCTGCGTGACGAAGGGGAGGGCCGTCACGTCCTCGAGCCCGGGGGCGGGGACGATCGCGCCGTCCCAGTCGCTCCCTATCGCGAGCGCATCCTCGCCGGCGACCCCGCGTGCGTGTTCGGCATGCGCGAAGAGCGCATCGAGCCCGCCTGGGCCCAGGAACTCGCGGCCGACGGCGAGCCCCACGATGCCTCCCCGATCCGCGATCCGGCGCAGCTGGTCGTCCGAGAGGTTTCGCGGGTGAGCGTGGACGGCGTGACAGGCGGAGTGGCTCACGACGAAGGGCCGCGTCATCGCGCCGAGCGCGTCGTCGACGCCGCGGGCGTTCACGTGCGCGAGGTCGACCAGCATGCGCAGTGTCTCCATCTCGGCCACGAGCTCCCGGCCGAAGGGCGTGAGGCCGCGATCGGCAGCGGAGGGGTCCGTCATCGGGTAGGCGGCGGCGCTCGCCTGGAAGTGGGCGAGGCCGATCATCCGCAGGCCGCGCTCCCACGCGCCGTGAAGATTCTCGAGGCGGTCTCCGATGCCGTGCGCGCCCTCGAGTCCGGCTAGCGCGGCGAAGCGACCGGACGCCACGGCGGCGCGCAGCTCCGTGCCGGTGCGCGCGAAGGCGAGCTGGCCCGGCTGTGAGCGAGCCGTGGCGGCGAGGAGGTCGAGCGTCTCGAGGGTCTGCGGGAGCCCCCTTCCGCGCTCGACGCGCGCGAGCAGCCGCAGCGGCAGGATCTGCCCCGGGAGCTCCTCGTCGGGGCTCACCACGATCCCGAGCACCGCGCCGTCGAGGCCGCCGTCGCGCGCGCGGGGGAGGTCCATCTGCCAGGCGAAGGCCGCGGCGGGGAAGGCCGGTCGGTGGCGCTTCGCCAGGTCGTAGCCGAGCAGCCGCATCCACAGCAACGTGTCGATATGGAGGTCGAAGACGAGGCTCTCGTCGTGCAGAGCCCGGATCTCCGCCGGCACTGACTCGAGCGCCGACGGTCGCGCCCCACAGGCCCAGCCGAGCCCGGCCGCAGCGGCCGCGGCGAGCAGCTCGCGGCGCGTGAGCGCGGGTCGCTGCGGCTCTCGCTGCACCCCGCTCAGGCGAGCGGAGTTCATCGGGCTAGATGATCCCGAACTCGCGGCCCACCTTCGCGAGGGCCTCGAGCGCGCGATCGAGATGCTCGCGCGTGTGTGTCGCCATGTACGAGGTGCGGATCATCGCGCGCCCCGGCGGCACCGCTGGCGAGACCACGGGGTTCACGAAGACGCCCTCGTCTCCGAGGTGTGTCGTCATGGTGTACGAGGTCATGTCCTCGCCGACCAGGATCGGGATCACGGGCGACTCCGAGTGTCCGGTGTCGAAGCCGAGCGTCGTGAGCTCGCGCTTCATGTACTCGGTGTTCTCCCACAGCCGCTTGCGGCGCTCGGGCTCGCGCTCGACGATCTCGAGGGCCTTGAGCGCCGCGGCCATCGACGAGGGAGGCGGTGCGGCCGAGAAGATCTGGGCGCGCGCCGTGTGCTGGATGTGCTCGATCACGTAGCGGTCGCCCGCGACGAAGCCGCCGACGGCCGCGAGGGACTTCGAGAAGGTCCCCATCACGAGGTCGACATCCGCCTCGACGCCGAAATGCTCGGGCGTCCCGCGCCCGTGCTCTCCGAAGACACCGATTCCGTGCGCATCGTCCACCATCAGGCGCGCTCCGTAGCGCTGCTTCAGCTCGACGAGGCGCGGCAGGGGGGCGAGGTCGCCCTCCATCGAGAAGACGCCGTCCACGACGATGAGCTTGCCGCGATCAGGTGTCGCGTTCTGGAGCTTCTTCTCGAGATCCTCCATGTCGTTGTGGCGGAACTTGTGGCTCTTGCCGAAGCCGAGCCTGCAGCCGTCGATGATGCAGGCGTGGTCGAGCGCGTCGAGGTAGGCGACGTCCGAGCGGTCGAGCAGGCAGGACAGCACGCCGAGATTGACCTGGAAGCCGGTCGAGAAGGTGAGTGCCGCCTCGCGTCGCATGAACTCGGCGATGCGCGCCTCGAGCTCTACGTGCACGTCGAGGGTTCCGTTGAGGAGCCTCGAGCCCGCGCAGCCCGTTCCGTAGCGGGCGAGCGCCGTCGCGGCCGCTTCCTTCACCTCGGGGTCGTTGGTGAGGCCCAGGTAGTTGTTCGAGCCGAGCATCACGAGCTCGCGCCCGTCATGCATCACGACGGGATCCTGGGCGGAGGAGATCACGCGGTAGTAGGGGTAGACCCCCGCTGCGCGGATCGGATCGGATCGCTGGGCCGATTCAAAGCACTTCTCGAAGACGTCCATGCTTTCGCCTCCCATTGGAGCTTCGGGTCAGATCTCACTGAGGGGGAGATCGCCGGGTCGCCGGGTTCGAGCAGGGGGCTCGCCGCGATGCGGACTGTGCCGCGAGGGCGAGATCCTAACATGCCATCCCCGGTTTGCAGCCCGAACTCCGGCGCCCGTATACTCGTCGGCGGCAGTTCGACCGGGATTGAGTCCCGCCCGTGGTGGATCCCGGGACCCAGTGTGGTGCCGCCCCCCCAATCCATGGAGAGCGCGCGTGGCAGCAGCTTGGTGTCGTGCGGCGATTTCCGTCTGGATGGCGGTCACTTGCCTCGCGTTCGCCGCCGTTGCCGAGGAGGGCGCGGCGCCGCCGGTGTCCCCCGCGGGAGAAGATTCGCTGACGACGGAAGCGGACCCGCTCTTCGAGGACGAGGCCGCGGAGTTCCAGGCGGCCGCTCCCGTCGCCGATCCGCTCGAAGAGGGCAACCGCGCGATCTTCTTCTTCAACCGGAAGCTCGACGACTGGTTCTGGTCGCCCGTCACCCGCGCCTACCGCTTCGTCACCCCGGATCCCGTGCGCGTCGGCATCCGCAGGGCGCTCCAGAATCTGAACACGCCGGTCTTCGTCGCGAATCACCTGTTCCAGCTGAGATTTCGCGATGCCGGCCAGGCGCTCGGCTCTTTCGCGCTCAACTCGACCCTCGGGGTCCTGGGGATCTTCGAGCCGAGCAAGGAGGCGGGCTGGGAGGTACACCCCGCGGACTTCGGGCAGACCCTCGGTCTCATGGGGGTCGGTAGCGGGCCCTACCTGGTGATTCCAGTGTTCGGCCCCACGAACGTGCGCGACGGCGTTGGAAACGCCGTCGACTACTTCTTGCAGCCGCTCAACTATGTGCTCGGGGTTCCCACGCAGCTCCTGTGGGGGGGAGGAGCCGGTCTATCGCTGCGCGAGGAGGTCGGCACGCAGATCACCGAGCTGCGGAGATCGTCCGTCGACTTCTACTCGGTGATGCGCAGCGCCTATCAGCAGAACCGTGAGCACGAGATCGCCGATGCGCGCAGCCGTCGCGACGCGGATCTCGCGCTGCTGTTTCCGGATTCCTGGGGGTGCGGAGAGCAACGGGACGGAGCCGCTCAGGACTGATCTTCTCTCGGAAGCTTGAGATCGTTGATGCGCTCGTCGAGCTTCACGAGGAGCGCATCGAAGCCTTCGCGCTGGATCAGCGCCGAGTATTCCGAGCGTCGGAGCGCGAGCTCGCTCACCGTTCCATTGAGATAGATGTCGACGATCCGCCAGTTCCCGTTTACGGATCGCAGCCGGTAGTCGAGCGCGACGCCCTCGTCCCCCGGCTCGTCGAGGCGCGTGTGCACGAGCACCGTTCCGTAGGTCGCGGGCTCCACGCCGAGCGTTCGGAAGGACTGTCCGGAGAAACCGTCGAAGCGGCCCGCAAAGTTGGCGATGGTGAAGCGCGAGAAGGTCGCGACCAACGCGCGCTGGTTCTCCTCGCTCGCGCTCTTCCAGTGTCTCCCGACCGATTTCTCGGCCATGAAGGGGAGATCGAAGATCTCGCGGATCGCCGGAGACAGCTGCTCGTAGCGCCCGTCGTAGCCAAGGGTCTTGGAGTCCTTCATCACGCCGAGCAGCGCCTCGTGAAGCTTCTCCACGACCGGTGCGGCGGCTGCCGGGTCGGCGGACGCGGCCGGCTCGGCCGGGGCGCGCACCGGCGTCAGGAGCGCGAGGAGGGCGAAGAGGACGGCGACGCGAGTGCGAAGCTCGGGCAAGCTGGTTTTCTCCGCTGCACTGCTTCTCTCCGGATCTCGACGGAGTGCCCGGCCGGGCGGCCGGAGGAGGGCGCATTCTAGCGAGCGAGCCCGGAGGGCGGCAGTCCCCGCCACGTTCGAGGCCCACGGGGCGGTCGACGTGCTCACACTCGCTCGGACGATCGGCGGGGCGATTCGATTCGATCCCTGCGGGGATACGGGTCGATCCGCGTCCCCTATTCCGTCAGCACGAACGCGGCGACGGCCTCGCGGAATCCCTCCGGATTGTCGGTCATCACCGAATGGCCGGCGCGCGGCACGACGGCGAGGCGGCCCTTCGCGAGTACCTCGTCCACCATGCGCTCGGCCGTCTCCGCGGAAAAGACGTCGGATGCTGCACCGCGGACCACGAGGGTCGGACACGCAATCCGGCGCAGCGCGTCCCATTGCGCCTCGGACATCTGGCGCTCCCGCAGCGCGGCATCCTCCGGCGAGCCGGCGAAACCTGCGCCGCGCAGCGCCGGGTCCATCTTCAGCACATAGCGTCCGTCTTCACGCTGGCGCAGGCCGTGCTGCGCCATCCGCAGCAGCGCCTTCGGCTGCGCAGCGGGGTAGTGCAGCGAGAGCAGGCGTCCGTACTCCTCGACCGAGGTGAACACCGGTTCCTGGCTCGACTCGACCTCCATGCGGATGCGCAGGATGCCGCGCGGGTCGAGCTCGGGTCCGATGTCGACGAGTACCAGACCCGCGATCCGTTCCGGCTGGCGGCCTGCGAAGAGCGTCGCGATGCGGCCTCCGAGCGAGTGTCCGACGATCACGAGGCGTTCCACATCGAGCGCCGTCGTGGCGGCTTCGATGTCCGCGACCATCGTAGCGTGCTCGTAGCGGCGCTCGGCATCCCACGCCGAGTCGCCGTGTCCGCGCTGGTCCAGGGCGAGCGTGCGGTAGTAGGGCGCCACGGCCGGCGCGAAATCATCCCAGATGTGCGCATCGTTTCCGAAGCCGTGCAGCAGGAGCAGTGCCACGCCCTCGTCGGACCACTCGAGCAGGTGGAGGTCGAGGCCGTGGGCGCCGGGAACGCGTCGCGAGCGGGGCTGCATCATCGTCATCCTAGCGGAGGTCGTGCGGTGCTACGCTCCTGCGCCGTGGCGGCGCCCAGCACCGTGATCGACGCGCTCGAGCGGCGCTTCGAGGCCACGCAGCGCGATCTCGTGACGCTCGCGCGCATCCCGGGCGTGTCCGCGCCGGGCTTCGATCCGAAGCAGCTGGTTCTCTCGGCGGATGCCGTGGCCCAGCTGCTGCGAGACGTCGGCCTCGAGAGCGTCGAGGTGCTGCGGGTCCCCGGTGCCCACCCCTACGTGGTGGGCGAGCACTGCCGCGCGGGCCCGGGCGCGCCGACCGCGCTCGTGTACGCGCATCACGACGTGCAGCCGCCGGGTCGCCTCGAGTGCTGGGAGACGCCGGCCTTCGAGCCGACGCTGCGGGCGGACGGGCGCCTCTACGGGCGCGGCGTCGTCGACGACAAGGCGGGGATCGTGCTCCACGCGGCGGCGTTGCGCGCCTGGCTCGAGGCCGAGGGGCGCCTCCCGATCAACGTGAAGGTGATCGTGGAGGGCGAGGAGGAGATCGGGTCCGGCCACCTCGCGGAATTCCTGCGCGCGCACCGCGAGCGCCTCGCCTGCGATGTGCTGGTGCTCTCGGATACCGCGAATCTCGCGACGGGGATCCCGTCGCTCACGACGAGCCTGCGCGGGATCGTGAACGTCGATGTGACGCTGCGGGCGCTCGACCATCCGCTCCACAGCGGGATGTGGGGCGGCCCGGTACCCGACGCGGCGACCGCGCTCGCGGGTCTGCTCGCGCGTCTCGTCGATGCTTCGGGCGCGCCTGCGGTACCGGGAATCGCGGACGACGTGCCAGCGCTCTCCGCATCGGATCGCGCCCGCCTCGCTGCGCTTCCCTGGGACGAGGCCCGCTTTCGCGCCGACGCCGGCATGCTCCCCGGCCTCGCCCTGGCCGGGGACGCGGCCTTCTCGGTGTACGAGCGGTTGTGGTTCCGCCCCGCGATCGCAGTGATTGCGCTCGAGGCCGTCCCTCTCGCGCAGGCGTCGAACCAGCTGGTTGCGGAGGCGCGGGCGCGCATCGGGGTCCGGATCGCGCCGGGGCAGGACGCGGCGCGTGTGGCCCGCTGCATCGTGGAGTTTCTCGAGGGCGATCCGCCGCTCGGGTCGCAGGTCCGCGCCGAGCCCGTCGCGGTCGTGTCGGGCTGGAGCACCCGTCCCATCGGGCCCGCCTTTGCGGCCGCGCGCCGCGCGCTCGCCGCCGGCTTCGGTCGTGCGGCCATCGAGATCGGCTGTGGTGGCAGCATCCCCTTCGTCGCGCCCTTCGCCGACGTGATGGGCGGGATCCCGGCGCTGCTGCTCGGCCTCGAGGATCCGCCCTGCAACGCGCACGGCGAGAACGAGAGCCTGCACCTCGGCGACTTCCGCGCCGCCGCGCGCTCGTCGGCGCACTTGCTCGCGGAGCTAGGCGCGTGAATCCATCGCGAGCGACCGGACCTGCTACCTTCGGTGCTCCGGGAGGGAGACATGCCGGTCATCGAGACGACTCCCGCGCTGGTGCGCGGTGCCTATGCCACGCTCGCGCGCAACGTCGCGACGATCCGCCGCCGGCTCGGGCGCCCGCTCAGCTGCGCGGAGAAGATCTTCCTCGGCCACCTGGCCGACGCAGAGCGCGCCGAGCTCGATCCGGGAGTGAGCTACGTCGAGACGCGACCCGACCGCGTCGCGATGCAGGACGCGACCGCGCAGATGGCGCTGCTGCAGTTCATGCTCGCCGGGCGCGACGAAACGGCCGTCCCGACCACCGTACATTGCGACCACCTGATCCAGGCTCGCGTCGGCGCGGCGACCGACCTCGCCACCGCGGGCGAGCAGAACCGCGAGGTCTACGAGTTCCTGCGCTCGGCTTCCGCGCGCTACGGGATCGGTTTCTGGGGGCCGGGCGCCGGGATCATCCACCAGGTCGTGCTCGAGCAGTACGCCTTCCCGGGCGGGATGATGATCGGGACGGACTCGCACACGCCGAACGCGGGCGGTCTCGGGATGTTCGCCTGCGGCGTCGGTGGTGCCGACGCGGTCGACGTGATGGCGGGCTTCCCCTGGGAGGTGCTCCAGCCGAAGCTCGTCGGCGTGCGCCTGCTCGGCGCGCCTTCGGGCTGGACGGCGCCGAAGGACGTCATCCTGAAGGTCTGCGAGCTCCTCACGGTGAAGGGCGGCACGAACCGCGTGATCGAGTACTTCGGTCCCGGCGCGCGCGCGATCAGCTGCACCGGAAAGGCCACGATCACGAACATGGGCGCGGAGCTCGGCGCCACGACCTCGATCTTTCCCTACGACGAGCGCATGGCCCTCTACTTGAAGAGCACCGGACGCGAAGAGCTCGCCGATCTTGCGACCGCTCACGCGGAGCTGCTGAGCGCGGACCCCGAGGTCGAGCGGCACCCGGAGCGCTTCTTCGACGAGATGATCGAGATCGACCTCGCGCGCCTCGAGCCGCACATCGTCGGTCCCCATACTCCGGATCTCGCTCGCCCCGTCTCGCGCATGGCCGCGGACGCGGCCGAGCACGGCTACCCGGAGCGCCTCTCGTCGACGCTGATCGGCAGCTGCACCAACTCGTCCTACGAGGACCTCGAGCGCGCCGCGGACGTGGCCCGCCAGGCGAAGCAGCACGGTCTGCGCGCGAAGACGCAGCTCCTCGTCACGCCGGGATCCGAGCAGATCTACCGCACGATCGCGCGCGACGGGCAGCTCGGAGACTTCGAGGCGATCGGCGCCACGGTGCTCGCAAACGCCTGCGGCCCCTGCATCGGGCAGTGGAAGCGCGACGACGTCCCGTCCGGCGAGGAGAACTCCATCCTCACCTCCTACAACCGGAACTTCCGCAGGCGCAACGACGGGAACGCCTCCACCAACGCCTTCATCGCG
The DNA here is from genome assembly GCA_964413375.1 of uncultured Spirochaetales bacterium. GTDB lineage: Bacteria > Myxococcota_A > UBA9160 > UBA9160 > SMWR01 > CAZUYC01. Next base: position 20,814 of record CAYPSI010000089.1, on the reverse strand, counting down.
AGCCCCGAGATCGTCGTGGCCTTCTCTCTGGCCGGTCGCCTCAGCTTCGACCCGCAGCGCGACGAGCTCGAGGGCGAGGGCGGGGTGCGCTTCCGGCTGCGGCCGCCGGCCCCCGCGCCCGAGGTGCCGCGCGAGGGCTTCGTTCGGAGTCTCGAAGGCTACGCACCGCCTCCCGCGCAGCGCCGCTCGGTCGAGGTGGGGATCGCCGACGACAGCGAGCGGCTGGAACGGCTCGAGCCCTTCGCCGCGTGGGATGGGCGCGATTTCGAGAAGCTGCCGCTGCTGCTCAAAGCCGCCGGCAAGTGCACGACGGACCACATTTCACCCGCCGGCCCCTGGCTGCGCTACCGCGGCCACCTCGAGAAGATCAGCGACAACATGTTCACCGGCGCGGTGAACGCGTTTACGGGTGCCACGGGCAAGGGCAAGGACCTGCTCTCCGGCGAGGCGGGGGCGGGCTTCGCCGCGATCGCGCGTCACTACAAGGCCAGCGGCCTGCGCTGGGTCGTGGTGGGCGACGAGAACTACGGCGAAGGCTCGAGTCGGGAGCACGCCGCGATGTCGCCGCGCCTGCTCGGCTGCGCCGCAGTGCTCGTCCGCAGCTTCGCGCGGATCCACGAGTCGAACCTGAAGAAGCAGGGTGTGCTGCCGCTCAGCTTCGCCGATCCCGCCGACTACGAGAAGGTGAGAGAGGCGGACCGGGTGAGCATCACCGGCCTCGCGAACCTGGTACCCGGCAGCGAGATCGGCGTCGTGCTGCACCACGCCGATGGCACCCGGGACGAGCTCCGCGCGCGCCAGACGCTCAACGACGAGCAGATCCGCTGGTTCCGCGCCGGCTCGGCGCTGAATCTCCTGAGGGCGGGCCCGAGGACGTAGCGTCAGGACGGGCGGTGTTTGGCGGGGGAGTCGAGCAGCACGATCTGGCCGATCTCGCGCGAGCCGCAGTGCACCGGCGTGCTGTCCCATTCGAGCGGCTCGGAGGCTTCCGCGAGCACCGCGTCGAGAGAGCGACCGAGCGCGTGCGCCTCGAGAATACCGAGCCGACGTTCGGCGGCGGGGTTCAGCTGGACGACGGCACCGCGCTTGTCCGTCAGCAGCAGCGGCGTCGGCAGCTGCGTCACGAGCTCCGCGTGGCTCACCGGGAGTGTCTGGAGCAGGCTGCCGCTGAAGAGCGTCTGCCTCAGTGCGATCAATGCAATGCAGAACAGAATGGGAGCCGACGGATAGGGCGAACGCAGTCCTGAGGCCATGTACACGGTGTTGCCCAGCAGTGGGACGAGCGCCGCGAAGGCGACCGCCAGCTGGCGCCGCCAGGTTCCCGCGCGCCGCTCGCGGAGCGCCGATGCGATCATCGCTGCGGAACCGCCGATCACGAGCAGGTACGAGTAGCCCAGCGAGACCCACCACAGCGGACCGTAGTGATCGCCCCCGTCCTGGATGGTCGTGAGGTACAGGGAGCTCCAGCCGCCCGCGAAGAGCAGGCCGAAGAGGATCAGCTGCGGAAGCAGCAGCACGAGTGTGAACCAGGGCGCGCGTCGCGCGACGTCGAAGCGGGCCACGTGCGCGGCGAACGCGGCCCAGAGCGGCGGCAGCGTGAGCACGCCCAGGTATTTGATCCGGTCGCCGATCCACTCGTCCGCGAGCCCCCGTTGCTCCACGAGCTCGCCGGTACACCAGAGCATCGCCGAGAGACAGAGCGCCCCAAAGGTGCCGCGGCCGGGGGTGGAGCGGTCCGCCTGGCTCACGCCCAGGCATAGCCAGAGCGCGAGCGCGATGTTGAGCTCGAGCGCCACCTCGAAGAGCGTCATCGGTTGCGGATCCCCGGGGGCGCTCATCGACCGCCCGGGAGTCCCGGTTGAGGCGTTGTCCCCCCGGGTCACGCCGCGGCGGCGGGGCCTGTAAGATCCGCAGCGTGCCGCGCAGGACCCTCCTGATCTTGAACCCCCGCAGCCGCAACGGGGCCACCGGCCGGCGCGCGGACTCGCTGCTGAGACGCCTGCGCGCGGGTCTCGGTCCGCTCGACGTCGAGCGCACGCGCGGGCCGCGGGACGCAGAGCGCATCGCGCGCGAGGCGGTGCGGGCGGGCTGGGAGCGGCTGATCGTGGCCGGGGGTGACGGGACCCTCTCCGAGGTCGCGACCGGCCTGCTCGCCGCGGGGCTCGGCGGCTACGCGACGATCGGCGCGCTCCCACTCGGCACGGGCGGGGATTTCCTGCGCACGCTCGGCGTGCCGCGCGATCTCGACCACGCGATCGCTTGCCTGCGCGAGGGCAAGCCCCGGCCGATCGACGCGGGGCGCGCGAGCTTCGTCGATGCCTCCGGGCGCCCGGCAAGTGCGCACTTCGTGAACGTCGCGAGCTTCGGCGTGAGTGGACGCGTCGTGGAGCTCGTGAAGCGAAGTCCCCGGCTGCTCGGCGGGCGCGCCTCCTTCCTGATGGGCTCGCTGCGCGCGATCGCCCGTCATCGCAGCGAGTCGGTTGTGCTGCGCGTCGACGGAGAGCTCGTCCACGACGGCCCTCTCGTACTCGCCGCGGCGGCCAACGGCCGCTACTTCGGCGCCGGAATGCAGATCGCGCCCGAGGCGCGGACGGATGACGGGCTCTTCGACGTCGTCGCGGTGTGCGGTCTCGGACGGGCGCAGCTGCTGCGCAGGCTCCCGCAGCTCTACCGCGGCACGCATCTCGCGGATCCTGCGGTCCGCGCGCGCCGCGGGCGCGTCGTCGAGGCGGAGCCGCGCGGGGCGCCCGTTCCGCTCGAGCTCGATGGCGAGCCCCTCGGCCGGCTCCCGGCCCGCTTCGAGATGCTGCCCGCTGCGCTGATGTTGATCGGTCCCGCGGCTTGAGCGCCGACGTCCTCGATCGCATTCGCGAGGCCTGCGCAGAGGTCCAGCGGCGCGCGCGCTTCGTGCGGATCGACGCCCTGCGGCTGCGGGCGCTGGCCGCGGAGCTCGGGAACACCCCTGCTCCCGCCTCTCACCTCGATCCCGCGCACCAGGATCTCGGCTCGCCCGAGGCGACGCTCGCCTACGTGCTGATCCTCGATGCGATCAACTTCGGCTCGGGCTGGTTCCCGGCCCTGCGCAAGCGGCCCGGGCACTCGGGCTATTTCACGATCGCGACGGGGCTGCGCGAGCGCTTCGAGGCGAAGGGGCCGTGGAGTGCCGAGGAGCTCTGCGAGCTCAGCGCGGGCGATTGCGCGTCCACTTTCGGGCAGGACCCGAGCGTGCCGGAGGCCGCCGAGCTGATGGGCCACTTCGCGGGCGCACTCGCCGAGCTGGGACGGCTGCTCGTCTCGCGCCACGCGGGCCGCTTCGAGGGGCCGGTGGAGGAGGCGGGGGGCTCCGCGGCGGCCCTCGTCGAGGTTCTCGCGCAGATGAGCTTCTACCGCGACGTCTCCCGTTACGAGGAGCTCGAGGTGCCGCTCTACAAGCGCGCCCAGCTCACCGCCGCGGATCTCGCGGCGGCGTTTCGCGGCGAGGGGCCCGGTCGCTTCCGCGATCTCGACCGCCTCACGCTCTTCGCGGACAATCTGGTCCCCCACGTGCTTCGCAGGGAAGGGGTGCTGGTCTACGAAGCTTCGCTGGCGCAACGGATCGATGCCGAGGAGCTCGTGCCGGTCGGGTCCCCCGAGGAGGTCGAGATCCGTGCGGTCGCGGTTCACGCGGTCGAAGGTTGCGTCGCCGAGATCGTGCGCGGGGGCGGGCGCGCCACGGCCCAGGCCCTCGACACCGTGCTGTGGAATCGCGGCCAGCGACCGGAGATGAAGGCCCACCCGCGGCACCGAACGCGATCCGTGTACTACTGACGCCGATGGCCGGGAGACCCCGCGTGTTCGATGGAACCCTGTTCGCGCTCGTCGCAGCCGTCGCCGGTCTCGCCTGGCTCGCCTACGCGCGGGGTGGAGAGGAGCTGCTGCGCCAGGGGCTCAGCGACGGCGGGATGCTCCTCTACCGCTACGCACTGTTGATCCTCGTGTCCTTCCTGGCGGCCGGGCTCGCGAGCGCGGTGGTCCCGGAGCAGTGGATGGCGCGCAACCTCGGCGCGGATTCCGGTCTGCGCGGGATCCTGATCGCGGTGGCGGCCGGCGTCGTGACTCCGGCGGGCCCCTTCGTCTCGATCCCGATCGCCGCGCTGATGATCAAATCCGGGGCCGGCTCGGGCCCCGTCGTGGCCTTTCTCGCGGGCTGGTCGCTCCTCGCGCTCCACCGCTTCATCGCCTGGGAGGTGCCCATGCTGGGCTGGCGCTTCGCACTGCTCCGCTACTCGACCTGTCTCGTACTTCCGCCGATCGCGGGGCTGATCGCCCGGGCGGTGACTCGGTGATGCGGATCCGCCCGGCCTGCGTCGCCGCGCTGTGGCTGCTCGCTCTGGCCTGCCGCGCGGGTTCTCCGCTACGGCCCGACGAGCCGGAAGCGGTGACGGACGCGCTGCTCGCGGACGCCGACGCCGAGGTGGATGACTGGCTCAGCTACGGCAGGACCTACGCCGAGTCGCGCTTCAGCCCGCTCGACCAGATCCACGAGGGCAACGTGGCGAAGCTCGGCCTCGCGTGGACCTACGCGATCGGCAGCACGCGCGGCGTCGAGGCGACTCCGATCGTGCACCACGGCGTGATGTACGCGACCGGTTCCTGGAGCGTCGTCTTCGCGCTCGACGCGCGCACCGGCCGGGAGCTCTGGCGCTTCGATCCCGAGGTTCCGGGAGCCGTGGGAGCGCACGCCTGCTGCGACGTCGTGAATCGGGGCGTCGCACTCTACGCCGGCCGCGTCTACGTGGGCGCCCTCGACGGGCGGCTGATCGCGCTCGACGCGCAGACCGGCGCCCGCGTCTGGGAGGTGCAGACCACCGATCCGAAGCTCCCGTACACGATCACCGGCGCGCCGCGCGTCGTGAAAGGCAAGGTGATCATCGGCAACGGCGGCGCCGACATCGGCGTGCGCGGCTACGTGTCCGCCTATGACGCGCTCTCCGGGGCGCTCGCCTGGCGCTTCTACACGGTGCCCGGGGATCCCTCCCTCCCGATGGAGTCCGCCGCGCTCGAGCGCGCTCTTCCGACCTGGGAGGGAGGCGAATGGTGGAAGGTCGGCGCTGGCGGGACGGTCTGGGACTCGCTCGCCTACGATCCCGAGCTCGATCTGCTCTACGTCGGCACCGGAAACGGCGGCCCCTGGCCGCAGCGGCTGCGCAGCCGCGGCGACAACCTCTACCTGTCTTCGATCCTGGCACTGCGTCCGGACAGCGGCGAGCTCGTCTGGCACTACCAGACCACGCCCGGCGACATGTGGGACTACACGGCCGTGCAGCACATGCTCCTCGCCGAGCTCCCGATCGGCGGGCGGGTGCGCCGCGTGTTGATGCAGGCCCCGAAGAACGGCTTCTTCTACGTGCTCGATCGCGAGACCGGCGAGCTCCTCTCGGCGGAGAACTACGTCCCGGTCACCTGGGCGCAGGGGGTCGACCTCGCGACCGGCCGCCCGATCGAGGCGCCAGACGCGCGCTACGGCGCCGATCCGCAGACGATCCATCCGGGCCCGGTCGGCGGCCACAACTGGCAGCCGATGGCGTTCCACCCGGGGACCGGCCTCGTCTACATCCCGACGCTGGAGATGCCCTTCACCTATCGAGACGACCCGGATTTCTCGTTCCAGCCGGAGCGTTTCAACAGCGGGATCGACGCGCACGCGGGCGCGCTCTCGATGGTGACCGGACGCATCGTCGCGGCGCTCATCGCCTGGGATCCGCTGCGTCAGCGCGAGGTCTGGCGCGTCGAACACGCGCATGTCTCGAACGGCGGCGCCCTCGCCACCGCGGGGAACCTCGTCTTCCAGGGGACCGGGCGCGCCAGTTTCGCCGCCTACCGCGCAAGCGACGGCGCGAAGCTCTTCGAGGCGCCGACTGGCACCGGCGTCGTCGCTCCACCGATTGCGTATCGCGTCGACGGCGAGCAGTACGTGGCGATCCTCGCCGGCCTCGGCGGCGGGCTCGCGATGGCGAGCGGCGACCCGCCGCCGGAGACCGTCGCGAGCGGAAACGCCGGACGCGTGCTGGCCTGGAAGCTCGGCGGAAATGCGCGCCTGCCCGAGCTGCAGCGGCGCCTGGACCCGGTCGTCCCGATCGAGGCGCAGCTCGACCCGACCCGCGTCGCGAAGGGCGAGAAGCTCTACTTCCAGTACTGCGCACCCTGCCACGGCCCTGCCGCCATCGGAGGGGGCTTTCTCCCGGATCTGCGGACTTCGCAACCGCCGATCTACGAGGCGCTCGGCGCGATCGTCCTCGAGGGAGGGCGACTCGACCGCGGCATGCCGGAGTTCGCCTCCTTCCTGAGCGCTGAAGACGTTGCGGACCTGCGGCAGTACCTGCTCGATCGCCGCGAGGCCCTCATCGCGCAGCAGTCCGGAAGCTGAGATTCGCGCGTCGGGAGAGGCGCATTCTCGGATACACTGGCGCGGACCATTCGAAACGAGAGAGGGGACCATGGCCGACGACCGCACCGCCCGTGCCGAGGCGATGCTCGACAAGATCTTCACCCCCGGCTGGCGAGAGCACGGGGGCGGGGTGCCGTGGCCGAGCGAGGCCGGGAAGGACCTCGCACGCCTGTGTGTGGAGCATTGCTATGCGGACTCCTGGGCGCGCGAGGGGAGCCTCGATCTCAAGACGCGCAGCCTGCTCACGATGACCGTACTGGTTTCGATGGGCGCCACCGAGGAGCTCAAGCTGCACGTGCGCGGCGCGCTGGCACTCGGCCACCAGCCGGACGACATCATCGAGCTCTTCATCCACCTGCTGCCCTATCTCGGCACGCCGCGGATGGTGCACGCGATGCGCTGCGCGGGCGAAGTCTTCAACGAGCGCGTCAAGGCCTGAGCTGCCTGGCGCGGACGGAGGCAAGCGATGCAGGCGATTCCCGTTCCGAGGACTGCCGGGCCGCTGCCGGAGCTCCACTTCGACGAGCGCTACTTCCGCGATCCGCACGGAAGCGCCGGACCGCTGCTGCGCGCGGGGGCCCGCGTCGCCCGGGTCCCCGAGCTCGGGACCCTGTTCTTCCTGCGGCACGCCGACGTGACGAAGGTGCTGCTCGATCGCCGCTTCGGCGCGATGGGGGTGCGCTACTACGAGCATCAGGGATGGAGCGAGGGCCCCTACATCGAGTGGGTGCGCCGGACGCTGGTGTTCCTCGACCCGCCCGATCATGATCGACTCCGCAGTCTCCTGTCGAGCGCCTTCACGCCACGCCAGGTAGCGCGCGTGCGGCCGATCACCCGGGAGATCGCGGAGCGACTCGCCGGAGAGGCAGCAGAGGCGAGGGAGGTCGACCTCTACGACGCCTTCGCGCAGCGACTTCCGCTCCAGGTGATCTGCTCGCTGCTCGGGGTCCCCTCCATCGACTTCGCCGAGGTCGGCCGCTGGACGGAGGCGCTCTCGCTCGCCACTGCGACGCCGACCGAAGCGGAGCGCCGCGAGGCCGATCGCGCGATCCTCTCCTTCGACGACTACGTGGGCGCGCTCGTGGCGGAGCGCCGCGCGCGCCCCGGCGATGACCTCCTGTCGGAACTCATCGCCGTCGAGGAGGGCGGCGACCGTCTCTCGAAGGACGAGCTGGTGGCAATGGTGGTGCAGCTGCTCTACGCCGGGCACGAGACGACGCGCAACCTGATCGGCAACGGTCTCTTCACGCTGCTCCAGAACCCGGGAGAGCTCGCGAGGCTGCGGCGGGAGCCGGCGCTGCTCCAGAATGCGGTCGAGGAGATGCTTCGCTTCGAGCCGCCGATCATCTTCCTCACGCGGATCGCGCTCGGCGACTCGGAGGTCGCGGGTGTGCCGCTGCAAAGAGGCGAGCTCTTCCATCTCGGCCTCGCCTCGGCCAATCGCGATCCCGACCGCTACGCCGATCCGGACCGCTTCGACGTGGGCCGCAGCGACAACAAGCACCTCTCCTTCGGCTGGGGCATGCACTTCTGCATGGGGGCCAGCATCGCGCGCATGGAGGGACAGGTCGCCTTCGAGACGCTGCTGCGGCGCTTCGCGAAGATCGAGCTCGTGGGCGCCACGCCTCCCTGGGCCCCAGCCACCGCGCTGCGCACCCTCGAGCGCTTTCCCGTACGCCTGACGAGTGCCTAGTCCTGGCGGGTGCTGCGGCGTGCCGCCGCGCAAGCGACCCGCGGCTGAAGGAGCTCGGTCAGATCCAGTCGATGAACGCCGCCTTTCCCGTCCACCACGCGGGCGAGGACTCGCGCTGGGACTGGAGGATGACCATCGTGATCCCGGACAGGCGCAAGCTCGACGCCTTCGAGAAGGCCTTCGCCGAGGTGACGGCGGAGCTCTATCCCGACGCAGCGAAGCTGAAGCAGGAGGAGCAGCGCCGCTTCTCGCTGCTGCTCGAGCACACGGACGTCCCGGTCACGCAGGACGACCTGTCCGGCTGGTAAAAGGAGCCCTGCCCTGGTCGAGGACGAGTCGTCGGTGAAGGCGCGTGTGAAGCCGCGACTGCGGGGAGTCTCGCATCGCTACGCGTTCATCGTCTCGCTGCTGCCCTGTTTCCTGCTGGTTTTGCAGGCGCCCAGCGGGCGGGCGACGCTGGCGAGCGCCGTGTATGCCGGGAGCCTCGTCGGGCTGCTCGGCACCAGCGCCCTCTACCACGGCATCCACTGGACTCCGCGTGCGCGCTTCTGGGTCGCGCGTCTCGACCTGCTGATGATCTTCGTGCTGATCGCCGGAAGCTACACGCCCATCGCGATGCTTCGGCTCGAGCCGCAACTGGCGTCCGTCGTGCTGGCCGGAATCTGGGGCACCGCGCTCCTGGGCGGGATCCTGAAGACGATCTGGAGCGAGCCGCCGAAATGGGCCAGCGCGGCGATCTTCGTCGGCGTCGGCTCCGTGGCGGTCCTCTTCCTGCCGAATGTGGCCATCGCGATCGGCGTCCCCGCCACTGCGCTGATGCTCCTGGGCGGCGCGTTCTACGTGGCCGGAGCGATCGTCTATGGCCTGCAGCGACCCGACCCGATCCCGGAGGTCTTCGGCTATCACGAGCTCTTTCATGCCTTCGTGATCGCGGGAGCCGCCGTCCACTTCGTCGCGATCGCGGTCTACATCATCCCGGACGGCCCGAGGGTCTGAGGTGAAGGGGCCTGGAGCGGGTCGGCTCAACGCACGTCGCTCGCGCGCAATCCCGCGCCGCGGTGGCGACCCGATGCGGCGAGGACGAGCGCCATCCCGCCCGTGTGGGCGGGATGCTTGCGGCCCGCGGCGGCGAGAGCCGGCATCACGGCGGCGGAGAGCTCGACCGCCGTCTCGATCCTCGCGTGGTGGACGTCGTAGAGCGTGAGGTGGTTCGCGCCGTACGCGACACGCGGCTCGCGCGCCCAGCGCGTGGCCGCGGCAAAGGCGCCGGAGGCGAGCATGTCGGGAAGGTGCTCGCGGTCGACCCAGGCATCCCACTCGCTCTCGCCCCCGGGTCGGGAGCAGAGGATCTTGGCGAGGATGTGTCCCCGGAGCTCCGAGGAGGGCTCCGGCTTATCGATGAAGGAGCCGTGGGCGCGGTAGCGCTGAACCTCGATCACGGCGTGGTGCGGGTGGATGCGTCCCGCGCGGTAGAGATCCCGGTCGCGATCGAGCAGCCGATCGACGCCCTGCTCGGGCCGCTCGCCTTCGAACTCGTAGATCGTGACGTGGCTGAAGCCGACTCCGGGCATGCCGGGCTCGGGCTTGCGTGCGAGCTCCCAGCGCGTCGCGACCCACGGGCCGCCGCCACCCCGGAGCAGGTCCGGGAGATGCTGGTCGTCGTACCACTCGGCCCACGCGGCTTCCTGCTGCGGCGCGTTGCACTTGCAGCATGCGATCAGGAGCCCGGTAGTGCGACCCATCGGAGCTCCGGTCGGCCGGCGGACGTCCACGGGATCCTCCTATTCGGACGCAGGCGGCGCTTCGTCAGGCTCCACAAGGGGCGGGGCTGCGAGCGCGGCGATCGCCGTGGCGAGCTCATGCACCGAAGCCGCGCTCACTCCCGGAGTCCGCAGCCCTTCGTGAAGCGCCAGCTTCACGTTGGCGACGCGCAGCCCGATCGGAAGGCGCACGCTGAGCCAGGCGATCCGATCGCCGATGCGCAGCAGCGCGGGTCGAAGATCAGCGTCGAGATCCAGGTTCGCGTCGTCTGGCGCGCTGCTGCGCGGTGCGCGCTGCACGTCCTTCGCGGCCAGCACGAGCACTCGAAAGAGCGCACGCACCGCTTCTTCGGAGGGCGCTGCGCCTCCCGCGGCGCGCGCGGCGTCGCGCGTCGCAGCGACGCCGCGCTCCTCTACCGCGCGCTCGCGCGTGGGGGCCTCGAGCGGCAGCGCCAGGCGCTGCTTCGCGTCGGCGACGAGGGGCATCAGGCCCAGGCGCTCATCGATCGCCGCGACCAGTGCTGCGAGCGGCGCCGCCGTTCGCGGCCCGGCCTGGCCGAGATGATCCGCGCGAAGCCGCGCGAGCGTTCCGTCGGCCTCCCGCGCGAGCAGCCAGGCGTCGATCTCGGCGGCGAGCTCCGGGCGGTCCGCGCGCACCAGGTAGGCCTTGCGGTCGCGCGTGAAGGGGTCGAGCGCCTCGGCGCCCGGAGCCCCCTCGAGCCAGCCCGGTGCTTCGAGCGTGTCGCTCACGACCGCGTCGACGAGCCCCTGCGCGAGGGCGCTTCCCACTGCGGCGTTCGACGGAATCGCGAGCAGCGTCGCGCGCGGGAAGCGGGCCCGCGCGGCGCGCTCGAGGTGCCCCCCTTCGTTCACACCGATCCGCACCTCGGGCTCGTCGAGCGAATCGAGGCTCGGATGGAGGGCGGAGTCGCGCACGAGCGCCACGGCTCCCGACTCGGCGACGCCGACGCTGAAGCGGCCGGCGGCGGAGCGCTCCGGCCTCACCGTGATCCCCGACATCGCCACGTCGAAGCGGCCGGCGCGCAGATCCGCCAGTAGCTCGGGCCAGCGGAAGCTCACCACCTCGAGGCTGTAGCCGCGCTCGGCCGCGAAGGCGCGCGCCAGGTCGAGGTCGAAGCCTCGCGCCCCGGCGCCGCGGCCCGCGCTGAAGGGCGCGTAGTCGCCACTCGTCCCGACGCGCAGGGTTTCGGCCGGCGCCGCGGTCGGCAGGACGAGGACCGTGACCACGGCGACGGCCGCGATCCCGCCCAGCCGGCGCGCCGCGCGGCGTCGCGCAGCGCGCGCGTCGCCGGATTTGACCGCGCCCCGCGGATTACCTAACCTCCCGCTCCCGCTGTACTTCTGGCCCCGCTCGCACGGGCCCGGTCCGAGGGTCGCGCCGCGAGCGGTGCGGCCGAGCAGGGGGCTAGCGAGGTCCCGCGTCATGTTGTCCATGGAAGAGGTCGAGTCCGGCTGCCGCGTCACGCACAAGAATACCGGCCTCCGCTACGCGGTGGTGGAGACCGGCGAGGAAGAGGTTCTGCTCTCCTCCGAGTCGGCCGAGCTGCAGGACCTCGTCGTTCCGATCCGTCTCTTCCAGACGGAGTTCGTGCTCACCGACCGCTTCAGTCCGGGGCGCGGCCGCGGTCGCGGCCGGCGGCCGGCGACCGCCCGCGCGGTGCCGAGCGGACCCAAGGTGCGCGGCAAGATCAAGAAGCTGGTGCGCGATCGCGGCTTCGGCTTCGTGCGCGGGGACGATGGCAAGGAGGTCTTCTTCCACCGCTCGGGCCTCGCCGCTACCGATTACGACTCGCTCGCCGAGGGCGACGTCGTGGAGTACGTCGTCCAGGAAGGGCCGCGCGGTGCGCGCGCCGAGAACGTCCGAGGCGTCGCCGCGGGCGAGTGAGATCCGGGCGGGCTGACGACTCTTTCGCCGCCCCATGTCATTCCGAGCTCCCGCGGTAGCGATGGACGACCGGTAGCCGCCTCCCCGATCCGAAGGACTTGAGCGAGGTCCGCAGCACGAGCGGAGACTGGCGGCGCTTGTACTCGTTGCGGTCGATCCCTTCGAGCACCCACTGCACCACCTTCGCATCGCTGCCTTGCGGCGGAACGATCGACGCGAGCCCGCGGCGCCCCTCGACGGCCTGCTCCAGGATCGCGTCGAGCACCGGGTAGTCGGGCAGATCGTCGCTGTCGCGCTGATCCGGGGCGAGCTCGGCCGAGGGGGGCTTCTCGATGCTGCTGCTCGGGATCCGCTCGCCCGATGCGTTGGCCCTCTCCGCCAGCGCGTAGACGTCGCGCTTGTAGACGTCTCCGAGCACGGCGAGCCCGCCGACCATGTCGCCGTAGAGCGTGCAGTAGCCGACCGAGAGCTCGCTCTTGTTACCGGTCGCGAGCACGAGCCTTCCCTCGGCGTTCGAGATCGCCATCAGGATCGAGCCGCGGATCCGGGCCTGGATGTTCTGCTGCGCGATGCCGTAGTCCTCGCGCGCTCCGAAGAGCTGCTCGAAGATCGGGCGGTAGGCCGCGTAGACCGGCGTGATCTCGACCCTGCGCACCTCGATGCCGAGGCTGCGGCCGAGTTCCAGCGCGTCGCGCACGCTGTGCTCGGAGGAGAAGGGGCCCGGCATCGCGACCCCGAGGACGCGCGCGGGGCCGAGCGCGAGTGCGGCGAGGTGGGCGGTGACCGCCGAGTCGATCCCGCCCGAGAGTCCGATCACCGCGTCGGGCGGGAGCCCCTGCTTGCGGAAGTAGTCGCGGATTCCGAGCACGAGCCCCGCTTCGAGCTGTGCGGCGCGGTCCGGGTCGGCCGCGTCGATCGGAGCGGCGTCTGGACCGAGATCGACGATCTCGAAGGCAGGCTCGAAGAGGGGCAGCGCCGCGAGCGTGCGGCCTCGCGCGTCGACCGCGAAGGAGGCCCCCTCGAAGATCAGCTCGTCGTTGCCGCCGACCTGGTTCACCAGCGCGATCGGCACCGCATGGCGGGAGGCGAGATCCCCGACGAGACGCCTGCGCTCGGCAGCCTTCCCCACGTGCCACGGCGAGGCCGAGAGGTTCAGCACCACGCTCGCGCCGGCGGCGGCGAGCTCTCCGACCGGGTCGAGCGGGTAGCCGAGCTCCTGCGTCCAGGCGTCCTCGCAGACCGTGAGCCCGAAGCTCGCGCTCCCGGGGCCGATACGCACGACCTCGCGCTGCGATCCGCCGCGGAAGTAGCGCCGCTCGTCGAAGACGTCGTAGCTGGGGAGCAGCGACTTCGGGCGGATCGCCGCGATCTCGCCCTGCGCGAGCAGCACGGCGGCGTTGTAGAGGTGCCGCGGGCCGCGCGGCTCGGCGGGAACGACGGCGCCGAGTGCGATGGGGATCTGACGCGAGGCCGCGCGCAGCGCGTCGAGCTCCGCGAGCTGGTCGCGGACGAAGCCGTCGCGCTCGAGCAGATCCATCGGCGGGTAGCCGGTCAGCACCAGCTCGGGGAGGATCACGAGCTCCGCACGTCCGGCGGCGCGAGCGGCTGCCTCCTCCACGAGCTTCCGATTGCCGCGGAGGTCGCCGACCGTGGGATTCACCTGGGCGATCGCGACCCGCATGGCGCCCCGATGATACTCCGCTCAGGAGAAGTAGGCGTAGTTGACGGAGGCGATCAGAGCGGGCTTCTTCGAGCCCTCGATCTCGAGGCGTACCGCGAAGGTGATCCGGGCGCCCCCCTGCGGCAGCGCGCGCACGTCCTTGATCGTGGCCCGCAGGCGGACGCGCGAGCCGGCGGGTACCGGCGCGGAGAGGCGTAGCTTGTCGAGGCCGCTGTTCACCGCGTGGGCCGCGCCCCGGACCTCGACCACGCTCGCGAGCAGCGCGGGCACGAGGGAGAGGCTCAGATAGCCATGCGCGACCGTCGACTTCCACGGGCTCTCGCGCCGAGCCCGCTCGACGTCGCAGTGGATCCACTGCCGGTCGCCCGTGACCTCCGCGAACGCGTCGATTTGCTGCTGCGCGATGCTGACCCACTCCGAGGGTCCGAGCTCTCGGCCGACGAAGGCGGGGGCCTCGGCGGGGGTCGGGATCACGAAGGGTTCGGTCAACTCAGCACGCCTCGCAGCGCCGCGTGAGAGCGTCGAGCGCGCGCACGACGCCCACACCCTCAGGGTGCGTCGAGCCGGCGCGGCGATGCACCCGCTCGCGCGCGAGGGCAACGTAGCAGGGAAGGTGGGTGTATGATTCGCCAGCGCGCCAGCCCGGGGCGCCCGAGGAGGGTTTCATGCTCCGCAAGCTGCGCGTCGCCTCGCGCCTTCTGCTGATCGTCTCCGCCTGTCTGCTCCCCGCTGCGGCGGTCGGTTGGATCGCGCTGGGTCCCTTGCTCCAGAAGCTTCCGATCGGGCTCGATGAGAGCGCCTTCCTGTGGGGAGCGCCCCTCCAGGCGCTCGCAAAGCGTTGGAAGCCCGATCTCGTGCACGCCGCGTCGGGGGTGATGCTGCTCGTGCTGGGGCTCCTCGCGATCGGCGCGCTCGCGTTCGTGGCAATGCGGGCGGCGGTCCGGGCGCGCTCCTCCGGCGTCGATCCGGGGCGCCGGAGCGTTCTGCTCGGCGCAGGCTCCGGCCTCGGCGCGGCGCTGGTTGCGATGACCGGCGCGGGCGCCGCAGCCGCGCTCCGCGGGCTCTTCGCTTCGGGATCGGGCCGCGTCGGATGGTCCCAGGTCGGGGACCAGATCGCCAGCGACGCAGGCATCGTGAAGACGCACCCCGATCCCCAGGACTCCTGGCAGGGGAGCCGCGTCCGCTCGCATCGCCGCTTCGGCCGGACCGGCTACGAGGTCTCGGACATCGTGCTCGGGACCGGGAAGATCCGCGGCGAGAACGGCGAAGCGATCGCGCGTCTCGCGATCGAGCGCGGCGTCAACTACTTCGATACCGCACCGGACTACTCGGGCGCGGGGAGCGAGCAGGCGATGGGACGCGCGATCCGCGGTGTCCGCGACCGCCTCTTCATCGCGACCAAGTTCTGCACGCCGACGGGACACCTTCCGGCCGGAACGCCGGTGTCCAGCTACATGCAGGCCGTCGAGGAGAGCTTGCGCCGGCTGGGCACGGACTACGTCGACCTGTGTCACATCCACTCTTGCGACGAGGTGGAGCGGCTGATGGACCCGAACGTCCACGAGGCCTTCGATCGCCTCCGCGAGCAGGGGAAGGTGCGCTTCCTCGGCTTCTCGTCGCACACCCCGAACCTCGAGCAGGTGGCGCGCGCGGCCATCGAGTCGGGGCGCTTCGACGTGATGATGCTCGCCTACCACCACGGTCTGTGGCCGAGCATCGGGGAGCTGATCTCCCGAGCGCGGCGCGAGCGGGACATGGGCGTGGTGGCGATGAAGACGCTCAAGGGCGCCAAGCAGCACGGCCTCGCGGGCTTCCGCGAGGAGGCCGACGCCTACTCCCAGGCCGCGCTCAAATGGGTGCTCTCGAACCCGGACGTCTCCTGCGCGGTGATCTCCTTCTTCGAATCCCAGCACGTGGACGAGTACCTCCACGCCTCGGGGCGGGCGCTCGCTCCGAAGGACGTGGCGATCCTCGAGAAGTACGATCGGCTGATCGCGGGCAGCTACTGCGCGCCGCACTGCGGCGCCTGCCTCGCTTCGTGTCCCGAGGGGCTCGCGATCAACGACGTGCTGCGCCACCGGATGTACTTCGAGGACTACGGCTGGGAGAAGGAAGGCATGCAGCAGTACGCGCGGCTCGAACGGAGTGCCTCGGTGTGCGCATCGTGCAGCGCTCCCTGCCTGGGATCGTGCCCGATCGGGGTGCGGATCCAGGAGCGGATGGCAGGAGCTCACGAGCTCCTGTCGCTCTGCTAGCTCGCCGGAGCATCCCGCGTCGGCCCTGCGCCGTCGCGCGAGATCGCGCGTGAGAAGGCGGTGTGGAGTGCCTCGTGGATGCGCTGGCGGCTCGCCGATCCCCAGACCGTGCGGAAGGTCTTGAGCGGGATGGTTCCCTTGGCCATCGAGCGGTGCCCGCCACCCGCGCCGAGGCCGTCGACGACGGCGCGCACCACCTCGCCGGCGGCGCGCACGTACCCCACGTTGCGCACCGAGAACACGAGATCTCGTCCGACGATTCCGGCGGCGATCGACCATTCGGCGCCCTCGGCCTGCAGGCCGAGATCTGCGACCTGCGGGATCACGTCCTCGCGCACGCGACCGAGCACGATCACGTAGATCCCGTCCTCGACGCGCGTCGTCGCGAGCGCCCGTCCGAGCGAACGCAGCGCGTCCTGCGGAAGTGCTGGCCGCTCGATCCGTCGCAGCAGCGCCGGGCTGTGCAGCGCGTGGAGATAGGCGAAGGCGTCGATGTCCTCGCGGCTCGTTTCGCGCCCGAGCAGCTGCGTATCGCTCTTGATGCCGTAGACGAGCGCCGTGGCGAGGCGTGGCGTGAGCTCGAGATCGGCGGCGCGGATGTACTCGGTCAGGATCGTCGCGGTGGCGCCGTACCCCGTGCGGATGTCCTGGAAGGCCGCCGAGTAGCCGCTGCGCTCCGGGTGGTGGTCGATCACGATCTCGACCTTGCGCAGGCGCTGCGGCGCGCTCTCGCCGAAGACGGGGGGCTGCACGTCGACGAGCGCGAGGGCGTCGAATTCCTCCAGCTCCTCCGGCGCGATCGTGCGCACGTCGATGCCGAGTGCCTGCACCATCGCGAGGTTCTCCGGCCGCTTGATCTCGCCGAAGGAGATGAGCGGCGCGGTGTTGCGCTTGCGGCCGACCAGCGCGCGCAGCGCGTACCCACCGGCGATGCCGTCGGGATCCGGGTCGGGCTGGAGCAGGATCCCGAGGCGCTCGCAGGGCGCCACGAGCGCGCGCAGGTCGACGACGCGCCGCAGGTTCTCCAGGTGGCGGAACTCCTGATCGATGTCGTCGCGGATCAGCGAGCGCAGCCCAGCCCGAAGCAGGCAGGGGTGGACCGGGATCTCGTCCGCGTCGACTCGGTCCGAGAGCACGAGCACGGGCGCCTGCGGTGCCGCCCGATCGATCGCGGAGACCGCGCTGCGGGCGAAGGCGGGGTCCTCGCTCACGACCGCAAACTCGTCGCCGGGCTTCGGCCCGAGCTTGGCGAGCGATTCGGGGGAGAGGCCGCCGGCGAGCGCGTGGAAGCCGGGCGGCCTCGCGCGCGTCTCGGCCTCCCTGGGGATCCAGGTCAGGATCTCGCCGTCCCCGGCGCCGATGCGCCCCCAAAGGCGCGCCAGCTCGGCCCCGTCGCAAATGATGAAGTGGCGACCCACGCCCATCTCCGGCCTTCCGACCCAAGCGCCCGTTCTCGAGCTCGTTCCGGCCGCGGTGAGCTCGGGCCTGCGCCCGGTCCCGGAGCCGACGGGTGGCGATTGTAACCGCGCGCCTCCGCAACTTGATCCCCGGGGGGAAGCTCCTGGGGCCGAGTGTCGCGCCGGGGACGGATGCCCCCACCCTCTCCCGATCCGCTATCAACGCGCCAGCGTGGCAAGCCGACAGCGCATCTTCGTGGGCGACGTACAGGGGTGCGCCGACGAGCTCGACGAGATCCTCACGCGGGCCCGCGAGACCTTCGGCGATCGCTTCGAGCTGTGGGTGGTGGGCGATCTCGTGAACCGGGGGCCCGACAACGTGCGCGTGCTCGAGCGCGTGCGGGCGCTCGTCGACTCCGGTCGCGCCTGCTACGTGCTCGGGAATCACGAGATCGCGCTACTGCGCGTGGCCGCCGGGCTCCGGCCCCTCTCGCCGCTCGACAGCTTCTCCGACGTCCTGGCTCGGACGGATGCATCGGAATGGATCGACTGGTTGCGCCGCCGCCCGCTGGTCGTGACCGGGTGTCTCGGCGGACAGCGCTTCGCGATGGCGCATGCGTCGGTGCATCCCGAGTGGAATCTCGACGAACTCGCCGCGCGAGCCCGGCGCGTCGAGGCGCGTCTGGGTCACCCGGATCGCCGCGTGCTCGAGGAGCTGCTTGCGGCCGATCGAAGCCGCGACGCCGACCGCGATCTGCTCGGACGGCTCACGAGCTGCCGAAGCGTGGGGCCCGACGAGGAGTGGTCGACGCAGCCCCCTGGCGAGGCCGGATCCGACGAGGCCTGGCATGCGCGCTGGGCCTCGCGGGGCCATCGCTTCGGCGTGGTGTACGGACACTGGTCGCTTCAGGGGCTGCACGTCGCAGCGTGGCTGCGCGGTCTCGACACCGGCTGCGTGCACCACGGCCGCGGGCGCGACGGAATGCTCACCGCGTGGCTCCCCGATCCGGATGCCGCCGCACCCTTCGACGTACCCGACGATCGCTTCTGGCACGTTCCCGCCCGCCGCGCCTACTACGCGCACCGCGATGCCGTCGGGTAATCGCGAATTTTCTGTTGCTCACTGGGATCGCCGGGAGTAACATCGATGACGTACGACGGCAGACGGCGCGAGGAGAACGAGGTCTCGCTCCCGCCGACTCAACCGGGCGCCGTTCCAGCCGTGTACGCTCTCGCGTGTCGGTGGGAGTGGGCAAGCGATCCGCAACGCGAATCGCAGTGCGCGGGAAGCCTTCCCGGACCCGGGAGCTTCCACCTAACGCGCGGAGCCCGAGGCCGATGGACCTCGAGCGGCACAGTGGGAAGGACCGAGCCGTACCCAATGTACGGAGCTCGCCGGCGACCTTCTGTGCAGCCGATCCAGGCCGAGCTTCCGCGGCGGCCCGACCGAACGCAAAGGAGCGCCCGACGCGCCACCTGGCTTCGGTCCCGACGCGGATGCGCTCCGGCGAAACCCAAAAGGGCCTGCCCCGTCGGAGGCCCGGGAAGGTCCCGCGACCTCGTCTGCTTCGCCCCTCGTCGCGCTCTCGCGGTGCGCCCGGTCCGTCTGGGAGTCCGGCTATCTGGCGCTCGCGCCTGGGGCCGGCCGCCTCGCGAAGGTCGCCGTGGAGGAGCCCTACACGGGGCGGGCTCCCGAAGGCGACGCTTCGCCGGGCGGCTAGACTCGGACTTCCGGCCGCCCCCAGGAGCACAGATGCCCGTCGTCGTCGTTCCCCCGCCCTACCGCGGCCCGACTGCGGGTGAGGGCGAGATCCGCGTCGACGCGGTGAGCGTCCGGGATTGCATCGAGGCCGTCGAGGCGCGCTTTCCGGGCTTTCGGAACCAGATCTTCGACGGTCGGGGTGCGGTGCATCGCTTCGTCACCCTCTTCGTGAACGGCGACGCGATCGCCCGCGAGCGCCTCGACGAGCGCCTTGCCCCCGAGGATCGCCTCGAGATCCTCGCCGCCATCGCCGGCGGCTGACCCGACCCTGCGCGCAGCGAGCCGCAGGCGCGCGGAGAGCGCTGGCGTGCCTCGAATCGACGCCATGTCGTCGGACCGGTATGCTCCGCGGCCCAGTCTTTCAGCGAGGAGGCGCCCGATGAGCGGACCCAGCGGCGATCGCATGATCCGAGTCGACATGACGCAGCAGACGGCGGAGATCGCTCCCTTTCCCGACGCGTGGAAGCTCCTGGGGGGGCGCGCCCTCTCGGCCCGCATCCTGCTCGAGCAGTGCGATCCCAAGTGCGATCCGCTCGGTCCGGGGAACCTGCTCGTGATGGCACCGGGCGTCGTTTCGGGCACCGCGGCGCCCACCTCGGGCCGCATCTCGATGGGCGGCAAGAGCCCGCTCACGAAAGGCATCAAGGAGGCCAACGCCGGCGGCAATCCGGGCCAGGACCTGATGAAGCTCGGCTTCCGCTGCATCGTCGTCAGCGGTCAGCCGAAGGACGCCGGCAAGCGCTTCGGGCTCGAAGTCGGCGCGGATGGCGTGAAGGTGGTTCCCGCGGACGCCCACAAGGGCAAGTGGAACTACAAGCTCGTCGAGGACCTCGCCACGCAGTACCCGAAGACGGCCTCCTTCATCTCGATCGGGCCGGCGGGCGAGATGCGGCTCAGCGGCGCCTCGATCGCCTGCACCGATCAAGAGCAGGACCGCCACCCGGCGCGCCACGCGGCCCGCGGCGGGCTCGGCGCCGTGATGGGCAGCAAGGGCCTCAAGTACGTCGCCGTCGACGCCGGCAAGGCCCGCGTGCGTCAGCCCGCCAAGCGCAAGGAGTTCATGGATCTCTGCAAGACCTACACCAAGGGCTACCTGGCGGGCCCGCAGATGTTCAAGACGGGCACGAGCACGGTGGTGCCGCTCGCGAACATGCTCCAGACCTTCCCGTACAAGAACCGCACCGAGGGGCAGTCTCCGGACGTGGCGACCCTCGATGGTGCACGGATCATCGAGAGCTTCGAGACGCGGGGCGGCGGCATGCACAACTGCATGACGGGTTGCATCGTGCAGTGCAGCAACGTCGTGCACGACGCCGAAGGCAAGTACAAGACCTCCGCGCTCGAGTTCGAGACGCTGACCCTCCTCGGCTCGAACTGCGCGATCGCGAGCTGGGAAGACGTCGCGGATCTCGACCGCCTCTGCGACGAGGTCGGCCTCGACACGATCGAGACCGGCGCGGCGATCGCGATCCTGATGGACTCCGGAGGAATGGAGTGGGGCGATGCGGCCGGGGCCAAGCGAATCCTGAGCGAGGTCGCCGAGGGCAGCGAGACCGGGCGCGCGATCGGCAACGGCGCGGTCGCCACCGGCAAGTGGCGCAAGCACCACCGCGTCCCGGCGGTGAAGGGCCAGGCCCTCCCGGCCTGGGACCCGCGACCCCTCAAGGCGACGGGCGTCACCTACCTCACGAGCGCGATGGGGGCCGACCACACCGCCGGCCTGATCGTGAACCCCGGGCTCCCGCCCGAGGAGTGGGCGCGCGCGTCGCAGGAAGCGCAGCTCGTGAACGCGGTGACCGATTCGTCGGGCTTCTGCCAGTTCCTGCAGCCGAGCCTCGACGCGATCCGGGAGTTCTACGGGCACCTCTACGGCGAGGAGGTGAGCCGCGAGCAGATCGCGGACCTCGGCTGGCAGTGCATGCTGGACGAGTGG
>CAYPSI010000088.1:0-1919 GCA_964413375.1 uncultured Spirochaetales bacterium | reverse complement strand
TGGCGCGCGAGATGGAGCGCCAGGGGTTCACGCTGCCGCTGCTGATCGGGGGGGCGACCACGAGCCGCACCCACACCGCCGTCAAGATCGCCCCGGCCTACCACGGGCCGGTGGTGCACGTGCTCGACGCGTCGCGAGCGGGGGGCGTCGTGGGCCAGCTAAAGGGGGCGGAGAAGCGCGCGGCGCTCGACCTGGAGAACCGGGCCGAGCAGGAGCGGCTCCGCCGCGAGCACGAGGCGCGGCAGAAACAGCAGTCGCTGGTCAGCCTCGCGGAGGCGCGCCGGCGGAGGACGGCCCTCGACTGGGCGGGCTACACGCCGCCACAACCCGAGTTCCGGGGCGCACGCGAGCTCGGCGACATCGACCTGTCGCAGATCGTGCCCTACGTCGACTGGACGCCCTTCTTCGCGGTCTGGGAGCTGCGCGGCACGTACCCGCGCATCTTCGAGAACCCCGATTGGGGAGCGAAGGCCCGCGAGGTGTTTGACGACGCACAGGCCATGCTGAAGGCTCTCGTGGCAGGCGGGAGCCTGAAGGCACGGGCCGCCTACGGGTTCTTCCCGGCTGCAGCAGTAGGCGACGACGTCGAGATCTACGCCGACGAGTCGCGCTCAGGGCTGCTCGGCACGCTGCACACGCTGCGGCAGCAGGCGGTGCGGGCCGACGGGCTGCCCACGCAGGCGCTCGCGGACTTCGTGGCGCCGCGCGAGGCGCGGCTGCCGGACTGGATCGGCGCGTTCGCCGTGACGGCGGGGATCGGGGCGGAGCAGATCGTCGCGCGGCACGAGCGCGACAACGACCCCTACGCCTCGATCATGGTGAAGGCGCTCGCCGACCGCCTGGCCGAGGCGCTCGCCGAGTGGCTGCACCAGCGCGCGCGGCGGGAGTGGGGCTTCGGCAAAGACGAGGCGCTGGCGGTCGACGACCTGATCCGCGAGAAGTACCGCGGGATCAGGCCTGCGCCCGGCTACCCGGCCTGCCCCGACCATACGGAGAAACGGCTGCTGTTCGATCTGCTGGGGGGCGAGGAGCGCATCGGGATGCGGCTCACCGAGAGCTTCGCTATGCTGCCCGCAGCATCGGTGTGCGGCTTCTACTTCGCGCACCCGCAAGCGCGCTATTTCGCGCTCGGGAAGATCGGTCGCGACCAGGTGGAGGACTACCACCGCCGCAAGGGCATGGACCTCGCCACGGTCGAGCGCTGGCTGGCGCCGAATCTGGGGTACTAGCCGGTCTCGCCGGGTTCGCGCCAGGGGGGGTGCTCGATGCGCAAGCCCACCGCCGAGATGCGCAGCTCGTCGACCAGCTCGGCGGTCGGGCGCGGGACGGGTGCCGTCCAGGTGCCGGCTCCGAAGCAGGAGCGCAGGCGCTTGAACACGTCCTCGGGCAGGACGTTTGCCAGGTACTCGAGGGCCGTACCGCGCAAGGCGCGGTCCTCGCCCTTCATGGCGGCCCAGGCGATCTGGAGCGGCCCGCGCTCGAGCACCAGCGACAGGAGAGCGAAGATCTGCGGAACCTGGCGTTCGACCGTCTCGCCGGAGTCGAGCTCGCGCCGCACGCGCACCAGCACGTCGTCGCGCGAGGCGCGTACGACGGCGCTACGCTCGTGAATCGCCGCGAGTGCCGCAGCCGACGCAGCCCGGACGTCGAAGGTGGGGTCGTCGAGAGCCGCCTGCAGGCCTTCCGCGGAGCGAACGCTGGGGCAGGCCTTGAGCACGCGGGGGATGCGCCGCCTGACGACGGCGTCGAGCGACGGGTCCAGCAGCGCGTCGACCAGCTGTCCGGTGACGCGCGGCGCCGCGCGGCGCAGCGAGCGGACGACGTCCGGCATGACGTCGTCCCTGGCGAGCAGCGGCAGCAGCGCCGCCACCAGCGTCGGGGTTGGCTCCGGGCTCGCTCGCAGCACAGCACGCACGGCC
>CAYPSI010000087.1:0-2060 GCA_964413375.1 uncultured Spirochaetales bacterium | reverse complement strand
TCACGCGCTTCGGCTTCGCGCGGGTCTGCGCCTCTTTGCGCGCTCTCGGCATGCTGCGTGCCTCCGCTGCGTCTCGGCCCTGTGGTAGCCTGCTTATCGATGAAACCTGCGTCCGGGTTTACCTCTCGTGAAGCGCTTCTTTTCGCGCTCGTTCTCGCGTCGGCGCTCGTCGCGTGCGGAGCACCGCGGCCTGCGCTCGCGCAGGCGGGCAGCGGGCCGGTCTCGGCCGAGCGCGGGATGGTCGTGGCCTCGCAGGCTGACGCCGCGCGGGCCGGCGCGGCGATGTTCGAGCGGGGCGGAAATGCGGTCGACGCCGCGGTCGCGACGGCGTTTGCGCTCGCGGTGACGCAGCCCTTCTCGGCCGGGCTCGGCGGCGGCTTCTTCGCGCTGCTGCGCACGGACGCGGGCGAGATCGTCGCGCTCGATGCGCGCGAGACGGCCCCCGCTGCCGCCGACCGCGACATGTTCGTTCGGCCCGGGGTCGCCGAGGACGCATCGTTTCTAGGCCCGCTCGCGGTGGCCACTCCAGGCTTTGCGCCGGGCCTGGCCCAGCTCCAGAAGGGCTACGGGAAGCTCGGTTGGAGCGAGGTCCTGGCGCCCGCGATCCGGCTCGCCGAGGAGGGCTTCGAGACCGGCTACTACCACGCGGAGATCCTGCGCGCGATGCGCGACCGGACCTTCGAGGAGCGCTTCCCGGAGACCGCTCGCATCCAGTTCCCTGCGCCCGACGAGCCGATCCGGCCCGGACAGCGGGTGGTGCAGAAGGATCTGGCGCGCACGCTGCGGCTGCTCGCAGAGAAGGGGCCCGACGTCGTCACGAAGGGGGAGGTCGCCGCCCGGATCGCCGACGAGATGAAACGCCTCGGCGGTCTCGTGACCCGCGAAGATCTCGCGGCCTACCGCACGAAGCGACGCGAGCCGGTGCGCAGCAGCTACCGCGGCCTCGAGGTGATCTCGTTTCCGCCGCCTTCCTCGGGGGGTGCGGTGCTGATCGAGGCGCTGAACGTGCTCGAGGGCTTCGATCTCCCGGCGCTCGCGCCCGGCTCGCCGGAAGAGTCCCACCTGGTGGTCGAGGCGATGAAGCTCGCCTTCGCCGATCGCGCGGCCTGGCTCGGCGACCCCGACTTCGTCGACGTGCCGGTGGCGAGGCTCACCTCGAAGGAGTACGCGGCGGAGCTGCGCGCGCGGATCCGCCCCGAGGGACCCGCGCTCGAGGTGAAGGGCTCCGGGCTTCCGTCGGAGGACGCCGGAACGACACACCTCTCGACGGCCGATGCCGCGGGCAACGCGGTGGCGCTGACGATGACGATCAACACGCCCTTCGGCTCGGGCATCACCGTACCGGGTACCGGCATCCTGCTGAACAACGAGATGGACGATTTTGCGAAGGCGCCGGACACGCCGAACATCTACGGTCTCGTGGATACCCGCGGCGCGAACGCGATCGCCCCCGGCAAGCGCCCGCTCTCGAGCATGACGCCGACGATCCTGCTGCGCGCAAAGAGGCCCTTCCTGGTGACGGGGAGCCCCGGCGGTCCGCGCATCATCTCGACCACGCTGCTGACGATCCTCGCGGTGGTCGATCACCAGAAGGATGCGCGCGCGGCGGTGGCGGCGGCCCGTTACCACCATCAGTGGGTTCCGGACCGCGTGAGCATCGAGCCCGGCGTGCCGGAGTCCGTCGTGAAGGTGCTGCGCGAGCGCGGTCACGAGGTCCAGAAAGCGCGGAGCGCGTGGTCGAGCGCGCAGTTGATCGTGATCGACCCCGAGACCGGATTCCTCAGCGGTGGCAGCGACCCGCGCGGCGACGGAATCGCAGTCGGCTTCTGACTCCGAGGTCGGCGAGGGACGCAGGCCGAGCGCGCAGCGAGCCGAAGGCGAGCGGAGTGGCACCCCGGCCACTTATCGCACCGTCCTAAGGCCTGATGCAGGCCTCGGTGTAGGCGTCGAGGCGGATCACCCGGCGCGCGACGCGCAGCACGTCGTCCTTGCTGACCGACGCGATCCGCTCGGGATAGTGCCGGCCGGCGTCGGGGCCGAGGCCGTAGAGCGCGTCGAGC
>CAYPSI010000086.1:0-24825 GCA_964413375.1 uncultured Spirochaetales bacterium | reverse complement strand
AACAACGCGCATCGGGGAGCTCCTTGGCTACGCACGGGATTCTACGCCCGCACAGGGGGGCACCGTCAAATCCCGGGGGGTGAAGTGACGATCAGGAACGCGCCGCGGCCCGGCTCCGTCTGCGCGAGCGACATCCAGACCCTGTGGGAGGTCGCGAAAGGACTCTGGCCGCCGAACTTGTTCCGGAAGGAGCCGGGGCTTCCCCTATCCCGCCGCCTGGGTAGCAGCGGGGTTCCGCGCGGACGTGTCGTCGCAGCTCGCGTCTGCTGCCAGCCAGCGCTCGAGCAGCAGGCGCTCGGCCTCGAGCGGGGCGTTGTCGAGCGTGCACTCGCGGCCCAGGATCATCGTCGCGCGGCGCTCGGGCTCGTAGCGCGGCCATACCGGCAGACGCTCGTGGCCCGGCTCGCCGTCGCGTGCGAAGCGGAGCCAGGAGTGCTGGATGCGTCGGGAGAGGCGCGGTGCGACGGCGCTGATCCCGGTGAGCGGACGCGCCAGCGGATGCCCGGTCGATCCGAACACGAAGGGGATGTCGAGTGCGTGGCAGGCACCGAGGGAGCGCCGCAGCGCAGGCGGCCGCCAGGTGAAGAGATAGCTGTGCACGCGGCCGCCCCCCGCGTGCTGCGCCTCGGCCAGGCGCGCCGAGGCGTGGTGGAAGACCCGAGCGCTCTGGAACGCGCTCCACACGCTGTAGGGCTGGCGCGCGGCGGAGCGCGTGCCGAGCGCCTCGAGAAACTGCTCTCGGGCGCTGCGTCCATCCGGAGCCCCCGGAAGTCCGGAGAGCGCCTGCGCGAAGAGCCGGTCGGCGTCGGTCCACCGGAAGCGGCCGATCCCCCCGTCGACGAGGCGGAAGAGCTTCCACTCCTCGAGCGTCGACCCGGTGAGGATCGGGATCCCGGCGGCCGCGCCCCGGCGCAGCGCCGCGAGCGGCTGCTCCGGAATCAGATCGCCATCGACTGCCGGCAGGAAGACCATCAGCTTCTGCAGGTCGGACATCCGGGTCATCACGTCGTTCTGGGCCCGCAGGATGCGCTCCAACGGGATCCGGGCCAGGGCCTCGTGGGTGGGAGGAGGTCCGCCGAGCGCCTCGACGAAGGCGGCCGCCACGCGCCGCGCGTCGTCGGCGTCGAGCACGTGATCGCCCGCGCCGCTCATGCAGATGGCCCGGCGAAAGAGCGCCCGGGCGCGTGGAGCAGCGAGCAGCGCCGCGACGCTCATCGCGCCCGCAGACTGCCCGAAGACCGTCACGTTGTTCGGATCGCCGCCGAAGCGATCCGCGTGATCGCGCACCCACTCGAGCGCGGCGATCTGGTCGCGAACGCCGAGGTTCCACGCGAAGTCCTTGCCGAGGACGGCGCCGAGGTGGGCGTAGCCGAGCGCGCCGAGCCGGTAGTTGATCGTGACGACGACGGCGTCTCCGCGCAGCGCCAGGTCGTGCCCGCGGTAGAGGGGGGTCGAGCCGGAGCCGACCAGGAAGCCGCCGCCGTGGATCCAGACGAGCACCGGGCGCCGAGCGGCATCGAGGCCCGGGGTCCAGACGTTGAGCGAGAGGCAGTCGTCCCCGGGCCGCCCGCCGGCGAGGTTGATCCAGCGGAAGACCGGCATCGAGAGCTGCGGAGCGCTCGCGCCCGGGCGCGTGGCTTCGAATGTCCCCGTCCAGGGATCCGGCCGCTCGGGAGGCAGGAAGCGTCGCGTGCCGCTCAGAGCAGCGGCGTAGGGCACGCCGCGGAAAGAGAGGATCCCCCCCGACTCGCTGCCCCGGATGCGCCCGTAGCGCGTCTCGACTTCCGCGTTCACCGCCGTTCCATCGCGGGGGAGGACGTCCCCACGATAGGCTCTTTTCCTCGCGGGCGCTGATCCCGGGCCCGAGCACGACGTCGGGTACGATCCGGCGCGTGCGACTTGCTGGCAAAACGATCGGGCGCCAGCCCGCGAGGCTCCGCCGCTGCGGCCTGCTGGCGGCTGCGCTGGCCCTCGCCTGCGAGGGCGGGGAGACGGGCGGCGCCGACCCCCCGCTCGCGGTCCGGCGCGATGCGGCAGCGCGACGCGGCATCGAGTGGCTGCTCGCCCGCAAGCACGCGATGGGCCCGGACTGGGCCTTCGCGACCTTCTCCTACCTCTGCCCGGTCGTGCGCGACCCGACGCTCGCCGAGCGCTGCCTCGCGAGCCTCGACGAAACCTCGCGCGTCCCGATCGTCGAGCTGCCCGCCGAGTTCCGCGACCCGGATCTGCTCCGCCTCCCGAGGCTGCGACCGATCGTGGCCGAGCTGCTGCGGCGCAAACAGGCGGGAGAGCCCAGCGAGGAGGCCGTCGCGGCGCTCGAAGCGCTGCTGCTGCAACACGGGGAGGAGTTCTGGCGCAGCGCGCCGCTGCTCCAGCAGCTCACCTTCCTGCACAGCTTCTCCGAGCTGGGGATCGAGGCGCAGCGAAGCCTCGATGACGTGCTGCGGGAGATCCGTGCCCGATGGGAACGGGGCGATCCCGAGCAGCTGCTCGGCGACGCGGGCTTCATGTTCGCGCTCACACACGTCTTCTACACCGCCTCCGGCTACATGACCCGACATCCCGAGCCGGCGGCGTTTGGACCGGAGATCGGGATGCTCCGCCAGGCGCTGCGCCGCTATCTCGCCGGGCCGGTCCCGCCGCAGCAGCACTTCCTGGACATCCAGGCCGAGGTGCTCTTCGCGCTCGAGCTGCTGCGCGTTCCCGAAGACGACGACATGCGCGCGATGGCCGAGCGCTTGCTCGAGCTCCAGAACCCCGACGGCAGCTGGGGCGAGGCGTCCGGGAACCACCGCGAGCACGCGACGCTCGTGGCGGTGCAGGCGCTGCTCGACCCTCCCGAGGAGTTCCGCCGCCCCTAGTCCGGTGGGTCTCGCCCGCGTCGTGACCGCCGCGCGCGGGCGGCAGAGCGCTTCGCCTACAATGGGCCGAGACGGAGGACCCATGGCCATCGACTTCACCTTCCCCGAGGAGATCCGCTTCCTGGTCGACCGCGTCCGGCGCTTCTGCGAGGACGTCGTACGCCCGGCGGAGGCCGAGATCGCGAAGCGGGAGGACGACCGGGAGACGCTCGTGCGCGGTGTCATCCGGATGCGCAAGGCCGCTCGCGAGCAGGGGCTCTGGCTGCCGCACATGCCGGCGGAGTATGGCGGGATGGGACTCGGCCACGTCGCGATGGCGGCCGTCTCGGCCGAGGCCGCGAAGACGCGCTTCGGGCCCTACGCGCTCAACTGCCAGGCGCCCGATGAGGGCAACATGCACACGCTGCTGCACTGGGGCACGCCCGAGCAGAAGGAGAAGTACCTGAAGCCCCTGTGTGAGGGGCGGATCCGTTCCTGCTTCGCGATGACCGAGCCAGAAGTGGCGGGCTCCGACCCGACGCTGATCCAGACGCGGGCGGTCCTCGAGAAGGGGCGCTGGGTCGTGCACGGGCACAAGTGGTTCATCTCCGGTGCACGCGGCGCCGGCTTCGCGATCCTGATCGCGCGCACCGAGGACGATCCGGAGCTTCCGCAGGCCGGCAACTCGGCCTTCCTCGTCGACATCCCCTCACCCGGCTGGGAGGTCGTCCGCGACGTCCGCACGATGAGCGGCAGCCACAACCACTGCGAGATTCGCATCGAAGGCCTCGAGCTCGCGGAGCAGAACCTGCTCGGCGGGCGCGGGCAGGGGCACAAGCTCGGCCAGTACCGCCTCGGCCCGGCCCGGCTCGCCCACTGCATGCGCTGGATCGGGCAGGCGGAGACCGCGCTCGACATGACGATCGAGCGCGCGCTCTCGCGCTTCGCGCACGGATCGCTGCTGGCCGAGAAGCAGGGCATCCAGTGGATGATCGCCGACTCCACGTTGGAGCTCTACCAGTGCAAGCTGATGGTGCTGCACGCCGCCTATCGAGTCGATCGCGGGGACGACTTCAAGAGCGAGGTCTCGATGGCCAAGCACTTCGTCGCGAACGCGCTGGGTCGGATCATCGACCGCGCGATCCAGGTACACGGGGCCCTCGGCTACTCGATGGATACCCCGCTGGCGCAGATGGCGCAGCAAGCGCGCTGGGCGCGTTTCGCGGACGGCGCGGACGAGGTCCACCAGTGGCGGATCGCGCAGCGGGCGATCGAGGCCTGGTCGAAGGACGGATCGGTGCGCGCGGCCGCAGGCGACCTCCCGATCTGAGGCTCGGCTCGCCGAGGACGCGCGCGGATCAGGCCGTCACGGGCTCTCCCGGCGCCTTGAGCGGCACTACCGTGTCCACCACGAGGTTCTGGAGCGCCTCGCAGAGCAGCTCGAGCGTGAGCATCGGCGTCTGGCCGACGAAGTGGCAGCGCGCCACCACGTGGTCCATCAGGAAGCGCGGATGTGCGCAGGAGACCGGCGTCCCCGTCGCAGGGTAGAAGGTCCCGAAGAGGTAGGGGAGGATCTCCGTCGGCACCTCGATGTTTCGCGAGTCGCAGACGCGGAAGAAGATGGTTTCGTACTCCTCCCGGGTCGGCGAAGCCATGTGGAACTTGTACGGGATCCGGCGCAGCCCGGCCTCGTCCATCAGATCCTTCGGCGGGAAGTTCGTCGAGAAGACGACGAGCTGGTCGAAGGGCATCTGGAGCTTCTTGCCGGTGTGGAGCGTCAGGAAGTCGACCCGCCGCTCGAGGGGCAGGATCCAGCGATTCAGCAGATCCTGCGGGCGCACGCGCTGCCGGCCGAAGTCGTCGAGGATGAAGAGCCCCCCGACGGCCTTGATGTGGGCGGGCGCCTCGTAGTACTTCGACACCGGGTCGAAGGTCAGATCCAGCATCTCGAGGGTGAGCTCGCCGCCGGTCAGGATCACCGGACGGCGACAGCGCACCCAGCGCGGATCCTGCAGCTCCGCCACCGCCTCGGACTCGGGGCCGTCGCCCCCGCTCAGCGAGGCAGCGCAGGGCTCGTGGACCGTCGGATCGAAGATCTTGATGATCTGGCCGTCGACGTGGACCGCGTAGGGGATGAAGACCGTCTGCGTGAACGAGCGGCCGATCGCCTCCGCGAAGGAGCTCTTGCCGTTGCCGGGGGCGCCGTAGAAGAGGATTGCGCGACCGGAGTTCACCGCGGGGCCCATGCGGCCGACCGTGCCGGGCGGGAGCACCAGATGCGAGAGGGCGCGCTCGAGAGATTCCGGCGTCACGCGCTCGTTGGCGATCGACTGCTTCACGACCTGGAGCTGGTAGTCGGAGAGCGGCACCGGCGCCGGGCCCGTGTACTGACACTGCTCGAGCGCGTCGAGCGCCCACTTTCGACCGAGGTCCGTCATCGCCCAGCGGTAGACCTGGGGCCGCCCCACGGTGAGGCCGAGGACCTCCACGAGACGCTTGTCCTTCGCGCCCTGGAGGATCGCGTCGATCACGTCCTCGTGGAGCTTCGTCGTGTCGGCGAGCTGACGGGCGGTCTCCTGGCCGTAGACGTAGATGGTCTTCAGCACGAAGAGCATCAGGAACTGCCCGTCGAGGCCCGTTTCGCCCGGCTCGAGCGGCTGCACGGGAATCTCGGCGAGGAGCGCGTCGAGCTCGTGCCGGGAGATGGCACCGATGGCCACGAGGCTGTCGGCGAGCGAGCCCCCGGAGACCTTCTGGCGGTTGCGACCGGCCTCGAGTTCCTCGGGGTCGATGACGTTGCGGTCGAGCAGGATCTGACCCAGGGGCATGTCGCAGGTCCTCCAAGCGCCCGTCTTCTGCCGGCAGGTGCCCGGCAAGGGGGCGCGTGGGACCTATCGAACCATCGGGCCTTGCGCTTTACCCCGGGGGATCCGGGGGCGATGCAGGCTTGGAGGCCGGGTCCGAGACGCCGGGGAGGCCGCGCTCAGGTCTCGCGCGTGCCCGCGATGAACTCTTCGGTGTGGCGATGGGCCTCGTCGTCCGTGAGCTGCTGCGGCGGGTGCTTCATGAAGCAGGCCGACGGTGAGGCGAGGACGCCGCCCCGACCGCGGTCGAGGGCGAGCTTGGCGCAGCGGACCGCGTCGATCGCCACCCCGGCCGAGTTCGGCGAGTCCTCGACCGAGAGGCGCAGCTCGAGGTTCATCGGCACGTCGCCGAAGAGGCGGCCCTCCATCCGGATGAAGCAGACCTTGTTGTCGTTCTGCCAGGGCACGTAGTCGCTCGGCCCGATGTGGATGTTCTCGTCCGACAGGCGTTCGCCCGCGACCGACTGCACGGCCTCCGTCTTCGAGAGCTTCTTCGACGCGAGGCGGTTGCGGTTCAGCAGGTTCAGGAAGTCGGTGTTGCCGCCCGTGTTGAGCTGGTAGGTGCGCTCGAGCTTCACGCCGCGTCGCCGGAAGAGCTCGGTGAGGGTGCGGTGCGTGATGGTGGCGCCGAGCTGCGCCTTGATGTCGTCGCCGACGATCGGAATCCCGCGCTCGGCGAAGCGACGGGCGTAGGCGGGATCGCTCGCGATGAAGACCGGCATGCAGTTCACCAGCGCGACGCCCGCTTCGATCGCGCAGTCGGCGTAGAAGCGCGCGGCATCCTCGGAGCCGACGGGAAGGTAGTTGAGCATCACCTCCGCGCCCGACTTCTCGAGTGCCTCGACGACCTCCTCGCGCGAGGCTTGGCGCTCGTCCGAGACGAGGAAGGTGCGGTGTTCGGGGTGATCGGCCATGTGGGGGGCCACGCCGTCGAGAATCGGCCCCATGCGCACGCGGACGCCCGTTTTCGAGACGTCGCGCTGGAAGGTGGTCGTGCAGTTGGGCGCCTCGAAGATCGCCTCGGAGATGTCCTTGCCGACCTTGCGGACATCGACGTCGAAGGCGCACGCGATCTCGAGGTCGCCCGGGCGGTAGCCCCCGATCTCCCAGTGCAGCAGCCCGGGGATCCCGCGGGCCTCCTCGCTCCGGTAGAACTCGATCCCCTGGAGCAGGGAACTGGCGCAGTTGCCGACACCGATGATGGCCAGCTTGATCCGCGCCAAGCTCCCCCCTGTTCTGCCCGGTGCACCCGCGAGCGCCGGGGCAAGGGTCCCTCCGGCCCCGCCGGGGACGACCGGGGCACGAGTTCAATAACATGCCTGCCGCCCCGAGGCCACGACGCCCAGGGGCCATCGTAGGGAAGAAACCCCATGAAGCGGCCTGCCGCCGAAACAGCCCTCCTGCTGCTCGCGATCGCGGCCTTCGCGGCAATGTTGTTCGGAAGGCTCGGCCATCCGCTCTTCTGGTCCGACGAGGCCGATACGGCGATGTTCGGCACCCGGGTGCTCGAGAACGGCTACCCGAAGGTTCACGGTCCGGACAACGTCGTCTACCAGTTCGGGCCGAACATCGCGCTCGGCGTGAAAGAAAGCGTTGATGCCTATATCGGAACTACTTGGGGTCACTTCTATTTTGCGGTTCCTGGGCTCTGGTGGGCCGGGACCGTCGCTGACCCCTGGGCGAAGACCGCCAGGGTGCGTCTGCCCTTCGCGGTGGCCGGGGCGCTAGGGCTTTGCCTCTGGCTCGCGGCCGTGCTCCCGGCGCTCGCTCCGCAGCGGGGGCGAAGGCTGCGCTTCGCGGCGCTCTTCTTCGCGCTCGCGGCGGTCTCGGTTTCGCTGCTCCTCCACCTGCGCGAGGCGCGCTACTACGCGCTGCTGGTGCTCGTCGCGGGTGCCATCACGCGCGTACAGCTGCGGCGCTGCGTGTACGCAACGCTGTCGTCGCGGCGATACACCGTGGAGCTCGCAGCGCTGCTCTTCCTGCTCTTCCACATCTTCTTCTCGGCGTGGTTCGCGTTCACTGCATTGCTTGCGGCGGAGCGCGTCGTCGCCGTCTGGCGGCGTCGGGCGCCGACCTCCGACCTGCTGCCCTTCGTGCTCGCGGCCGCGCTGGTGGCGCCTTTCCTGGTCTTCTTCGAGACCTTCCACGTGGCGACGGTGTTCGCGCGCGATCTGGGACTCGGACCTCGCGCGTGGGCCGGGAACGTCCTCGAGGTCGCTCGGCATCTGCTGCGCCACGAGATGCTGGCGCCCGCGCTCGCCTGCCGCGCGCTCGCCGCGTGGACGGCCTGCGGCAGCGCCACAGGCCGCCGGGTCTCGACCCAGCTGCTCGGGTTCGGCCTCGGCTACGTGCTCCTCGGCGCGCTGAATCCGCTGGCGCTCGAGCGCTATTTCATCGTGCTGAGTCCGCTGCTGCTCTGCGCGTTCCTGCTCGATGCCTTCGCGCTCGCCGAGGATCTGCCGGCGCGCTGGCCCCGCATCGAGCGCCGCCGCGCGGGGGCGGCGGTGGCAGCGGCCCTCGCGCTGCTGACGCTGGCGCTCCGGCTCCCGTCCCTGGCGGAGCTGCGAGGACGGCTGGGTGAGTTGCAGACCCCCGTGCGGGGCCCTCTCGACTTCGTGATCCCCCAGCTCCTCGCGAGCACGTCGAGGCCGCAGGAGCTCGTCGTAGCCACGAACTACGAGGAGCAGGTCTTCATGTACTACCTGGGCGCGCGCACGATCGTGGGCACGACGCTCAACAACCTGCTGGCGGATCGCGAGCTGCTGCCGGACGTGGTCGTTCCGCGCAGGCACTGGCCGCGCAGCCTGCACGAGCTCGGCCCCTTCCTGCGACAGGGCGAGTGGGAGGAGCTTCGCTTCCCGGTGCGCGACGTGCACTTCAATCAGATACCCGCGCTCTCGCGCTCGCGCTTCGTTCCCGACCCGCACCATTTCGAGACGCCGGCGACAGACGATCCCGACGCCCAGCTCGTGATCTACTGGCGGCGCGACAGCTCGAAGCGCACCGGCACCTCGAGCAGCCCGTAGACCCAGGGCAGCGGGGCCGCCGCCGCCACGGCCGCCAGCGCCGCTCGATCGAGGATCGCGTGGCCCGTGGAGCCCGCGACCGCGAGCTCGCGCGGCCGTCCGTCCGCAGCGATCGCGAAGCGCACCTGCGCCACCCCCTCGAGGCGGCGCATCCGGGCGAGCGGCGGGTAGTCGACGGCGGCCTGGATCCGCTCGCGAATCGCGAGAAGACGGTCGTCGAGGCGCGGGCCGGGCGGCACGGCGTCCTGCGCAAGGGCCCGAAGCGCGCCGATCGCGATCGACTCGGCGCCGACCCTCGCGGCAGGTGCGCCGAGAGAGGCCATCGCGAGGAGCGCCGCGAGTGCCGCGCGGATCGCGTTGCGCCTCATGGACGCCACTCGAGCGCGAGCCCGACCTCCCAGGTCCGCGTCGGCGCGGGGTAGAAGAAGGCTGTCCGCGCGAAGGGCTCGCACAAGCGCGGGGGGAAGCAGGTGCCGATCGCCCCGACGTCGTCGTAACGCTTGCCGGCCACGTTGCGCACCGCGAACTGGAAGGTCGCCTCCAGCGACTCGACGAGCGTCCGGCGCAGGCGCAGCCACAGGTCGACGGTCTGGTAGGCCTCGAGCTCCGAGAGCTCGCGCCGGAAATCGTTCACGAGGATCCGCTCGCCCACGAGGTTCGCGTTCGCTCCGATCTCGACATCGACCCAGTCGCGGGTGAAGGGAAGCCCGACGAAGGCCCCGAGCGTCCCCCGCTGCTTCGGCGTCACCGGCATCCGGGCGCCATCGAGTAGGGGGTTCTCGTCCTCCACGATCGTGACGTCGTCGAAGGTATAGGCGCCGGTGAGGGTCAGCCACGCGAAGGGCCGGTAGCTTCCCGAGGCTTCGATCCCCCGGTGCCGTACGCGGTCGATGTTCCGGTTCTCGAAGGTCAGCGGATCGAAGAGCAGCTCGTCGTGCACCCGCATCCAGTAGAGCGAGAGGCCCGCTGTGACCGCTTCGCTCTCGAGTTTCGTCCCGACCTCGATCGAGTCGCTCCGCTGAAGCTTCAGGTCGGGAAGGAGGATCGTCGGCGGATCGCCTGGGTTGAAGCCCGCGAAGATGATCGGAAGGTCCTCGTCGAAGTCCGGCAGCCGGAAGCCGCGGGCCAGCGCCACGTAGGCGGACGCGATGGGGAGGAAGCGCCAGGTCAACGAGAGCTTGGGGCTCCAGGCGTCGAACTCCGGGGTCTCGTCCTGGGAGACCTCGATCAGGCGGTCCCTCGTGCGCAGGTCGTAGCTCCCATGGTCGTAACGCACGCCGGCGGCGAAGAGCAGGTCGTGGCGCAGCCACAGCTCGTCCTGCGCGAAGCCCCCGACCACGTTGCGCTCGCCCTTCGTCCGCTGGCTGAAGAAGTCGGCGATGCTGCTCCGATCGATCTCGTCGTGGAGGTAGGTCGCGCCGAGCGTGAGCCGATTCGTCAGCTCGAGGATCGGGGTGTCGACGCGCAGCTCGAGGTCGACGCCGCCCTGGTTCTTCTCGTCCTCGATCTCGAAGGGACCGAAGAGGCTCGAGACGTCGCGGGCGAAGTCATCGCGCGTGAAGAAGTACGGGAGGAGCTTCAGCTCGAGCTGCGGCGCGAGCGCGGCCTCGAGCCAACCGTCCCAGAACCAGGTATCGACCTCGCCGCGGTTCTGGGTCGTGCCCGGCTGGCTCGCTCGCCGCCCGAGAACGTTGATCTCGTTCGCGCTCAGGGTCCCCGGAAACTCGCGATCGTCGTGGTGGTGTCCGCCCGAAGAGCCGATCACCACGCGGTCGAAGAGGGCGCCCTCGAGGCTGCCCTTCGCGTTGAAGCTGTCGAACTCGCTTCGGTCGCGGTAGCCATCCGTCTCCAGGCCGTCGACGAAGATCCCTCCGGTCAGCTCTGCGAAGGTCCCCGCCGCGCGCAAGCTCCCGCCACCGGTGCCGTAGCGACCGGTGAGCCCGCGCAGCGCCGCCCGCGGCGGCCCCTCCGCCGGACGCGTCCGGATGTGCAGGATGCCCGCGACCGCCCCATCGCCGTAGAGCGCGCTCGCCGGTCCGCGCACGATCTCGACGCTCTCGATCATGTCGAGCGGAAGCAGCGCCCAGTCCGCGGATCCGGTGTCGGGCTCGTTCGCCCGGCGTCCGTCCACGAGGACGAGCAGACCCGCGCCGTTTCCTCCACCGTTGTTGAAGCCGCGGGCGTCGACGAAGGTTCCGGCCGGGTTCGTGGTCGTGTT
Organism: uncultured Spirochaetales bacterium; assembly: GCA_964413375.1. GTDB lineage: Bacteria > Myxococcota_A > UBA9160 > UBA9160 > SMWR01 > CAZUYC01. The sequence continues at coordinate 13,877 of CAYPSI010000086.1, read as the reverse complement.
GGTCACGAAGATCCCGGGCTGGCGCCGGAGCAGCTCGGGAAGTGTGCGTGCGCCACTGCGCTCGATCTCCTCGCGATCGATCACGGTGACGTTTCCCGGCACGTCGAGCACCTCGCGTTCGCCACGCGTCGCACTCGCGGTGACCGCGCCGACCTGGCGCAGCGGCGGCGCAGGCGGAACCGGGTCGGGGGGCGGCGGCGTGGGATCGGCGGCGGCGGAGGGATCGTCGGGTGCCGGCGGATCCTCAGCGCTCGCGGAACAGGGTGCCAGCAGGCACAGAGCGAGTGCGAGACGGGTCGCCCCGCGCCAATCCGCCGAGCCCCCGCGGCGAAACGCGAACACGCGCATGCTGGTCCTCCGCCGCTCTCGCGGGGAGGGCTCGCGCGGGCTGGGCCGGGACCTCCGGCGCATGCCTGGGCGCGCAGCTCTCGATCCACGAAGAGCAGCTCGCGTCGTCGCGTCCGGGCAGGTTTCCTGGCTGATGGGTCACCGCGGAGCGCTGCGAGGGCTTCCCTCGTCGCGCGCCGCGAGCGTCGGGTTCGCGCCTTCCCGGGCTCCTGTCTCCCGGTGGCATGCTACGAACCGACTCCCCAATCACAGTGGCGGGACCGCGGCCGATTCGAACGGCCTTCCCTTTTACCCCGTGTGGGCACCTGGACGTGTCGTCGGACTCTTGATACACGGGCGCGTCACGCCGGTCAATCACCCCCTCGGAGCCACGCCTCCCGGAAGAGATACGATTGGCAGCGTGCCGGGCCGTGTTAAAAGGTACGGACTGTTGCGGAGGACTCGCCATGGCATTCCATCACCTCGCGATCGCAACCCGGGACGTGAAGGCGACACACGCGTTCTACACGCGCGCGATGGGCTTCGAGCTCGCCAAGGTGGAGGTCGCAGGGGTCGGGAAGCAGGGCTTCGCGAAGCATCTCTTCTACGACACGGGCAACGGCGAAATGATCGCGTTCTGGGACTTCCACGACGCGGGCCTGCCCGGCGACTGGTCCCCGGCGATCTCGGATGGGCTGGGCCTGCCGCACTGGGCGAATCACATCGCCTTCGCGGCGAGGGACCTCGCGGACATCGAGGCGCGGCGCAATCGCTGGCTCGATCACGGCCACGACGCGATGCAGATCGACCACGGCTGGTGCACCTCCATCTACACCAATGATCCGAACGGCATCATGGTCGAGTTCTGCACCTCGACCCGCGCGCTCGGCAGCGCCGACCGCGAAGAGGCGCTGCGACTGCTCGAGGCGGCGAGCCCCCCCGTGGCAGCGGCGCCGCCCTCGCAGATCTTCCGCGCGGGCGAGCACCGGCGCTAGGCGGCTAGCGGCGTAGCCAGTCGACGATCGCGGCGGTGGCGCCCTCGCGGCCGGTCTCGGCGGGAAAGCCGTAGTGGTCGCCGGGGATCTCGATCCGGGTGAGATCGCGCGTTCCGAGCGAGCTCGCGATCCGCTCGTTGTCCGAAGGGAAGATGCAGTTGTCGCCGTCGTAGCTCACGAGCAGGGCGGGGAGCGTCATGCGCGCCCCGGCGTGGGCGATTTCCGCACGCGAGCTGAGACCCGACCAGGTCGAGAGCCACGCCTCCGGCGAGGCAACCCTCCCGAAGCCCACCGCGCCGTAGTTGATCCAGTCGGGACGGACCCCCCAGAGCGAGCCGTAGTCGCGCCGCGAGGGGTCGAGCGAGAGATCCACGAAGCGGGGATCGGCATCGGTCCGGTAGACGAAGAGGAAGTCGGTGGCGATCGAGCGGCGCCGTGCGTCCACGTTGCCGCTAGCCTGCCAGCTCGCCCGGGCGGCGCGGCGCACGGCGATCCGGCGGCGTGCCTCGGCGTCGATGCGCGCGATGCGCGCGCGCTGCGCCGCGCGATAGGTGGCGAGAAAATCGGCGGCATAACGCGTCTGCCGTGGCGGCTCCGCGAAGCCGTTGCGCGGGTCGTAGAGGTCGAGCGCCGGGTCACAGGAGACCGGGTCATCGTCGTCCGTCACCGAGGGATCGATCGCGTGCAGCAGGTAATGCCCTTCGCCGGGGTGCGCGGCGAGGTAGACCATCGCGTCGGCAGGCGGCAGCTCGAAGGCGTTCAGGTCGAAGGGGTCGCCGGTGGCGAGCTCGCGCAGGCGCTCGCCCGCCGGGGCGAGGGCCTGGCTCAAATAGAAGGTGAAGAGCGAAGCGCCGCCGGAGTTCCCGCACAGGACGACGCGCTCGTAGCGGGAACGGGCCGCTTCGATCCCTGCGGCGGCATCGAGCAGCACTTGCTCGTGGATCAGCGTCGCGTCGTTGTTGAGCCAACGGCTGTTCAGGCACAGCACCGCGAAGCCGGCCTCGACGAGCCCCGGCACCAGGTAGTGGCGCGAGAAGTTCGCACGCGGGTGCATCAGGCAGACCACGCTCTGCTCGCCGCCGCGCGAGTAGAGCCAGCCGTGCGCCACCGCGCGGTCCGGCGTTTCGAGGCGCAAGGGCTCGCAGCTCGTCCCGGCCGGCGGATCGCGGTGCCACTCGGCCACGAGGAAGGGGTTCGCGTAACGACCGATCCGAGCCTTTTCCGACACGGCACCTCCGAGGAAGCCCCATTGTAGGCCTGCTCATCGTGGGCGGAGACCATCGCGTCTGCGATCGTCGCAGGTGGTAGGGCTGCGCCCATCGGGTAGCGCACGAGGGCCCGCGCCTCGGGCGATGCGTAGAAGCCCATCAGCGCGAGGCTGCGGATTCCCGCGAAGATCCGCCGCTTGGTCGCGACGCGCGAGTCCGCGAGCTCGAAGAGCACGGCGTCCTGGGCCACGGGATCGAGTCGGGTGAAGGGGCGAAGCTTTCCGAGCAGCGGCCAGACGGCGAACTCGAGAAAGAGCAGCGCCTGCTCGAGCGGCGCCGCCGTCGGACCGCCGCCCGCGCCCGTCCCGATCACGACCGCGTCGGCCCCGAGTCGCTCTGCGTCCGTCGGATCCACCGGCTAGGCGGGCGATGGCGCGATGGCATCGATCCGCGCGGCGATCTCCGGGGGAATCGCGACGCCGGTGGCCTTCGCGTTGTCCGCTAGCTGCTCGGCGCGCGTGGCACCGACGATCACGCTCGCGACCGCGGGGCTGCGCAGGCACCAGGCGAGCGCGAGCTGTGCGAGGGAAAGGCCGAGCTCCAGGGCGAGCGGGCGCAGCGCGTCCACCCGGGCCAGGGTCGCAGGCTCGAGGTAGGCCCGCATGAACTGGTTGCGAAGGGAATCGGCGGCGCGCGTGCCGGCCGGGAGCGCACCGCCGGAGTACTTTCCGGTCAGCACCCCCTGCGCGAGCGGGCTGAAGACGAGCTGTCCCATGCCCTCACGCTCGCAGGTGGGCAGCACCTGCGCCTCGATCTGCCGGCGCAGGATCGAGTACTGCGGCTGGTTCGAGATCGGACGGTAGGCCGAGCGCAGATCGGCGATCCGGCAGGCGTCCACGATCTCGCTCGGACCCCACTCCGAAACGCCCCAGTAGAGGACCTTCCCCTGGCGGATCAGGTCTTCGTAGGCGCAGACCGTTTCCTCGATGGGAGTCGCCGGATCCATTCGATGGCACTGGTGGAGATCGATGTAGTCGGTGCCGAGCCGGCGGAGCGACCCCTCGACGCTCTCGAAGAGGTGCTTGCGCGAGAGCCCACGGTCGTTCGGCCCTTCCGACATCGGGAAGAAGGCCTTGGTCGCGAGCACGACGTAGGGGCGGGGAATCCCGCGCAGCGCGTGGCCGAGCGCCTCCTCGCCCGCTCCATTGGCATAGACATCGGCGGAGTCGAAGAAGTCGATGCCGAGGTCGAAGGCCCGATGCACGAGCTCGCGCGTGGCGTCGCGATCGACGCTCGAGCCGAGCGTGAGCCAGGAGCCGAGCGAGATCTCGCTCACGCGCAGGCCGCTGCGACCGAGTCGGCGGTGTTTCACAGCGTGGCATTCTACCGGAGCTCCCACCGCGGCGGCGGCCTTCCCGGCGACTGGTGCGCCGGGACCTCGCGGCCTACGTTCCGGCGCGATGCTGAACCTGGCCTCGTCGACCGAGCCCGCCTGGACCGCGCGGGCCATGGGTTCCCTCGAAGAGATCCTGATCGACCATGCCCACTGCGAGAAGAAGGCCGCCGGCATGGCCGTGCGACTGCTCTTCTCGTACCCCCATCACGACTTCCTCCAGGAGCCACTCTCGCGCCTCGCCCGCGAGGAGCTGGCGCACTTCGAGGAGGTGCTCTCGGCGCTGCACGCCCGAGGGCTGCGGCTGCGTCCGCAGCGCTCGGCGCCCTACGCCGGACGCCTGCGCGAGCGCGTGCGCCGCAGCGAGCCGGAGCGCCTCGTCGACCTGCTGCTCTGCTGTGCATTGATCGAAGCGCGCAGCTGCGAGCGTTTCGGTCTGCTCGCCCGCGCGGTGGAGGAGCCGGGCCTCGCGCGTTTCTACGCCGGGCTGCTCGAAGCCGAGGCGCGTCACCACCGCGTGTATCTCGACCTCGCCTCGGAGCTGACCCCGCGCGAGCGCGTCCGCGCGCGCCTCGAAGAGCTCGCCGGGCACGAGGCTCGGGTCCTGTCGGAGGCCCCCGAGATCGCGCGCCTTCACGCCTGAACCCCAAGGAGCAACGAGATGAAGATCCAGTCCGAACGCGTGCAGATCCCCGTCTCTGGCGGGGGCCAGATGGGCGGCTACCTCGCACGACCCGAGGCCGGCGGACCGCATCCGGCCGTCCTCGTCTTCATGGAGATCTTCGGCGTGAATGCGCACATCCGCGACGTGACCGAGCGCGTGGCAGCCGAGGGCTACGTCGCGCTGGCCCCCGACTTCTTCCACCGCACGGGGCCCGGGGTCGACTACGGCTACGACGACGCCGGCTTCGGGGCGGGCATGAAGCTGCTGGGTGCATTGAAGGCCGACGAGATGATCGCGGATGCGAAGGCCGCCATCGCGTGGCTGCGCGGCCGCAAGGAGGTGCGCGGCGACCGCATTGGCTGCATGGGCTTCTGCATCGGCGGACACATGACCTATCTCACCGCCTGCGAGACCGACGTGCGGGCGGCCGCGAGCTTCTACGGCGGCGGCGTCGCCGCGCCACAGGGTCCCGGGGGCCAGCCCTCGACGCTCGGCCGCACCGGCAAGCTCCAGGGGAAGATCCTTTGCCTCTTCGGAGCCAAGGACGGCTTCATCCCGATGGACCAGGTCGAGGCGGTACGCGACGCGCTCAGCAAGGCCAGGACGCGCCACGAGCTCGTCGTCTACCCCGATGCGGACCACGGCTTCTTCTGCGACCAGCGCCCCACCTACCAGGAGAAGGCCGCCAAGGACGCCTGGGAGAAGCTGAAGAAGCTCTTTCGCGAGGAACTCTCGGCCTAGCGGCAGAGTCCTCCGCGCAGCAGCCAGGGCTCGCAGTCGTAGCTGTCAGCCTAGCCTTCGCCGAGCTCCCGGCGAAGCGCGCAGAGCAGGCGCTCGACGGTTGCGATGCGGGCGTTCTCGCCCATCAGGCCCACCCGCCAGATGCGACCGGCGAGCGGACCGAGTCCGCCGCCGACCTCGATGCCGTACTTGTCGAGGAGCTGGCGGCGCAGGCCGGCCTCGCCCGCCGCGACGACGCGCTCGGGGAGCCGCAGCGAGGAGAGCATCGGGAGCCGGTGGGGCGCCGCCACGAGCGGCTCGAAGCCGAAGGGCTCGAGGCCCTCGAGCAGCGCCGCGGCCGCGGCGCGATGGCGCTCCGCGCGCGCCTCCATCCCCTCCTCCTCGACGAGTCGGAGCCCCTCGGCCAGCGCCAGGATCGACGAGATCGGGGCCGTGTGGTGATAGCGACGTTCGCCACCGACGTATCCGGCGAGGAGCGTGAGGTCCAGGTACCAGCTCTGCACGGGACGGCGCCGAGCGCGAACGCAGGCGAGGGCGCGATCCGAGAAGCTCGCCGGCGAGAGGCCCGGAGGACAGGAGAGACACTTCTGCGTGCCGCTGTAGGCAGCGTCGATGCCCCAGGCATCGAGCGCGACCGGGAGCCCGCCGAGCGAGGTCACGCAGTCGAGCATCACCAACGCGCCGGCATCGCGCGCGGCGCGCGCGATGGCCTCGACCGGTTGCAACACGCCGGTAGAGGTCTCCGCGTGCACGAAGGCGACCAGCTTCGGGCGGACGCGGGCGATCGCAGCGATCATCGCAGCGTCGGGCAGGATCGTCCCCAGCGCGGTGTCGACGCGCTCGACGCGCGCGCCGCAGCGCGACGCGACGTCGCACATGCGCTCGCCGAAGACGCCCGCGACTCCGATCAGGACCGCGTCGCCCGGCTCGACGAGGTTCACGAAGCAGGCCTCCATTCCGGCGCTGCCGGTGCCGGAGAGCGGGAGCGTCATCGCGTTGGCGGTTCCGAAGAGACGGCGCAGTCGATCCTGCACCCCATCGAGGATCTCGAGGAAGACCGGATCGAGGTGGCCGAGCAGGGGGCTCGCCTGCGCCGCGAGGACCCTCGGATGGACGTTCGAGGGGCCGGGCCCGACCAGCAGGCGACGGGGCAGGGGCATGCTCGCAGCATACCCGGTCACGCGCGGAAAACCTCGCGGATCCGCGAGGATGCGGTCCCGAAGGTTTGACACCCCAGGGGTACCCCCGTACCCTCGGATTTCCCCCTCGTCCCCGTACCCTGCCCGGGACCTCGAGCTCCGGGACCTTGGACCGACCCGTGACGCGTTGGCTTGCACTCGCCTTGGGACTCTCGCTGGCCCTCGCGGGGCTCAGCTTCCTCGCGATCCGCGGGACGACGCCGGACCCGCGCGAGAGCATCGACGCGCGCTCGCGGGCGGCGCTCGAGCAGGCGCTGGTAGAGGGCGAGCGCGAGGGCGCCGCCCGATGACGCTGTTGCGCACGCGGGAGGCCTTCGAGGCCGAGGAGCGGGAGCGTCTGGCCCCCTTCGCGGTGATGAGCGGTGCCTCGCGCGGCCGGCTCTTCGCCGAGGAGGAGCACCCCTACCGCACGGCCTTCCAGCGCGATCGCGACCGCATCGTCCACTCGCGCGCGTTCCGGCGCCTCGAATACAAGACCCAGGTCTTCGTCTACCACGAGGGCGACCACTACCGGAATCGACTGACGCACACCCTCGAGGGCGGGCAGATCTCGCGGACGATCGCCCGGGTGCTGCGGCTCAACGAGGAACTCGCGGAGGCAGTGGTCCTCGCGCACGATCTCGGGCACACACCCTTCGGACATGCCGGCGAGCGGGTGCTCGACGAGCTGATGCAGGATGCCGGCGGCTTCGACCACAATCGCCAGAGCCTGCGCATCGTGGATTGGCTCGAGGATCGCTACCCGGGCTTCCGCGGCCTGAACCTCTGCAGCGAGACGCGCGAGGGGATCCTGAAGCACGGTTGCTGCTGGGAGCATCCGCTCCCGGTTCCCGAGACGACCGCGCAGCCGAGCATCGAGGCCCAGGTGGCCGACTTCGCCGACGAGATCGCCTATACGAATCACGATCTCGACGATGGACTTCGCGCGGGGCTCTTGCGGCGCGAGGCACTCGACGAGGTTCCGCTCTGGCGCGAGACGGCGGCCGAGGTGGTGGAGCGCATCGGTCCGGTGCGCGAGCGGGTGATCGTCGCGCAGGTGATCGTGGCGCTGATCAATCGCCTCGTGACCGATCTGCTGCACACGAGCGCTTCGCGCATCGAGGCGGCCGGGGTGGCGTCGGTCGAGGCGGTGCGTCGCACGCCCGATCGCCTGGTCGGCTTCTCGGCGTCGACCGAGAAGATGGCGCTCGAGCTCAAGGCATACCTTTCGCGCGAGTTCTACCAGCACCCGCGCGTGCTCCAGGCGAGTGAGCGCGCGGAGTCGATCCTGGGCGACCTCTTCGCGGCCTACCGGTCCGATCCGGGGCTGCTGCCGGCGCACGTGCGCGAGCGCAGCGGCGAGGAAGGTGAGCTGCGTGCGATCGCAGACTACATCGCGGGCATGACCGACCGCTTCGCGATCGAGGAGCACGGGCGCCTCGCAACGGGTCGCGACCCGGGAGCGCGCCGTGGCCGGGCCTGACGCGGAGCTGCGGGTGGTGCTGCTCACGGCGCCGGATCTCGAGGCGGCCGAAGGGCTCGCGCGCTCGCTGGTCGAGGAGCGGCTGGCCGCGTGCGTGAACGTGGTGCCGGGGGTGCGCTCCTTCTACCGCTGGGAGGGGAGCGTCGAGACGGCCGGAGAGCTGCTGCTGGTCGTAAAAACCCGGGCCGACCGGGCCGCGGCGCTGGCGGCACGGGTCCGCGAACTCCATCCTTATGAACTCCCGGAGATCCTGGAGCTTCCCGCGGTGGGCGGGAGCGCTGCCTACCTCGACTGGGTGCGGAAGGAGTCGTCGCCGTGAGCGGAAGTGCTGGACTCGGCCTGGCCGAAGCCCTCGAGCGCGCAGCCTCTGCGCTGCGCGAGCACGCCCGCGGGATCCGGCCGGCGAACGGCGACCCGGCACAGCTGCTGGAGGCCCTCGGGCCGAAGGCCGGCTCGCAGGTGCTCGCGTGGCTGCTCGCGAACGAGCCGACGGACGGCGAGGAGCTCGCCGAGATCTGGGCCGAGGACGAAGCGGACGGCATCGCTGCGTTGCGGCAGCTCGACGCCGATAGCCTCCCGAAGCCCGCACAGAAGACCCTGCGCAAGGTGCTGCACCGGCTGCGCTCGCGTGGCGTCGAGCTCCCGACCACGGCTCCGGCCGCGCTGGTGGCCAAGCTCCCCCCGATCGAGGACACGCTCTCGGCGGCCTTCGTGTCGCCGGTGGATCCGCACGGAACGCGCGCCGTCTACCTGGTCGAGCCGCACCCCTCGGGTGGCGCTCGCATGTTCGAGCTGATGCTGGATGCCGAGCGAGGTGTCGTGGCGCTCGAGGTGTACCAGGCGGGGCGCAGCCAGGTGCGCCGCTTCCTGCGCGACATCGCTCGCAACCCGCGCTTTCCTGCCGTCGAGGTGCCGCGCGGGGCGGCGCAGGCGCTCGTCGCGCGGGCGGCAGCGGCGCAACCCGCGGATCGGCCGCTCCCGCGAGGTTTCGGCGAGTGGCGCGCGCACGTCGCGGCTCCGCCCGAACCGGCGAAGACCCCCGGAGAGATTGCGGCCGAAGCGCTCGATGCAGATCCGACTGCCGAGCGGATGCGCCGAGCCGTCGAGCTGATCGAGCAACGCGAGATCGGACCTTGGCCCCCTCCGGGCGAAATCCTGCAGGACCTCGCGAAGCGCCTCGGCGAAGGAGCGCAGGGAAAGATCATCGTCGCGGAGCCCGTGAGGCAGCAGCAGGTCGCGCGAATCCTTGACGAAGCCGTCGAGAGTGTGTACGCCGGACCGCTGGCGGTCCGCACGACGAGCTGTTTCCGGGAGGCGGCCTACGTGTGGTGGAAGTCCGGACGCGAGGAGGATGCTCGGGCGGCGCTGGCGGCCGGGCAGGCCTTCGAGACGGGATCGGAGGCACGGGCCCCCGTCGCGCGCGCGATGCTCGAGGTCGCGCTCGCCCCGCTGCTCGAGAGACTCGGCCGTGAGATGGCGGGCGACGAGGAGAACTCGCGCCTGGTGAAAGCCTGAACCAACGAATCCGACACCTCGCCCTGGCGGGGGTCGTAGCGGGGATCGACTCGATGAGACGTCGCTTTGGACGGGGGCGCAGGGGCCGGGGAAACGAAGAGGGCAGTGGCTCGATCGATGCCGAGCAGTGGCGCGAACGGATCGCGGCGGCCCGCGTCGTGGCGGCCGGGCCACTCGAGGCCGTGGCGGCCGATGATGTGCCGGACACCTTCGCCGCGCTCTTCCGTGCGGGAGAGGGCGGACGTGTGCTCGTCGCCTTCTCGCCGGCGCAGGGCGGCGACGCGGCGCTGGCCGCGCTGGCCATCGGCCAGCGACTGGCCGCCTCGGGCTCGATCGACGAAGCGATCGCGTTGTGTCCGCAGTGGACGATCGCCGCGCGCCGGCGCCTGGGACTCGTCGGATCGACTCCCTTCGGCTTCCGCGCACTCGAAGTATCGTCGCTTGCCGACGATGCGTCGGTCTTCGAAGCGGAGTCGGGAGACGAGAAGCTTCCGATCGCTCCCCGCCTCGTGGCCGCGCGCCTCGTGGCCACGCGAGATCGCGAGCTCTTCGCACGCGCATTGCTCGCCTTCGAAGGGCTGGCCGCGAAGCACGGGGGGGCCGTGCGGGGCTTCGGCACGCGGGTCGAGCTCGTGCTTCTCGCACGCATCTCCGCGGCGCTGCACGCCGGTCCGGAAGGCGTGACGCTCGAGACGATCCAGCCCGATCGCAGCACGACCGCGCTCGGACCCGACTCGCTCGCCTCGGCGATGGACCGCCTCGAGGGAATGCTCCGAAAGCGGCTCAACGACAAGCGCGCGCGGGGCGGTGAGGAGGGGCTGCGCGGCGCGTTGGCGCCCGTGCTGGCCGAGGCCGCGGGCCTGCGCGGATGCACGCTCTGGCCGCTCGGCGGCGCGGACCCGGAGGTGTTGGATCTGATCGGAGTCGACGCCGAGGGACGTCCGGCCGTGGGCTGCGTGCGCTCGCGCCTCTCGCTGCCGGGTCTCGCGGCGATCCTCGACGGGATGCTCGTACTTCGCGCGGCGCTCCCCTCGCTCTTCGCGGGGGTCGAGCCGCCGCTGTGTCTCGACGCGCCCCGACTGCTGCTCGCCGCCGAGAACTACGACGCGGCGGCACTCGCGCTGCTGCCGCTCCTCGGCCTCGAGCACACGGCCTTCGACGTGCGCCCCGGACGCGGCCGCGAGCCGGAGCTCGAGCGCCGTGCGGCGCCGTCGACCCATCGCGGCGAGGCGCCGCTCCCGCGTCCGCTTCCGGTCGCGCCGCCGCGAGTCGATCCTCCCCCGCCTCCGGTAGCGCGCGCGCCAGAGCGCTCGCGTCCCGCGCCTCGGTCTCGAGCCGCCGAACCTGCCCCTGCAGCGTGGTCGCCGCCGCCCGCCGCTCCGCCGGTGCCGCGTGCGGAGGAAGCGCCGCGTCCGCGCTTCGAGGAGGTCTCGCTCTTCGATCTCGACGAAGAAGGGCGCACGCAGGCCGGAGGCGAAGGCGGCGACGCGTCCCGCCGGCGCGGCCGGCGCAGAGGCCGCCGCCGAGGACGACGCGCTCCGGGGGCTCCCGCCGCCGGGGGGCCGTCGCAGGACGCGCTCGAGCCCGAAGGCGGCGACGCGGAGGACGCTGAAGCCGGCGAGGCCCGCGCCCGGGAAGCTCCTCCGCCGCCCCGGCGCGAGAGCGAGCCGTCGGACCTGATCGAGGTCGACGACGATCTCGAGGCGGGGCTCGCTCCGATCGACGAGGAGGTGGCCGAGGCCGCGGAGGCGGTTCCGGCCTACGACGACGAAGAAGCGGGCGAGGAAGGCGAAGAGACGGCGGGGGACGAGCGCGTCGCCCGCGAGCGCGAGGCCCGTCGTCGCGCGCGTCTGGCAAAGGCTGGCCCGGAGCCCGAAGCCCCGGCGCCCCCACGCCGGCCACGCCGCCGCTCCGCCATCATCGCCCACGCGGACCGCGATTCGATCGCCGCGGCGGTGATCCTGGCGCGGGATATCCGGCTGATCGAGGGCATCTGGGTCTATCCGCAGTCGGAGATCATGACCTTCTTCCGGAGCGTCGCGACGGACCTGCGCTCGGACACGCCGATCTACGTGGTGGGCTTCGCGGCGTCGCCGGCCCGCGAGGTGCTGCAGGCCGCCGCGCTCTATCAGGGCCGGCTCACCTGGTTCGACCATCACGCCTGGCCGCCCGAGGACGTCGAGGCGATGCGGTCGACGCTCGGCCGCGAGAACGTGGTGGTGGAGCCCGGCAGCGGAAGCTCTCTGCCGGCCGTGCTCGCCGACCGCACGCGGCGAAGCCGCTTCTCGGACAAGCTGGTGGAACTCATCACGGGCCGCTTCAGCGAGCACGACTACGAGCGCTGGGGGCGCACCTGGTGGCATCGCCTGAGCGAGATCGCCACGCGTCCGGGAGATCGCCGAAGCGATGTCGACGCGCTGCTCACCGGTCGGCCCAGCGATCTGGCCCGCGACGCCGGACGCGGACCTCGGCCGCCGCTTCCCGAGGAGCTCGCGTGGATCGCGCAGCGCGACTTCCGCGTGGTGCACTTCGGGGGCTACACGCTCGTGGTGGTGGAGGCACCGCCGCATCTCGACCTGCACCTCGCGGCGCGGATCGCCCGAGAGCGCTTCGCCGCGGACATCTCACTCTCCCTGCGCGAGGGCGAGGACCTGATCGTGCTCGGGAGCGACGAGACCCGCGGTCGCCGCGGCCTCGATCTCGGCGGCATGGTGGAACATCTCGCCGCGAAGCACACCTGGATCGAGGCCCTTCGCGACGAAGACCAGGTGGCGCGGGCCCGGGTGCGAGAGCTCGGCGCGCGCCCGGAGCGCCTCGAAGAGGTGATCGGGGAGATCGTGATGGGTCGCTCCATCCTCGAGGGCTAGTCCGATGGCTTCGCTCGCCTGCGGCTCGCTGCGCGCTTCGCTTGCGGGCGCTGCGCGTCGCCCGGCCTCCGGGTCGGCCTCCTAGCCCGATGAAGGCGGAGCTCGAGGGCACGGCCAACTTCGTCGAGATCTTCTCCTCGGTACAGGGCGAGGGGCTGCACGTCGGCGAGACGACGCTCTTCGTCCGCCTCGGCGAATGCGACCTTCGCTGCCGCTGGTGCGATTCCGCGCACACCTGGCGGCCCGCAGCGCGGTGTCGCATCGAGACCGTGCGCGGCACCGGCCGCAGCGAGACGCTTGCGAATCCACTGAGCCTCACGCGCGCACTTGCGGCCTGCGACGCGCTCGGCGCGGCCGAACATCGCTTCGCGAGCCTCACCGGCGGTGAGCCGCTGCTCCAACCCGAAGCCGTGCGCGCGCTGGCGCTCGGGCTGCGCGAGCGGGGGCCCCGCGTGCTGCTCGAGACGCACGGGTTGCACGCCGAGGCACTCGAACGAGTAGTAGACGCGATCGACGTGGTCTCGATGGATTGGAAGCTCGCAAGCGACGTGCGTCGAGCCGGCGAAAGTGCCGGGTCGGCGCCGGCCGCGTTTCACGGCGAGCACGAGCGTTTCCTGCGCGTCGCGCGCCGGGCGCCCGAGGTCGTGGTGAAGGTCGTCGTGACTTGCGACTCCCTGGACGCAGAGCTCGACGAGATGGCCGCGCGCATCGCCGCGATCGACCCGGCGATCCCGCTGGTGGTGCAACCGGTGACGCCGATCGCTCCGCGCGAGGCGCCCCCGCCGGCCGAGCGCCTGCTCGCGCTCGTGGCACGGCTCTCGCGGACGCTCTCGCAGGTGCGCCTCATCCCCCAGACGCACAAGCTCCTCGGTGCCCCCTAGCGCGGAGCGCCGGGCGGCTCAAGCGCCTCGAAGCGCTGGACGAAGACCGAGAGAGGGGGATCGCAGGCGATGGGGCGCGCGGCAAAACGCACCAGGCGGCGCATGGCCTGCCGCCTCGGCATCGGCAGCCAGCGCTTCTCGGGCGTCGTCCTCGACCTCTCCGCCTCGGGCCTCTTCGTCCAGACCACCGCGAAGCCGAACCCGCGCGAGCCCGTGACGATCGAGCTCAGCGCACCGCGCCACCGCGAGCCGATCCGCCTCGAGGCCGAAGTCGCGCGGCTCTTCATCGTGCCCGCGCAGCTCATCACGGTGGCGCAGGGTGGCGTGGGGCTGCGGATTCGAAACGCTCCGGAGGCCTTCTTCGAGCTGCTGGGGCAGCTCCAGCTCGACGGCCAGGCAATCTCCGCGACCCTGCTCGGGGGCAGCGAGCCGCTCGATGTTCCCGACGAAGCGTGCCGACGCTACCGGGTGCGCATGACCCAGCTCGGCCGGGCGCGCACGCGCATGCTTCAGGTGCTTGCGCGCTCTTCGGAGGAGGCGGCGCAGCTCGCGTGCGCGGAGAGCGGCGAGGGCTGGAAGGTGCTCGAATCGATCGAGGACGAAGACGCCGGGGCGGGCTCCTAGC
>CAYPSI010000085.1:0-2797 GCA_964413375.1 uncultured Spirochaetales bacterium | reverse complement strand
TCACGGCCGGCGGCTCCTGCTCCGTGTCGGAACCGGCTTCAGGTCCCAGACCAGGCCCAGCGCGCTCATCAAGCGCAGCAAGTACCAGCTCGGGTCGATCTCCCACCAACGCAGACCCGCGCGCGCCGCGCCGGGATGGCGGTGATGGTTGTTGTGCCAGCCCTCGCCGAAGGTGAACAGCGCGAGCAGCGCGTTGTTGCGGCTCTGGTCGTTCGTCTCGAAGCGCCGTGACCCGAAGCGGTGGGCGATCGAGTTGATCGAGAAAGTCAGGTGGTAGAGCAGGACCGTGGAGATGCACACGCCGAAGACGAGTAGCTGCGGTCCGTTCGTCCCGAGGCCGGGCGCCAGCGCGGCCAGGAGCTCGCCCGCGCCGTAGAAGGCCGGCACGAGCAAGAGCGGCACGAGCGAGTCGAAGCGATCGAGGAAGCGCAGCTCGGGAAAGCGCGCGAGATCGCGTACGAGCTCGAGGCGCGTGCGAAAATTGCCCTGCGCCAGCACCCAGCCCACGTGGCTCCACCAGAAACCCTGGCGCTCGGGCGAGTGCACGTCGCCTTCCGCGTCGGAGTGGCGGTGGTGCAGGCGGTGGTGCGCGGCCCACCACAGCGGCCCGCGCTGGATCGCGCTCGCTCCCAGCAAGGCGAAGGCGAACTGCACCGGCCGCGAGGTGCGAAAGGCGGCGTGCGAGAAGAAGCGGTGGTAGAAGGCCGTGATGGCGAACATGCGCACGGCATAGAAAGCCAGCGCTACCGTCACGGCCGTCCAGCTCCAGCCGACCCACGGCACGAGCAGGCAGCCCGCATGCAGCGCCAGGAACGGGCTGATCCGCAGCCAGTCGATGTCACGCGGATCGCGCTGGGCGTCGCTCGAATCCTGCGCCCAGGAGTCCAGCCAGCGCACGACGCTCGCAGAAGCGATGCGCGTTCTCATGTACTCACCGTTGCCGTCGGACGAGGGCGTAGCAGATGGTGGGAGACGATCCACTCCGACCCGCCGCGGTAGCCGAAGAGCTCGGCACAGGACAGGAAGAAGACCCGCCAGCGCTGGTACCAGAGCTCGGCCTGACGCGTCCCGTAGGTCTGGCGGAAGAGCGCGAGCACGTCCTCGCGCCGCTGCTCCAGGTTCTGGAGCCAGGCCTCGGAGGTGCGCGCGTAGTGCGTTCCGGGAACAACCCAGCGCGCCTCGCTCTCGAACGGCAGCTCGAGACGCTCGAGCAGGTCGTGACACGGCATCATGCCGCCGCTGAAGAAGGTGCGGCTCATCCAGTCCGACTCGTCGCGCGCCTCGAACGCATAGGCGTAGCGCTGGTGCGCGAAGACGTGCAGGAAGAAGCGCCCATCGGGCCGCAGCCAGCCGGCCACGCGCCGCAGGAGCTCCTCCCAGTTGCGCATGTGCTCGAACATCTCGACCGAGACGACACGGTCGAAGCGCTCGCCGATCGTGAAGTCGTTCATGTCGCGGGTGACGACCGCGACGTTGTCGAGCCCGCGGCGGCGTGCTTCGGCCTGGATGTGAGCGCGCTGCGGAGCCGAGTTGGAGACGGCCACGATCCGGCTGCTCGGGTAGTGCTCGGCCATCCACAGGGTCAGCGAGCCCCAGCCGCAGCCGAGCTCGAGCACGTCCTGGCCGTTCGCGAGACCCGCGCGCTCGGCGCTCAGCGCGAGCATGGCTTCCTCGGCTTCGTCGAGCGTGGAGCTCGCGTTCGCGTAATAGCCGCTGCTGTACTTGAGGCGCTGGCCGAGCACGAGCCGGAAGAAGGCCGGCGGCACTTCATAGTGCTGCTCGTTGGCCTTCTCCGGGACCAGGGCGACGGGACTGCGGCGCATGCTCTCGACCCAATCACGCAGGGCGCGCTCGTGGTCCGGGTCGAAGATCGCCTGCTGTTCGCGCAGGCGCTGACGCAAGAGGCTGCGGATTCCGTAGCGCAGCAGCGCTTCGGGGACGAGACCCCGCTCGACCAGTCGCATGGCGGTCTTCACGACGGCTGCGGCGCGCCCTTCGAGCGCGCTCGCGAGGGGCCGGGGAAGAACGCGTTGGTGCTCTGCTGGTACGCGCGGTAGTCGTCACCGCGGCTGCGCAGCGCCTGCTGCTCCGTCGGGGGAATACCCGTGACCTTGAGCACGAGGAAGAGCATCAGCGCCGGCGCGAGCCACACGGCCCAACCCCACGGCAGACCCATGGAGAGCACGGGGTAGGAGAGCCAGAGCAGCCACTCGAAGAAGTAGTTCGGGTGACGCGAGTAGCCCCACAGCCCCGCTCGGCAGGTGCGTCCCCTGTTCCTGGGTTCGGAGCGCCAGGCGCGGAGCTGCCGGTCGGCTAGGGCCTCGCCGCCGAGCGCTAGAGCCCAGATCAGGACGCCGGCGAGGTCGCGCAACCCGAAGCCCACGTCCTCGGCCGCAATCGGAACCAGGAACGCGAGCGACAGCAGAACCGCGAGCAGGGCCTGAGCCTGGAAGAAGCCGAGCATCCAGCGCTCGTGGCGTGAAGCGAGTTTTGCGCGCAGGGTTCCGTAGCGCCCATCCTCGGGCTCGCTCCGCAGACGCGCTGCCAGATGGAGCGTCAGTCGCAGGGACCACGCACCGGCCATCGACGCGACCAGGATGCGCCGGGGCAACCAGCCCGAAGCCAACAGGGCGTAGCCGATCGCCAGGGACCCGAGGCCGGCCGCCCACAGCAAGTCGACCACGCCCGCATTACGAGTGCGCCTGTGTCGCGCCCAGGCGGCCAACATGACGAGCGCAAGGGCCAATAGGCCCCAGAGCGGGAGCAGGGCGTCTTCGGAAGACACAGATGTGACTTC
>CAYPSI010000084.1:0-2829 GCA_964413375.1 uncultured Spirochaetales bacterium | reverse complement strand
AGCCTGAACTCGGCTCTCCTGCTCGTGGCCTGCTGGGCTGCCGGGAGCGGCTGCGCCTCGCGAAAAATCGCGGCCGCGGCGGAGCCGTACCCGGATCTGGCCTCCTACATGCAGGCTCGCGAGCGGCTGCTTCGAGAGGACCGCGCCCGACGCCTGAGCGCCGCCCTCGTCCTGAGCCCCGACGAGGAAGCCGCCAGCCTGTGGCTGGCCGCGCTACGGACGGCCGAGCTGGAGCGCGTGGGGGCGCAACTTCCACCCGCCCACAGCTTTCTCCGAGACGAGACGAGACGGCTCATCGAGACCTCGCCGCTGCTGGACGTCATGAAGCGCCTGCCGAAGGGCGGGATCCTCCACCTACACGGGGCCGCGGGCGGTGATTTCCGCTGGCTGATCGCCCACGCCACCTACCGCCCGGACTGCTACGTGTTCACGGGCGAGGGGCGGTCCCCGGTGGCGGGCAAGCTGCAGCTGTTCGCCCAGCCGCCCGGGGGCGCCTGGCGCTCCGTCGTCGCGCTGCGGGCCGAGGCAGCGGACCCGAAGCTCTTCGACGAAGAGCTCTACCGCTCGATCACCCTCGGCGAGGAGGACCTCGCGGCGCCCGACATCTGGGAGGAGTTCACGAACTGCTTCCGCCGCGCGTGGGGTCTGTTCGACGACGCGGAGATCCGCGCCGGCCACTGGCGCCGGATGCTCGACGTCCTGATCGACGAGAACGTGCAGTACGTCGAGTTCCGGGGCTGGCCGCAGGTCGAGGCGGTCGTGGCCGAGGCCTGGGCTCGGGACGCGGACTTTGCCGTCAAGTTCATCCCGGTGGCGGGCCGCGCTGGCGACCGGGAGCGCGCGAAGGGTGTGCTCGGGCGGACCCTGGCCGAGCGCGAGCGCGACCCCGGCCGCGTGGCTGGCTTCGACCTCGTGGAGGAGGAGGACCGCACCCACAGCACGCTCTTCTTCGTGGAGGAGATCCTCGCCGCGCGCCGAGAGGCCGAGCGGCGAGGCTTCACCCTGCCGCTCTTCCTCCACTCGGGCGAGACCAACCGGGCGCAGGGCGAGAACCTCTACGACGCCCTGCTGCTCGGTGCTCCGCGGATCGGGCACGGCCTCGCCCTGGTGCGGCACCCCGTGCTGATGGAGATGGCCCGGGAGCGCGGCATCGCGGTCGAGGTGTGCCCGATCAGCAACCAGGTCCTTGGCTACGTGAGCGACCTGCGCGCCCATCCGGCCGTCGCCTACATCAACGCCGGGATCCCCGTCGTGCTGTCTCCGGACGACCCCGGCCTGACGCGGCACACGTTCTCCTACGACTTCTACGAGGCCTTCATGGCCTGGGACCTGGACCTGCGGGAGCTCAAGCAGCTCGCGCTGAACTCCCTCGTCCACTCGGCCATGGGTCCGGACGAAAAGCGGCGCGCGCTCGCGGTGTGGCAGAAGCGCTGGGCGGAGTTCGTGCGCTGGCTGAACACGGTCGCTGCGGCTTCGGCTTGAGCGCTCGCGGCCGGCTCGCCTAGGATCAGGGTGACGGAACGTCCCGGGCGAGGTGCGGTCATGCAGATACGCGTCGGTACCAGCGGCTACGCCTACAAGGAGTGGCGCGGCTCGTTCTATCCCGAGAAGCAGAAGCCGGCCGAGATGCTCCGCTACTACGCCGAGCGCTTCTCGACCGTCGAGATCAACAACACCTTCTACAAGCTGCCCGAGCGCGGGATGCTCGAGCGCTGGGCCGAGCAGGTGCCGCCCGACTTCGTGTTCGTGCTGAAGGCCCCACAGCGCATCACGCACCGCCAGCGCCTCTCGGCCGAGTCGAAGGAGACGGTCGACTATCTGTTCGACGTCGCGTCGGCTCTCGGAGCGCGGCTGGGGCCGGTCCTGTTCCAGACGCCGCCGTTTTTGAAGAAGGACATGGCACGGCTCCGCGCGTTCCTGGACTTCCTGCCCAGGGAACGGCCCGTCGCGTTCGAGTTCCGCCACGAGAGCTGGCGGGACGACGAAGTGTGCGAGGCGCTCCGCGCGCACAACGCGGCGCTCGTCTGCGCCGACACCGAGGATTCCGGCGAAGAGGGAGCCCCGATCGTCCCGACCGCCGACTGGGGCTACCTGCGCCTGCGCCGCTGCGACTACGACGACCGGACGCTCGCGCCCTGGGACGGGCGCATCCGCTCCCAGCCCTGGCGGCAGGCGTTCGTCTTCTTCAAGCACGAAGACGGGAAGCCGCTACGCTGGCCGGCGATCGAGAGCTTCCTGACGCTAGCGGGGGCTCGACGCTAGCGGGGGCTCGGGGGGCGCTCAGCCCTCCGTAAGCCCAGTCCAGAGAACCCGCGTCGCTAGTAGTGTCCGTTCCTGATGCGTCTCTCGTGGTCCCTTGTCTGTTCGCTCCGCTTTGGCTGCTAATTCGCCGGCATCTTCACCGCGAGCGCCGCCGTGAGGTCGGCCCTGTTGCCGAGCCTGCCGTGGGCTGGAGCGATCGTCTCGACGACGAGCCCCTGCTTCTGGAGCTTGTCGGCGAAGTCGACGAGCGCCGGGCTCGCCGGCGGGAACGGTCCCGCAACCGGGATCGTGAACAGGTCGGCTACGAAGACCGCCTTCTGCTTCGGCAGGTAGGCGATTACGGCCTCGGTCACGTGCGGGCTCGGCCCGATGTCGCGCAGCTCGAGCGTGCGCGTGCCGTCGTCGAAGACGCGCTTGCCGGTGAAGGTCTCGATCACGGGCGCGCGCGGCTCGCGCGACAGGCTGTCGGGCCGGATCGTGTGCGGGGCCTTCGCCAGCCGCTCGATGAACGCGCGGTTGCCGGGGGTGGTCACGATCGTGATGCCCTTCGCGATGTAGGTGCGCAAC
>CAYPSI010000083.1:0-33057 GCA_964413375.1 uncultured Spirochaetales bacterium | reverse complement strand
CGCAGGAAGTCCTTGGCCTCACCGCGCTTGCAGAAGCCGAACTCCTCGAGCTGCGTCAGCACGAAGGGCGTGAAGTGGTCGTAGATCACGGCGGTCTGCACGTCCTGCGGGCGGATGCCGGCGTCGGCGTAGAGCTGGCGCGCCACGAGACCCATCTCGGGCAGGCCCGTGATCGAGTCGCTGTAGTAGCCGGTCATCATCTGCTGCGAAGAGCTCGCGCCCTGGGCGGCACCCGCGACGAGCGCCGGCTTCTGCCGCAGGTCGCGCGCGCGCTCCGCGCTCGTCACCACGACGGCGACTGCGCCGTCGCTCTCCTGACAGCAGTCGAGCAGGCGCAGCGGCTCGACGATCCAGCGCGAGTTCTGATGGTCCTCGAGTGTGATCGGACGCTGGTAGAACCATGCGGCTGGGTTGGTCGCCGCGTGCTTGCGGCAGGCGACCGAGACGCGGCCGAAGTCCGCGCTCGTGGCCCCGTACTCCTGCATGTAGCGCCGTGCGGACATCGCGACCCACGATGCGGGCGTGAGCAGTCCGAAGGGAGCGTACCAGCCGAAGTGCGCGTTCTCGGTCGTGGGCGTGAGCGGCCTGCCCTGCACCCCGGCACCGAAGCGCTGCATCGAGCGCTCGTTCATCGCTCGGTAGCAGACGACCACGTCCGCCACTCCGCTGGCCACCGCCATCGCGGCCTGGTGCACGGTGGCGCAGGCCGCGCCGCCGCCGTAGTGGATGCAGCTGAAGAAGCGCAGGTCCCCGCCTCCGATCGCGCGATTGATCTCGATCGAGGGGTTGTTGTCCATCGTGAAGTTGCAGTAGCCGTCGACCTCGCCGGGGTCGAGGCCCGCGTCGGAGAGCGCCGCGAGTACCGCCTCGCAGCCGAGCCGCAGCTCGCTGCGGCCGGATTCCTTCGAGAACTCGGTCTGGCCGATGCCGACGATCGCCGTCTTGCGCGCGAGCGAGCTCACGAGCGGGCTCCTTCCGTCGGCCGGAAGTGCGGCAGCCGGAAGCCCTCCTCGACCTCGACGATCTCGCAGCGGACGGGCATGCCGATGCGAATCGCGTCGGCTGCGATGCCGACGAGATTCGCGACGATGCGCGGACCCTCCTCGAGCTCGACGAGGCCGATCGGGTTCGGATACTCGAAGGGCGGGATCGGGGGGTGATGAGCGACGGCGAAGCTGTAGACGCGCCCCCGACCACTCGCCGGGACGGCCTCCCACTCGAAGGAGTGGCAGCTCGGGCAGACGGGGCCGGGGGGATGGCGCAGTCGACCGCAGCGGCAGCGCTGAAGCAGCAGCGTCCCGGCGGCGATGCCTTCCCAGAAGAAAGCGTTGTCGTGCGTGATCGCGGGGCGCGGACGCCCCCGCGTCGTCGAAATCGTCTCCGCCATGCCAGCACCGCCTCCCTGCGCTCCCGCCGTCGAGCGGCGCATGGTAGCGGGTCATAGGACGAGGCCACGATCCGAGCGGGATTGCCCTCTCCGCTCGGCTGCGCCTCGCTGCGCGCTTCGCTTGCTTTGCCACACCTCGCGCGTGGGCTGGTTCAGCCGCCGGTGGCAGCGGCGAGGAGTCTTGCGACGAGGGGCACGGACGCGATCTCGACGGAGCCCTTGCCGACGAGCGCGAGGAGCAGCAGCAGACCCGATACGACAGCGACGGCCCAGCGCAGTGGACCGATCCGCGCGGCGCGCGGCAGCGGCGGGAGCGCCTCGGTGCGGCCCGGATCGGAGGCCCCGAAGACCTTTCGTTCGCCGAGCCACGCTGCGATCTCGCGGCGGCATTCGGCGGGTGCGGGCGAGCCGAGCGCGCGCTCGAGCCTGCGTCTCACCTCGCCCGCCGTCTGCGTCCGACGGCGCAGTCGCGGCCTCAGGCAGCGGTGTACGAGCCGGGCCACGCGGCGCGATACGCGCGGCGTCGCGCGGCGCACGCCCCGATAGCGCCCGGACTCGATCCGGCGCAGCAACCCCTCGCCCTGCGGCGACTCCTCGTCGAGGAAGGGCGGCTCTCCGGCCAGCATCTCGTAGAGCACGACGCCGAGCGCGAAGACGTCGCTGCGCGGATCGACGCGGTCGCCCCGGAGCTGCTCGGGGGACATGTAGGTCGGCGTGCCCACGGTGTGGCCGGTGCGCGTGAGCGCCGGAGCCCGGCTGTCCCAGGCGATCCCGAAGTCCGCGATCTTCGCCTCGCCACCCCGGCCGAGCAGGATGTTCGAAGGCTTCACGTCGCGGTGCACGATCCCGCGCGCGTGGATCTCCTCGAGGCCCCGGGAGATCTCGAGAGCCACGAACATCGCAATCCTCGGCTCGAAACGCCCGGCCTGGGCGAGGACGGTCGCGAGGTTCTCCCCGTCGACGTACTCCTGCGCGATGTAGCGATCGCCGCGCCACGCGAAGCAATCGTAGACGGCTACCACGTTCTGGTGCTGGATCGAGGCGGCTGCCTGCGCCTCGCGCAGAAAGCGCTCCTCCGCACTCTCGTCGTCGGCGAGCTCGCGGCGCAGCGTCTTGATCACCACGCGGCGGTCGAGTCCGGGCTGGCGCGCCAGATACACGACGCCCATCCCGCCCTCGCCCACGGTCGCTTCGATCTCGAAGCCGCCGATGGTCTTGCGCGTCGCTGCGCTCACCGTGACACCCGGACCAGGACCGCGCTACGCGTCGGGGAGCAGGTAGGCCCTCGGCTCGCGGCGCCGCTGCTCCAGGACCAGCTGGAAGACGTGCTCGCCGAGCTGGAAGCGGTCACCGTGTTTCAGGTCGGCCGCCTGGACCGGAGCTCCATTCACGCGAATGCCGTTCATGCTGCCGAGGTCGCGCAGGCGAAGCCAGCCGTCCCCCCACTCGAGGCGAGCGTGCTCCCTCGACATGGCCGCGTCCGGGAAGGCGAGGTCCACGCCTGGTCCTCGTCCGATGCTGGTGAGCGGCCGCTCGATCTCGTGCTCGGCGCCGGCAACGCCGCCCTCGAGCACTACGAGCGAAGCACGGAACTCGGCGAGGAAGCGGGTGAAGCCCCCGTCGCGTTCTCCGATTGCGAGTTTTCGCGTGAGGCCGTCGCGCATGGAAGCTCCCGCTCGACCCTTACGTCCGGACCGCGGCAGGACTTGATCCTCCGCTGCTGCCGAGCTTCTGGCGTGCAGCCGCGCGCGACGACTCCAACGCCACTCGAACACGAGCCACCGCGAAAGATCGGGCTAGTCCTGCCAGTGGATGCGCACGCGCCTGCGGCCGAAGGCGAGCGCCGCGTCGACGTCCTCGCCCATGAAGACGTCGATCCGCCGCTTCCAGCGCTGGGGCATGCGATCGTGGACGACCCATTCTCCGTTCAGGCCGTCGATGCGAACCTTGCGGCCGTACTCCAGGCCGAGCTTCAAGAGGTCCGGCGAGACGGCGATCGCGCGCATCCCCGGCTCGAGGCGGTGGCCCGAGGCGCTCTGCCAGGGGTCGCCATCGGTCTGTCCCGGCAGCGAGTTGTACGCGGTGGCGTCGACGACGACGCTCCGCACGCGGGGAACCTTGGCGATGCCGGTGGGCACGGGGACGAGCAGACACACGACGAGAACGAGCAAGGCCGATCGCACGCGCATTCCCCCCGCCTTTCTCGGCTTTCCCAGTCAAACCTAACACATGGCCCGCTCGCCGGGTCCACCCGGGCGCCGGCCGGCCCCTGGCGGGCTATCGTCCGCTCCGATGCGCGAATCCCTCGTCTTCGTCAGCGGCGGCTCGAGCGGGATCGGTGAGGCGATGATCCGATCGCTGCCCTTCTCGCCAGCGCGCGTCTTCGACGTGAGCCGCCGCGGCGCAGCGGATTGCGAGCAGCTGCGCGCGGATCTCGCCGAACCCGCCAGCTGGCCTCGCGTGGCCGAGCTCTTCCGCCGCGAGATGGACGGCTTCGCGGGCGAACGCGTCCTCTTCATACACTGCGCGGGGACGCTCACTCCGATGGGCTTTGCGGGCGAGGGGGACGCGGCGGCCTATACCCGTGCAGTGCTGCTCAACGCCGCCGCGCCGCAGGTGCTGGGCGACGCCTTCTTGCGCGCAGCACGCGGAACGCGCGCTCCCTGCCAGCTCTTGATGCTCGGCTCGGGAGCCGCGCGCAACGTGTATCCCGGCTGGACGAACTACGGGGCGGGAAAGGCCGCGCTCGATCAGTGGGTGCGCACGGCGGGCGCCGAGCAGGAGCTTCGCGGCGGGCACTGCCGCGTGATCTCGGTGTCACCCGGCCTCGTGGCGACGGCGATGCAGACGGAGATCCGCGCCACACCCAGGAGCCGCCTCCCCGATGTCGATCGTTTCATCGAGGTCCACCAGAAGGGCGAGCTGCGCGATCCCCTGGAGGTGGCCCGCGAAATCTGGGCGCTCCTCGAACGCGACCTGCCGAACGGCGTCATCTTCGACCTCCGGGACGGGGAGCTCCGCTGAGGATCGGCAACGGGCCGCGCCCTTCGCAGGGCGAGATCGCGCTCTCGCGGGGCTCGGCGGGACCGCTACGCTCCGCGCCGCGTCGGACCGATGGAGACGGGTGTCCATGACGGCAGCGGCGCTGTGCAGCACGAACCGCAGCGAAACGCTCGACCGGCTCGAGCGCGAACGCTTCGACCTCGTCGTGATCGGTGGCGGCATCTCCGGAGCCGGCGTCGCTCGGGCAGCCTCGCAGCGCGGGCTGCGGGTGGCGCTCCTCGAAGCCTCCGACTTCGCATCCGGCACCTCGAGCCGCTCGTCGAAGCTGATCCACGGCGGCCTCCGCTACCTGGTGATGGGCGACGTCGCGCTCGTTCGCAAGACCGCCCTCGAGCGCAAGGAGATCTTCCGGATGGCGCCGCACCTTTGCGAGCGGCGCTGGATGGTCGTTCCGGCGCGCTCCTACGCGTCGCTGCTCACGACCCGTGCGGGCGTTTTGACCTACGAGAAGCTCGGCGCGGTCGAGGGCGAGGACCTGCATCGCAACTGGTCCTCGGCCGACCTCGCGCGCGAGGAGCCGGCGATCGACTGCGGCCGCTACAAACACGCCTGCGTCTACCGCGAGTACCTCACGGACGACGCTCATCTGGTGCTCGCAAACCTGCGCTCGGCCGCCGCGCTGGGCGCGACTGCGCTGAACCACGCCGCTGTCACCGCGATCCTGCGCGAGGGGAGCGCCGCCAGCGGCGTGCTGGCAACCTGCGGCATCACGGGTCGACAGGTACAGGTGCGGGGCGCCTGCGTGATCAACGCCGCGGGCCCCTGGGTAGAGGCCATTCGCCGCCTCGAGGACCCCGATGCGAAGCCCCTCCTGCACCTCTCGAAGGGCGTGCACATCGTGGTCGAGGCCTCGCGCCTTCCCGTCAACCAGCTGGTGATCTGCAATACCCGCGATCGCCGCTCGATCTTCGTGATCCGCCACGGAGACGTGGTCTACATCGGGACGACCGACACCACCTACGCCCCCGGCGCAGCCACCTGGCCCGAGATCGGGCTCGAGGACGTCGAGTACCTGCTCGAGCCGATCGCGCAGTACTTCCGCGGCGAGCCTCTGCGCCCCCGCGACGTGATCGCCGCATGGGCCGGTCTGCGTCCGTTGATCGCCGAGCCGGGGAAGGCCCCGACCGAAATCTCCCGACGCGACGAGGTCCTGATCGGGCCCGGGGGCGTCGTGACGCTCGCAGGCGGCAAGCTCACCGGCTATCGGCCGATGGCCGTCGACAGCGTGCGCCGCGCAGCCGAGGTGTGCGGCTTGCGTCTCGCTCCGGATCCGAAAGACGATCCGCCGCTCCCGGGCGGAGACTTCGACGGCGATCTCGCAAAGCTCGAGGAGCGGCTCTCCCGCGAGACTCACCTCCCGCAGCGCACCTGCGCGCGCCTCGTCCGCCTCTACGGGACCGAGGCGCGCGAGGTGACGCGTCTCGGCGCGGCGCCTCTCGTCGCGGACGCACCGGTGCTCGCGTCCGAGGTGGAGTGGGCGGTGCGCGCGCTCGGGGCAGTGACGCTCGAGGACCTCCTCTACCGCCGGCTGCGCACCGTCTGGTACGTCCCCACGGCGCGGGAGTCCGCCGTCCTGCCCGCCGCGGAACGGATGGCGGCGCTCCTCGGCTGGAGCGCCGAACGCCGGCAGTCCGAGATCTCGGGCGTTCGTGCGCGCTTGGCGTCGGAGCTCGGCTTTCTGGCAGAATGAGCCGGATGCAGGCGCGACGCGCTGGCTTCGAGGGAGCTCGCCTCGTCGCGGCCACCGCGCTGGCGATGGCCGCGCTGTGCGCGTGGCTCCTCGCCGCGCACGGCGCCGGCGAGGAGGGACTCGGCGTGCAGGCGCGCGTGACCGCGCGCGTCGCGCTCGTGATCTTCGTCGCGGCCTACGCGGCATCCCCGCTGCGACGCGTGTGGCGCGCACCACTCTCCGCCTGGCTGCTGCGCAACCGGCGCTTCGTCGGGCTCTCCTTCGCGGTGGCGCACGGCTTCCATGCGCTCGCCGTGCTCTCGCTCGTGCTCCTGTTCGGCGCCAGCTTCGAATATGACCCCGTGTCGCTCGCAGGCGGAGGAAGCGCGTACCTCTTCGTCGCGCTGCTCGCGGCCACCTCCTCGGACCGCGCGGTCGCCTCACTCGGACCGGCGCGCTGGCGAGCGCTCCACCGGGCCGGCCTGCACACGATCTGGTTCGTCTTCGCGGTGACGGAGCTCCCGGCCGCGTTCGACTCTCCGCTCCACTTCCTGCTCGCGAGCCTGCTCGTCGTAGCGGCCGGTCTGCGTGCCGCCGGGGCACTCTCCCGCCGGCGTGCCTCGAGTCCTGGCTCGCCGGCTCGAGCCTAGGTTTCCCAGGCCAGCGGCCGCGGAAGGCCCCCGCGTGCGCTACGTTGCGGCGCCTGCCGGCGCGCGCGACGCCCGGCCGGCACAAAGGGCCCCTCGAGCGACATGTTGGATCCGAAGGCTGCGGGAATCTCCGATGCGGACTGGGCGGCCGCCACGAGCTCCTGCTTCCCGCTCCGCGTGGCCCGGGTGATCGACGAGACCCACGACGCGCGCTCTTTGGTGCTCGAGGTGCCGCCGGAGCTCGCGCCGCGCTTCCGCTACCGCGCGGGGCAGTTCCTCTCCTTCAAGGTCCCCCACGCGGGCAAGGTACTGACGCGCAGCTACTCGCTCTCGAGCTCTCCCGACTGCGACCCCGAACACAAGATCACCGTGAAGCGCGTGGACGAAGGACGCGTCTCCCACTGGATGAACGACCACGTGAAGGCGGGCGACGTGCTTCTCGTCACCCCACCGGCCGGCCTCTTCGTGCTCAACGACAAGCGCCGGCGCATCGTGCTCTTCGCGGGCGGGAGCGGGATCACGCCGGTGATCTCGCTGATCAAGACGGCGCTCGCCACCGGCGATCGCGGCCTCGAGCTCGTCTACGCGAACCGCGATGCGCGCTCCATCATCTTCGAGTCGGAGATCGAGGCGCTGCGCTCCGGCAGCCGTGGCCGCCTCCGCGTGATCCACTCCCTCGACGATCGGGACGGCTTCCTCGACGTCGACCGGGTGAAGCACCTCGTGGTCGACGCCAGCGACGCCGATTTCTACCTGTGCGGACCCGGCCCCTTCATGGACACGATCGAGCGCGCGCTCGCCGCGCTCCACGTTCCCTCGGAGCAGGTTCACATCGAGCGCTTCGTCTCTCCCTGCGACCCCGACGAAGTCGTCCGCGAGGCGACCGTGGCGGCGAGCGACGAGGGGGCGCCCGCGACGATCACGATCGTCCTCGACGGCGTCGCACACGAGGTCCCCTATCGGCCCGGCGAGCGCGTTCTCGAAGCGGCCCGCCGCGCCGGACTGGACCCTCCCTTCTCCTGCGAGGAGGGATACTGCTCCTGCTGCATGGCGAAGCTCGCGCGCGGGCGCGTCAAGATGGCCGCGAACGACTGCCTCACCCCGGACCTTCTCGCGGAAGGCTGGGTGCTGACTTGCCAGTCCGAGTGCATGAGCCAGCACGTGCGCATCGAATACCCCGATTGAGGAGACCCCAGCATGCCGTCCCGACGCGAACTGATCCGGATGAGCGATGACGAGCTGCAAAGCTTTCTGCGCTCGAACAAGACGATCATCATCAACTCGATCGGACCGGGCGGCTATCCCCACCCGATGCCGATGTGGTTCGCCGTCGACGACGATGGCAGCGTGCGCATGACGACCTTTCGCAAGAGCCAGAAGGTGCTGAACATCGAGCGCGACCCGAAGGTGAGCCTGCTCGTCGAGTCGGGCGAGGAGTACAATCAGCTCCGGGGGGTCGTGCTCTACGGACGGGCCCGCGTGGTCGACGAGCTCGCGGAGGTGAAGCGGACCCTGCTCGCGATCAGCGGCATCGGCGAGCTCGCCGACCCCGAGGCCCGCAAGGCCGCCGACGCCGCGATCTCGAAGACGGCGGCCAAGCGGGTCGCCATCCTGATCCG
The DNA here is from genome assembly GCA_964413375.1 of uncultured Spirochaetales bacterium. Taxonomy (GTDB): domain Bacteria; phylum Myxococcota_A; class UBA9160; order UBA9160; family SMWR01; genus CAZUYC01. The sequence continues at coordinate 24,669 of CAYPSI010000083.1, read as the reverse complement.
GCCGGAGACGATCGTCTCGTGGGACCACAGCAAGCTCGGCGGAACCTACTGAGCGTCTCCGGACGACGCCCCCGACGCGTGCACTGGGGGCCCCTTGCCCTGGCGCTCCCGGCGCTGCTCGGCGGCTGTGCGTCGAAGGCTGCCCGCGAGGCGGATCGGGCCTACACCGCCGGCGTCGCGCGCGTCGAGCAGCTCGAGGTCGCGCTCGTCTCGACGCGCCCGCCTCGCCTGCGCATCAGGGTCCGGGGCTTCGTGGCCGACGCATGCACCAGGATCGAGCCGCCCAGGATCCAGCACCTCGGCGCACGCATCGAGATCTCGCTCGAGACGCGGCGCCCCTTCGGTGCCAACTGCCCGCCCGGAGAGTCTCCCTTCACGCGCAGCATCCCGTTGATGCTCGACGGCGGATTCCAGCTCTACATCGTGAGCGTGAACGGCGTGAGCGACACCGTCGCGCTGCCGCCGGAACACGACCCCTTCCCCTTCGGTGCCGATCGCCTCGACTGACGCGGCGCGGCGCGCGCAGCGAGCCGCAGGCGAGCGAAGACCCTTGGCAAGCGCGTAGCGCGCGCAGCGAGCCGGCAGGCGAGCGAAGACCCTTCAGCTAGCATCCACCGGATGGCAAAGCAGCCGAAGCAGGAGTACGGGCCCCCGGGCGACGCCTCTCGGCATCGGCCGCTCGCGGAGCTCGAGGCGGGGCTCCGTTCGCTCGCGCCGGCGCCGCAGAGCAGTGGGCGCCTGGCGCTGATCGTACGCCGACGCGACGACGGCGTCCGCGAGACCCTGGAGCAGACGCTGCTCTCGCCGGAGGAGGGAGTGCCCGGCGACGGCTGGAGCCGCCGCCCGCCTCGCGATCTCGAGGCGCAGCTCGCGGTGATGCGGCGCGAGGTGGCCGAGCTGATCGCGAACGGCCAGCCGCTCGACGTCTTCGGCGACAACCTCTTCGTCGATCTCGACCTCTGCGCCTCGAACCTGCCGGTGGGCGCGCGCCTGCGCGTGGGTGCGGCCCTCGTCGAGGTGACCCCGATGCCTCACGACGGCTGCCTCAAGTTCCGCGGGCGCTTCGGGCTGGACGCGCTTCGCTTCGTGCAGGCCAAGGCGACCCGGCACCAGAACCTGCGAGGCATCTACTGGCGGGTGGTCGAAGCGGGCCTAGCCGGTGTCGGAGACCCGATCCGCGTGATCTCGCGCGGCTGAGACGTCGCCTTCTCCGGCTCGACTCGACGCCGATGCAGGCGCTTCATCCCACTGGTAGCGCTCGAAGAGCTCTGCGAGCCCGCTGCGGATCGCGCTGCTCTCGAGCCCGAACTCCTCGAGGCTGTAGCGGTGGCTCGTCTCGTGCGTGCGCGCGCGCTGCTGCTCCTGCTCCAGGGTCCTGGCAAAGTCCGACGAGACGGGGAAAGCGAGCTTCGCGTAGACCTCCTCCACGGCGCGTTTCGGCTCGGCAACGAGCTCGCGGTAGTCGACGATCGCGTGCCTCGTCTCCGGATGCCGCGCCAGCACCGCGAGCGGATGCTGGTAGTTGTGGAAGGACATCCCCGCCAGGATGCGGAGGGAGCCCTGCATGTCGGCGTCGCTCCACTGGCGGAGCTGCCAGCTGCGCTTCATCAGCTTGAGCAGGCTCGGGATCGTCTCATGGGGATTGCGCATGGTCACGACGATGCGCGCGTCCGGGAAGGTCTCGATCAGGCTCTCGACGCGACCGCAGTAGGTAGGGTTCTTGCTCAGGTGGAGCTTCTCGCCGCCGTTCAGGTAGAGCTCGCGCCGCACGCATTCCCTGTAGAAGTTCATCAGCCGGCGGCGGCGCCCTTCGGGCCACTCGTCCACGTAGTAGAAATCGAGGTGGCCCATGTAGGGCAGCAGCACGATCCACCAGCCGGACGCGCAGGAGTAGCTGAGGATGAAGTCATCTTCCTCGGCCTTGAAGAGGCTCATCGGATGAATGTCCTGCGTCGCTGCGAACTTGCGTCGGTCCCACTCCTCGATGCGCCGTCCGAAGAAGGATCCGAGGAGATCCGCGTCCAGCTTCCCGAGCCAGCGAAGCAGCTTCTTCTGGAGCAGCGACGGGAAGTAGAGCTCCCAGAGCAGGAAGGCGCTGAAGCGCTCCCGGTCCTCGCTCATCAGGCGATGCAGCAAGGTGGTGCCGCTGCGCGCGTGCCCCACGATGAAGACCGGCGAGCGGAGCTGCTGTCGGCGCAGGCCGGGGAAGAGCACCCAGTCGAGGAAGAAGCAGACGGCGTGGAAGCTCGCCACCGCGGGGACGACGAAGAAGAGCTTCGCCAGCAGGCGCCAGCGCACGCGCGGGTTCTCCTCGCGGAAGGCGAGGCCGATCATCAGGAAGTAGGTGCTCCAGTCGAAGTGGTAGAACATTACGCGCTCCCTCCGTCGGCCAGGTCGTCCGGAGTGAGGTGCGCCGTGCAGGCGAGCCGCGAGACCGCGAAGGGAGGCGCGCTCTCGATCACGGTGACCGAGGTGTTGCGAAAGCCACCGCGCGGCTCCGCCCCGGTCGGAAGCTGGAGATGGCGGGACGCGAGCGAGAAGCACACGAGGCCGTGCGTCACCACTGCGAGGCTGCCCTCGCAACGCAGTGCAGCGGCGCGGATCTGCCCCCAGGCCCGGTCGACCCGCGACTCGAAGGCGCGCCACGATTCGCCTTCCGGAGGCTCGTAGTCGGGCGCGAAGGCGTCGAAGCCGAGCTCGTCGTAGGGCCGGCCACGAAGTGCGCCGAAGTTCCGTTCCTGAAGCAGCGGCTCGAACTCGACGCTGGCCCCCGTCGCGACGCGGATGCGCGCGGCCGTCATCTCGGCACGCGCGAAGTCGCTCGCGAGCACGAGCGAGACAGTGCAGTCCGCGAGCCGCCGCGCGACCCGCTCGGCCTGTTCGATGCCGCGCTCCGAGAGCGGCGTATCCGGCGTCTGGAAGACGCGGGCCGCATTCGATGCGGTCTCGCCGTGGCGCACGAGATAGATGCGCCGCGGCGTCAGCGCCCTGCTCCGAGGTCGGCGACGAAACGCGTCAGGACGGCCGAGAGCGCCGCAGCGTAGGCGCGCACCGCATCCTCGGCATCGGCTCCCTGCGCGGCGCGTTCCTCGCGATAGCTCTGCTGGAACAGGATCGCCCGACGCCGCTCGTCGCTGACGACGAGCGCGAGCTCGACCACGACCTGCGGCGTACCGCTGCCGCGTCGTTCCTCGAAGCGAACGAGGTCTCCGCTGAGACGATAGTCGGGCTCGATCCCGAGCTCTGGCGTGAGCACGCGATCCGCGATCCCGGCCGCGTGCAGGTAGGCGCTCATCTCGCGCTGCACCATCAGCGTCGGTGAGTCCGCCCAGTGCTCCGTGCTGCTCGTGTGGAGCTCCGTGGCCGAGGCGTCCGCCACGTAGACGAGCGCCGTTCGTCGAGCCACCGCATGGGCGCGCAGCCGATCCACTTCGAGGATTCCGGAGAAGACCGGAGTCGCGAGCCGGTCCGGCGGCAGGAGCTCGAGCCGGAAAGTGCGCTCTCGCGGCGCCGGCTTGCCGAGGCAGCCGGTAGCGAGCAGCAGCGACGCCGCGAGCAGACCCCGCCAGCATCCCGATCGGAGGCGCAGGCCGCGTGTCACGGGCGCAGCTCCTCGTCGTTGCGCTCGCGTCCGCGGACGATCACGCCCGGGTCCTCGCGGATCTCGCGGGTGAACTCGGAGAGGTTGCGCGAGCTCGTCTCGAGATCCGCTGCGATCGCGTCGATGTGGCGGGCCACCGTCGCGAGCGAGTGGTCGAGATTGCGGAGGGCCTCGCTCACGTCGCCGCGATCCTCCTGCACCAGCTCGTCCACGCGCGCGAGCACGCCGTCGATCCGAACGCGCGTCCCGTCGAGATTGCGGCTCAGCAGGGAGAGAGTGCCGGAGGCCTCCTCCAGGCGCAGCAGGGTGCGGCCTATCCGATCCACGTTCGCCGGCGAGAGCAAGGCCTGGAGCTGGCCGGAGGCCTCGTCGAGCTCGGCCGTGAAGGTTTCGAGGTGGCCGAGAATCGCGGGCGCGTCCTCGGACGCCTGCGCGACGAGCGGCTGCAGCTCCTCGACGAGATCGGAGACCCTCGCCACGAGCGTCCCCGCCGCCGAGAAGACGTCGCTCGTCTCCTCACCGACGATCTCGGAGCCCGGCCCGAGCAGCTGCTTCGAGGATCCGCCGCGGATGTCGACTACGACGCGAGCGAAGAGCCCCTGGAGGACGCGCGCGCGGCTGTCTTCGGGCACGGGCCAGCCGCGGCGGATGCGCAGCTCCACGCGGAAGCCTCTGCCTGCATCGCCATCGAGCGGCGCGATCTCGTCGATGAGGCCCACCGGATAGCCGTCGAAGAAGATCTCCGTTCCGGCCCGCAGACCGTGGACCCGCTCATAGATCACGAAATAGGGATCCGTCGCCCCGCTTCGACCCGAGAGCAGCGCGATCCAGACCAGCAGCGCCGCCAGCATCGCGACCACGAAGCCCCCCGCCAGCAGGGTGTTGCGCCGCTCGGCGTTCACGCGCGCCGCTCCCCGGAGCCGGTCAGACGCGCGAGGTACGCGTCGGGGTCGAGCTCTTCTTCCTCGAAGCGGCGGTTGAGCAGGTTCTGGACGCGCGGATTCTGGCTCTCGCGCACCTGCGCGACGCTGCCCACGACGAGGATCTCTCCGCGGTCGAGCACCGTGATGCGGTCGGCGATCCGGAAGGCGCTCTCGAGCTCGTGCGTCACGACGACGATGGTCGTGCCAAGCGCGTCGCGCAGGCGGAGGATCAGCTCGTCGAGCGCCGAGGAGACCACCGGGTCGAGCCCCGCGGAGGGTTCGTCGCAGAAGAGGATCGCGGGATCCATCGCGATCGCCCGCGCGAAGGCGGCGCGCTTGGTCATCCCGCCGGAGAGCTCGGAGGGCATCAGGTCCTCGAAGCCGGCGAGGTTCACGACCTCGAGCTTCAGCCTCATCATGATCCGCATCGTCTCGCGGTCGAGACGCGTGTGCTCGCGCAAGGGAAGCATCACGTTCTCGCCCACGCTCATCGAGCTGAAGAGCGCACCCCCCTGGAAGGCCACCCCGATGCGGCGCGAGAGCTCGTAGAGCGCGAGCTCGGACATCCGCGTGATCTCCTGACCCAACAGGCGAATCGATCCCGAGGTCGGCCGCTCGAGCCCGAGCAGGCGGCGCAAGAGCGTGCTCTTCCCCGAGCCGCTCCCGCCCATGATGACCATGATCTCGCCCCGCTCGACCGAGAAGCTCACGCCGTGGAGGATCTCCCGCTCACCGTAGTGGGCGACGAGATCGTTCACCTCGATGACCGGAGCGGAGGGTTCGGAGACGCGCGGGTTCGCCTGCATCGTCTCTCAGCGCGTGGTCGCAAGGACGAAGAGCATGTCCGTCAGCACGATCGCGGTGATCCCGTGGACGACGGCGTTCGTCGTGACGCGACCCACTCCCTCGGCACCGCCGCTGACTGCCGCACCATCCACGATGCCGATCAGCGCCACGAGAAGGGCGAAGAAGAGGCTCTTCCAGACGCCATGCATCACGTCTGCGGCGGTGAGCAGGTCGAGCGTCTGGAGCACGAAGGCCTGGAGGGTCATGCCGAGCTCGGCGCTCACGTAGGCACCCGCCGCGAAGAGCGACACGAGGTCCGCCCAGATCACGAGCGCGGGGAGGACGAGGAGCATCGCGAGCAGGCTCGGTACGACGAGGAAGCGCACCGGATTGATCCCCATCACGCGCAGCGCGTCGACCTCCTGGCTGATCGTCATCGTGGCGAGACGCGCCGCGAGGGCCGAACCCGAGCGACCCGCGACGAGGATGCCGGTGATCAGCGGAGCGAACTCGCGCGTCATGCCGAAGGCGACCCCGATCACCACCTGCTCCTCGGCGCCGAAGCGGCGCAGCTGGTAGATACCCTGGATCGAGAGCATCACCCCCACGGTGGCGGCCAGCAGCGACACGATCGGCAGTGCGCGCACGCCGATCTGCATCATCTCGGAGAAGACCGGGGCGGCGTGCAGCGCCTGCCCGCGCCGGCGCCCGAGGGCGATCCACGTGATCGAATCGAGCAGCAGCAGCGCTCCGACCCCGACGGCGGAGACGGCGCGCAGCGTCGCACGACCGAGATCCTCGAGGGCGCGCACAGGCGGCAGCGGAGAGCCCTGCGCCGCCATCTCAGAGCGCGTCCGCGAGCGTTGCGTGAATGGTGAAGACGCGATCGAGGCGGGCCAGCTGGAGCACGCGCAGCGCGGACGGGGTCGGAGAGAGCAGCGCGAAGCCGGTTCCGCCGCGCCGCGCGAGCTGGAAGGCCTCGATCAGGCTCGCCACGCCGGAGCTGTCGAGGTAGCTGACGGCCGAGAGATCAACGAGCACGCTGCGCCCGCCGCGCACGAGCCCGAGCAGGAGCTCCCGGGCGCGCGGCGAGCTCTCGAGATCGACGTCCCCCGAGAGCGAGGCCACCACGACGCCTCCCTCCTCCTTCACCGTGTGCTCCACTTCACCTCCTGGCCACACGAGCTTCGCTCGGCTACGCCTCGCTGCGCGCTGCGCTTGCACTTGCCGCGCCCGATTCTAACGGACGCGCTTCCTCATTCTAAACAGATTCCCGCCGCCCGGGGGCACCGGAACGAAGTTGGCACCGTCCATGACCTCGCGGATCAGGTGGGTGCCGAGGCCTCCCGGCCGGACGTCGTCGAGATCGCGGGGCTGAACCCTGGACGGATCGACCGTCGGCGCGAAATCGCGCAGCGAGACGAGGAGGTCCTCGCCCACGCGCTCGATCTCGAGCACGATCTCGCCGTCGCCCCGCCCGGCGTAGGCATGCCGGATGATGTTCTGGCACGCCTCGTCCACCGCCAACACGATGTCGCTGGCACACTGCGCTGCGCAACCCTGACCGAGCGCTTCGCGGCGCACCACCTCGCGAACCGAGCGAAGCTCCGCCGCTCGCGCGGGAAAACGGTGCTTCAACAGCAGCGCGCCCAGCTGCGGGGCCTTCGGGTCGCTCATCGTCGCGCCTCGTCGCTCACCCCGAGCAGCGTGGCGTCGTCGCGCAGGCCGAGCGCGCCGAGAAGGGACGCGACCCCGTCGATGCGCTCCCGAAGCGGCTTCCCGGCGAAGCGCTCGAGCAGCTCCCGAACGCCCTCGGGCCCGAGCGGCTTCCCGTCCGCCGCGCAGGCCTCGGTGAGGCCGTCGGAGAACACGTAGAGCACCCCCCCTGCAAGATCGACCTCGACCTCCGGAAACTCGGCATCTCCGAGCACGCCGAGCGGGGGAGCCTCGGCCGGAAATGCTGCGAAGCCGCCCTCGGGCGTGCGCAGCAGCGGCGGCTCGTGGCCGGCGTTGGCGAGGCGCACCCGCCCCCGACGCGGGTCGTAGCTCCCGGCGGCGAGGGTCACGAACATCCCGCGCGTCACGCTCTCGGCGAGCGCGGCGTCGAGGCGCGCGAGGAGCGCGCCGGGCCCTGCGGCCTCGCGCGCGAGGCAGCGATAGAGGCTCGCGGTGCGCGCGCCGAGGAGCGCTGCGTTCACACCCTTGCCGGACACGTCGCCGAGGCAGAAGGCGATCTCGCCGCTGGCGAGCTCGAAGAAGTCGAAGAAGTCGCCCGAGACGGCGCGCGCCGGGAGGTTCACGGCCTGAACCGGGAAGGGAGCGGGCCGGGACGCCGGGAGCAGGCCCTGTTGGATCTCGGCCGCGAGCTCGAGCTCGCGGCGCACGAGCTCGTGCTCCAGCTGCGCCCGGGCGAGCTGCGCGTTCGCCACCGCGAGCGCGGCGGACGAGGCCAGCACCTCGAGCAGCTGCGCGTCGTCCGCCGCGAAGCAGCCGTCGCCGCTGCGTTTGTTGATCAGCTCGATCGCGCCGAGTACCCGCTCGGAGAAGATCATCGGCGCGCAGAGGATCGAGCGGGTTGCGAAGCCCGACTGCTCGTCGATCTTCGTCGAGAAGTGTGGATCGCTGCGGACGTCGAGTACGCGCTGCCCGCCCTTCTCGCGCACGCACTTTCCGAGGATGCCCTCGCTCGTCGCGAGGCGCACGCCGGTGATGGGGCTTGCGCCGACGGACGCGACGCAGAGCAGCTCGGTCCCGCCCGGCTCGAGCATCCAGAGGGAGCCCGCCTCGGCGCCGACGTGCCTCGCGATCGAGTCGAGCGCCCGGCGCAGCGTCGCGTCCAGGTCCAGCGAGCCCGCGAAATCACGCGTCATCTCGGCGAGCAGCGCGAAGGCGCCCGCGTAGTCGCTCGAATCCGGGACGGATCCCGCCACATGACCCCCGACGCAGCCGAGCATACCGAGGCCCTGGCAGCGCGGCCCGCCGAAGGGGATCCTCGCCCACTCGACACCGCGCCCTCGGCGCGGAGGGGAGGTTCCATGACCGCGCGTATCGAGCTCCCGCCCGATCATCCGCACGTAGCGCTCGTCACGATCGATCGCCCGGAACGGGCGAACTCCCTCGATCCCCGCACGCTCTGCGAGCTGGCCGCCGCGTGGCGGCGCATCGCCGGCGATCACGAGATCCGCTGCGCGGTGCTGACGGGCGCAGGCTCGCGCGTCTTCTGCGCGGGGATGGACATGCGTACGACCATCCCCGCATCGCAGCGGCTGGCGCGTGGTGAGCGCGTCTCGCCCGAGGAGTTCGAGGGGCTGCGGAGCGCCTCGACGGCCCTGCTCGCCGGCTTCGATCTCGGCACGCCGCTCGTCTGCGCGCTGAACGGCCACGCGCGCGCGGGGGGCTTCGATCTGATGCTCGCGGCGGAGATCCGTTACGCCGTCCCGCACGCGACCTTCGCGCTCGAGGAGGTCGCGCTCGGGCTCTACCCCACCGGCAACGCGACGGTGCTGCTCCCGCGCCAGATCCCCTGGGTGCACGCCGCGGATCTGCTGCTCTCGGCGCGCCCGATCGACGCGGAAAAGGCCGCGCGCATCGGGCTCGTGAACGAAGTGATCGAGGCCGTGGAGCTGCTGCCGCGCGCGCTCGCCGCCGCGGACGCCATCGCCGCCAACGCGCCGCTCGCCGTGCGCGAGACCCGGCGCGGATTGCGCGAGCTCCTGCATCTGTCGCTGGCCGATGCGTGGCGGCGCCAGGAGGAGATCGGTGCGCCGCTGCGCCGCAGCGAGGACGCCGCGGAAGGCGCGCGCTCCTTCGTGGAGAAGCGGCCCCCGCGCTGGCAGGGGCGCTGAGGGCGAAGCGCGCTACTCGAGGATCCGATAGACGACAGTGCCGCGAGCGACCACGCGCGCGTTCGTGACTCCCGCCACCACGACGTCGCTCCAGAAGAAGCCGCCGTCGCGCGCCGCATTGCGGCCGTAGGCGACGAGGTCTCCCGCAGGCGTCGGAGCGAGGATCTGCGCCTGCATCGCGGGCGTAGACGCCCGGAAGGGCCCGGGGCCCGTGACGGCCCAGGAGGCCATCGCACCGGTGGTATCGAGCAGCGCGAGCAGGGCGCCCTCGTGGACGCCGCCCGCTGCGTCGGCGTTGGCGTCGCGGAAGGGCATCACGAGCCGCGACGTGCCGCCGCTCATGTGTTCGACCGCGATGCCGCGCGCGCCGATGAAGGGAATCCGCCCGATGTGGGGCCCCATCGCTCCCGGATCGCAGCCGCCGTGGTCTCCCGCCGAGGTCGGGAGCTCCGCCGGATCGGCGCCGAAGCGGGCGCGCACGATCGCGGTAGCGTGGGCAATCGGCTTGCCGTCGTCGGTCGCGACGTCGACCTCGACGAAGCAGACCTCCTTGCCCTCGCGCAGCAGGCGCGCCACGGCCACGACGTCCTGCGCTTTCGCGGCGGCGAGGTAGTTCACCTGCAACCCCGCGCTGTGCCAGGGACCGGACGGCTCTCCCAACGTGGACCTCGCAACCACCTGTCCGCCGATCGCGCACAGAGACGCGGCGACACCGCCGTGGAGCACCTGACCCGGATTGGTGTTGGCCTCGGCGAAGGGGAGGCGCAGGCGCGCGCCCGCAGCGTCCATCTCCTCGAGCTGCACGCCGATGGCTCGCGTGTAGGGGGACTGCTCGACCCAGCGCCGCACGAAGTCCAAGCTCAGCCCACTCCTGTCGGAAGCAGGCAGGAGTGGATCGACTCCTCACCCGGAATCTCGCGCGCGAGGGTGCGGATCGCGAGCTCGGCGTCGCGCAGGCCGAAATCGTGGGTGTGCATGCGTTCGACCGGGCGGCGACGCGACTCGAGCAGCGCGATGGCCTTGCGGTACCCGGACGAGGTGACGCCGATCGCGCCGAGGATGCGGATCTCCTTCATCACGATCTTGTCGGACACGAAGTCGGGAATGGGCTTCCAGCCCTTGACGCCCGCGAGCACCACCGTTCCTCCGGGCGCCGCGTAGTCGAGCGAGTCGGCGACGGGCGCGGTCGAGTAGGAGGAGACGTCGACGACCACGTCGGCCCCACGGCCGTCGGTGAGCTCGCGGACCCGACGCTTCGCATCCTCGTTCTCGACGTCGATCGCGAAATCCGCCCCGAACTCCTTCGCGAGGGCGAGCTTGCGCGCATCGGCGGCGAGTCCCGTCACGATGATGCGCGAGGCTCCCGCCTCGCGGCACGCGAGCACGCTCGCAAGACCGCGCTGGCCGGGGCCGAGGATCAGCACCGTGTGTCCCGGTCCCGTCCCGGGGAGCTCCACCGCCCAGCGGAAGCCCGCGCCGAGCGGGTTGAAGAGGACGGCGGTCTGCACCGGAAGCGTCGGGTCGATCTTGTGGACGACGGAGCCCGCGTCGAGCCACAGCAGCTCGCTGTATGCCCCCCAGAGCCCCGGGGCCTCGGCGAGAGGAATGTACGAGTAGATCCGCCGCGTGCGACACAGGGGGTAGCGGCCGGCGAGACACGCGTCGCAGAAGCGGCAGGAGATCATCGTCTCGACCGCGACTCGGTCGCCCACATCGACGCCCCAACGCCGGGCCGCCGCGTCGCCGATCGCCTCGATGCGACCGAGGGGCTCGTGCCCGGGGATCACCGGCATCGGCGTCCGCAGCACGCCCTCGTACTGCTCGTAGTCGCTTCCGCAGATGCCGCAGGCCTCGACGCGCAGGATCGCGGTGTCGTCGCGCACGTCGGGAACCGGGAGCTCGCGCGGCTCGAGGCGCCTCGGGGCCGTCAACACCATCGCGAGGGTCTTGCGGAGAGCCATCGGTCGCCGTTCGAGCTCCGGACCTGGCTCGCCTGCGGCTCGCTGCGCGCTTCGCTTGCCGCTAGCCGAGGTCGAACTTGCCGCGCACGGGGCCCGCGGGCATCGCGCCCGGAACCACGATCCGCGACATCTCGCGCCGCTGGAGCTCGCGGGCCTCCTCGACGAGGCGCTCCACGGCAGACTGGATCGCCTCGGGGAACTTCTGCGTCGCCTGCAGCAGGGTCGTGGCCTCGATCGCGGCCGACACCGGCACCGGCCCGGCCTGCGTCATCAGCGTGGTCTGCGCGCTGAAGAGGATGGGACGGCTCGGATCGTCGGTGCCATCCAGTCGGACCGGCACGAGGCGTCGGAGCGTCGCTACGCGCAGATCGGTGAACATCTCCTCGCGGTAGAGGTTCGCCGTATCGACCTTGAGATCGGCCAGGTGCTGGGTTTCGTCACTGCTCAACGGATCGCCTCCTCGGAAGCCGCGGGTCCGGCCACGCGGGCGCACAGAGGCCAAGAATGCGCCAAATCGCCCCCGATCGCTAACCCGGGACGCGTGAACGCGTATCTGCTGGCGCAGCAGCCATCCAGCGCAGATGAAAGCCGCGCTCGACCCAGTTCGCGAGCCTTCCCGGGGGTCTTGGAACCCGCAGCTGCCGCCCCCCCGCCGGCTCGTGAGACTCAAGTTCCGGCCGCGCATCGCCGAACTCCTGCCTGAAACCTCAAAGGGGAACACCCGTCATGGCAACCCGTGGAAAGCGCACCCGCAACACCGCACCGGCCCGCAAGGCCCGGCGCCCCGCACCCAAGAAGACCACCGCTCGCCGCAGCCCCGCCGCCCGATCCAAGCGGGCGCAAGCGAAACCCAAGCAAGCGGAGCGCGCAGCGAGCCGCAGGCGAGCGGAGTCGTCTGCAGCCACCCGGGTCATCGCACCGTCCTCTGGATGGACGACGCTGCACGTGGTCTGGCGGCCCGCCATTGCGATGGCGACGCTTCCCTACCGCATGTATCGCGTGTACCGCTGGGCCGAGGCACAGAGCTACCGCTCGGGTGCGATCGGATCGCCTGCGGTCTCGTAGCGGGCCTCGCTCAGGACAGGGCTGCGTCGATCAAACGCTCGACGAGCGCGCCGGCCCACCAGAAGGGCGAGAGCGGGATGCGGTCGTAGAGCCGATCCGCGAGCCCCCTCGCCCGCACGCCGATCGCCGTACACGGCATCGAAGAGGATCGCCGAGTTCCGCGGCGTCCCAGGCGCACTTCGCCGGAGTCCAAGCGAGGCGGCGACCGGGGCGCCCTCGCGCGGCCGGGTGTAGCGTCCGGCCATGCGTCTGCGAAACATCGCCCTCGGCTGCATCGCGCTCCTCGGTCTCGCGCAGCTCGTCCCGGTCTCGCGCACGAACCCGCCCATCGAGCAGGAGGTGGACGCCCCTCCGGACGTTCGCGCCGTGCTCGAGCGCTCCTGCTACGACTGCCACTCTCACGCGTCGCGCTGGCCCTGGTACAGCTGGGTCGCCCCCTCCTCGTGGCTCGTCGCATACGACGTGAGCGAGGCTCGCGAGCACCTGAACTTCTCGACCTGGGGCCGCTACGACGCCGAGGAACGCGGCGAGAATCTCGAGGAGATCGCGGAGGTGCTGGAGGAGGGGGAGATGCCGCCCTGGTTCTATCTGCCGCTGCACCCGGACGCCCGACTCTCGGACGCGGATCTCGCGACGGTGCGCGCGTGGACGGACTCGAGGCCACCCGGAGAGCGGGGCGGCGAGCCCCGCCACGAGGGACACCGGCACTAGAGCCGCCTTGCGATCCGATCGAGGAACTCGAGGTCGACACGCGTGGGGGCCGCCGAGGGGCGTCCCTTGCGCACGAGCTCGACGGCAGCGGCCGGATCGCTCGCGACACCGCGCGCGATCAGCGCGAGCGCCGCCGCGGTGGGAGCGCGCCCCCGGCCCGACTCGCAGTGGAAGAGCACTCCACCGCTCGCCGCGCGGACCTCCTCGAGCAGGCGCAGGAAGGCCTCGTCGTCGGGAGGCGCGGCGCCGTCCAGAACCGGAAGGCAGCGGTATCCGGGATGCGCCCGCACGAGCGCCGGCTCGGCGATCTCGCAGGTGAGATCGACGATGAGCTCGAGATCGGGCGGAAGATCGCTCGGATCGACTCGCGAGCCGACGTAGAGCCCCGGCGCGACCGCCTCCCAGGCCGGAGCGATGCGCAGCCAGCGCATCAGCTCACAGGCGATGCGGAAGGGCACGACGTAGGGGAGCAGGATCAGCACCCGCAGCGGCGCGAGGCGCCCGTCGCGCTTGCCGAAGATCCCGGGGCGATTGGTCGCGTAGGCGAGGGAGACCGCGAAACACGCACCCGCCGTCCACCACGCGAGCCCGCGCGGCATTCCGGACGCGAGCGCACCCAGGACGGCGCAGGTCGCGGCTGCGACGGCGATCCCGATGCCGATCCAGGCGGGCTTGGTCATCCGGGCGCAGAGGCCAGCGCGATGAGCTCAGGCCGCGTCGTCGCTGCCGGAGAAGCGGTGGCGCAGGATCGCGGCCAACACACGGCAGACGTCGGTCGCGGAGAGGATCCCGGCCAGTCGCGCGTGTCTCACGACGATCGCGGACCCGATCTGCCGCCTCGACATCTCGGCAACCACCTCGTCGAGCGGCGCCGTCAACTCCACGACGTAGGGATCGCGGACGAGGATGTCGCGCGCCCGGATGCGCTTGTGGTCGCGCTGCGGGAGGGCCGGATTCACCAGGTGGTGGAGATCGCCTTCGGAAATCATCCCCACCACGCGGCCGCCATCCTGCACCGGAATGTGGCGGATACCGTGCTGCTCCATCAGGCGCTCGACCTCGGAGATCGGATCGTCCGCCTGCACGTGGTAGGGAAAGGGCGTCATCGCCGCAGAGACGGGCGGCATGTGCCGGTAGTCGCTCAGGTCCACGCTCGCCTCCGAGGGGCCGGCCCAGACGTTGGAGGAAGGGACCGCGCGTCCCTTCTCGAAGGCTAGACCAGCTTGCGCAGCCGCTCGTAGCCGCGCTTGAGCTCCTTGCCGAGCAGCTCCACGGCCTCTCCGACGTCTTCCGCGGCGTCCTCGGCGACCCGTCCGATGCTGGTCGCCTTGCCGCGCAGATGGCCGAGCTTCTTCTCGAGCTCTTCCCACTCGTCGCGGGCGTCGGCCGCGGCGAGATGAAGCTTGAGCTTGATCTCGTCGCGCACGCGCTCGAGCGACTCGATGAGCTCCTTGACGTCGGGACTCTTGCTCATGAACTATCCTCCGATCCGGGGTTCACCCCTCGATGATGACACCAACCTCGCAGCTTGCAAAGGCGTGTCAGTCTCGACTCGGCCGCCGCGCGAAGTGGCCGCGCACTGGTGAGAAGTACACGACGCCGAGCGTGACGCCGACGAGAACCTGCGCAGCAGTCTCCGCGGCCACACTCCAGCCGGTGGTCACGCTGGGCTCGAGCAGCGCCTGCAGCCCGCAGCCGAGCAGCGCCATCGCGAGGAAGAGGGGTCGCGCCCAGCGCCGGAGCGCGAAGACGCCGGCGCTCGCCGCGAGGCTGCCGACGGCCCACAGCAGTGCCAACCAGCCGACGATCGCGTCCGCCGCGGTGGGCGGGCGGGCGGCCTCGGCGGCCGCGTACTCCTGGAGCAGGAAGGGCAGGTGCTCGATCTCGACCTGGAAGACTACGATCGACAGACAGGCGAGTACCCACTGCCAGACGACGAAATGACGCAGAACGGCTTCGATCGGCACGCGATGGCTCCCTGGGGTGCAATGTCTAGCGCACGAGATTCACGAGCCTGGGCCCGAACACGATCAGGCCCACCGTCGCCGCTCCCGCAGCGCTCACGAGGACGGCGCCGGCGGCCACGTCCTTGACCCGCTGCACGAGCGGAAGACGATCCGGCGACACCAGATCACAGAGCGCTTCGAAGGCCGTGTTCATGGCCTCGGCACTCCACACCGCGGCGATCGCCAGGACGATCGCGAGCCATTCTTCGGCAGAGACGCCGAGGAATCCCGCGAGCGCGCAGACGGCGAGGGTCGCGGCGGCGTGGATCCTCGCGTTGTGCTGCGTCGCGAGGAGCTCCGCGAGCCCGCGGAAGGCGTGCCCGAAGCTCGCGATGCGCGCGCCGAGAGAGAATCTCGTGCTCATCTGGGCGTGTGGGCTCCGGACCCGCGCGCGGCGCGCAGGCGCTCCGCCAGCTCCACCAGATCGCGGGCGCGCTCGCAGTCCACACCGTCCCAGTCGCCGAAGGGATCGAGAAGAAGCGCATTCACACCGGCGGCGCGCGCACCCGTCACATCCGCATGATAGAGGTCGCCCACGTGAAGCGCGCGTCGGCCGGAGACCCCGGCGCGCTCGAGCGCATGCTCGAAGATGCGCGGGTCGGGCTTCTCGAAGCCCACGATCGCCGAGTCGACCACCGCGCTGAAGTAGCCGCGCAGGCCGACCTCGGCGAGCCCGCGCTCGATGCTCCCGTCGGAGTTGCTGACCACGAGCAGCTGCAGGCCCTGATCGCGCAGCGACTCGAGTGCCTCGGGCACACCCGGGAGCACCCAGCGCCAGAGGCGATTTGCCTCACCCGGGGCGCGCAGTCTCGTGACGAGCAGCGATGCGGTCCGGTCGAGGGTAGGAGCCCCGGCCGCGGCAAGCGGCTCGAGGCGGCCGAGGATCTCGCGCAGATAGAAGCGGAAGGTGTCCACGTGCTCCGTGGAGCGCTCGGCGACGTAGCGCGACACGGCGGGACGCGCCCCCGCCTCGGCACGCCGCAGCGCAGGAACGGCGCAGGCGAAGCCGAGGCTGGCGAGCTCTGCCGCGACGCGGTCGAAGTCGATCGACACGAGCGTGTTGCCGGCGTCGAGAAAGACCGCCTCGATCTCGTTCCACGGGATCATGCAGGGAGGATACAGGCGAGCCGCAGGCGAGCGAAGCCCATCGCGCTAACCTGCAACTCCCGTGTACACGCTGGCCGACGTCGACTGGGAACGCTGGTCTCCGGCGGTGCGCGCGACGCTGCTCTTCGTCGTACGCGACGGGCGCATCCTGCTGATCCACAAGAAGCGCGGGCTCGGCGCCGGGAAGATCAATGGTCCGGGGGGCAAGCTCGATCCGGGCGAGATGCCTCTCGCTGGCGCGATCCGC
The DNA here is from genome assembly GCA_964413375.1 of uncultured Spirochaetales bacterium. Lineage (GTDB taxonomy): Bacteria > Myxococcota_A > UBA9160 > UBA9160 > SMWR01 > CAZUYC01. Next base: position 8,417 of record CAYPSI010000083.1, on the reverse strand, counting down.
GAGGTTCAGGAGGAGATCGGAGTCACACCCAGGCAGGTCGAGCAGCGCGGCGAGATCCGCTTCCAGTTCACGGACGGGCTGGCGCTGCACGGGTCGGTCTTTCTCGCCCGCGACTGCACCGGACAGCTGTGCGAAACGGACGAGGCGACGCCCTTCTGGACAACCGTCGACCGCATTCCCTACACACAGATGTGGGCCGACGACGTATTCTGGATACCGACCCTCCTCGCGGGGCGGAAGTTCAGGGGTCGCGCGCTCTTCGACGGCGACGCGCTGCTCGATCAGTGCTTCGAAACGCTTCCGGCCGAGCACCGCTTCGAGCCCGCTTCGGCCGGGCCCGAGCTCGGAGCCCTCGATCTAGCGCGATGATTCGAGCCGGGCGTGCGCCAAGACCACGTGCAGCAGGAAGAAAGTCGCGAAGCAGGCCGTCGAGAGGCCGAGCACCAGCAGGTCCGCGGCGAGACCCTCGAGATCGACCGGCGCAAGGATTGCGCCGAGCGCGGCCGTCGCGAACGCGCCGAGGGTCGTGAGGGGGTTCGGCGGCGAGGCGAGGATCCCCGCCAGCCGAAGGGCGTTCACCAGCCAGAACGCGCCGAAGGCCACCAAGACCGCGATCCAGAACAGCAGCGGCGCGAAGGCCGTCTCCGGATCGGCCCCGCGCGCGACAGCGACGAGGAGCCGCTCTCCCAGCAGGGCCGCCGAAGACAGCGCAAAAGCTGCGAGGGCCAGCGGAGGGCTCGAGAGCAGTGCGCGCGTCGACTCCACCGATGCTCCACGACGGCGGCGCCCCGCAGCGCGCGAGATTCCGCCGCGGGTCGCATCCTATCATGGACAGGCCCGAGGACGATGCCACGATCTGGTGGGTGGCAGCCAACTCCGCTCGCCTGCGGCTCACTGCGCGCTTCGCTTGCCTTACCCAGTTCGCGCTAGCGCCCGGTGACGCGCAGCCAGGCGGAGGCGGCGATGCCCCACACGGCGTTCGCCCCGAGGACGACGATCGGTGTCAGCGTTCCGAGCTTCGTCCCGAGCGCGCCGGCCCCTGCGTTGGGGAAGATCACGAAGAGCTGGACGAGCGTCGGGAAGAGACTCAGCGCGATCCCTTGCGCGACCCAGCGCTGGGAAGCGAGCGGCAGCAGGAAGAGGAGGCCCCAGAGGGCGCCCCAGACGACCCGCGGAACCAGCCACTCCGCCGAAAGCGGTGGCGCGATCCGCACGCCGAGTGCGTGCGTGAGACCACTCGTTCCCGCCGCCCACAGTGCGACGCTGTTCGCGAGAGCGCCGACTGCTCCGGCGGCCAGGACGAGAGAGAGCTGCCTCGCGTGGGCGCGGGCGCTCAACGAGCCCGTTACTTCTGGCCGCGCGCCGCGTCGACGCTCCAGATGCCGGCGCCGTGGGCGGAGAGGAAGAGGAACACGAAGCAGTAGAGCACTGCGAGCTCGCCGCCGTTCGCGATCGGAAAGAGCGCCTTCGTGCCGTGGGCCATCCAGTACGCAGCCGCCATCAGGCCCGAGCAGAAGAACGCGGCCCAGCGCGTGAAGAGACCGATCGTCACCAGGATCCCGCCGAAGAGCTCGATCGATCCTGCCACGTAGATCACGAAAGCCGGAGCCTCGCCCGGAAGCGGCACCGGAACGCCGAAGAGCTTGGAGGCCCCGTGGCACAGGAAGAGCAGTCCCGCCACGATGCGCACAAGCGCGTGCGTCTGGGCGCCGTAGGGAGTCATGAACGCTGCCATGTCGTCGCTCCTCTGACGCGCCGAGCGCGCCTCAATCGCCTACCGCTCCGCCGCCCGCTCCCTGCGAGGCGGGGATCTCGCGTACGTGCAGGATCCCGTAGAGAAAGGTCTGCTGCAGATGCCTGGCCAGCGTCCCGGGCGCACGCCGCAGGCGCGGCAGGAAGACGAGGCACTCGATCGCGTGGACCACGACGAGCATCCAGAAGATCGCCCTCCCGACGCTCGCCAGCGCTCCTTCAGCCGATGAGAGCAAGGCCAGCGCGCCGAGCAGCCAGGCCGCGAGAACGATCCATTTCGGACCGGACATCGATGCGGCACTCTCGGCAGGCACCCGATGGCTTCTCCTCGCTGGAAAGCGCCACAGCCTACACCGTGCGCCGGCGCATGCCAGCTAGCAGGAGCGGGGGCGCGTTCTTCAGCCGCAGGTCCCGAAGAGGCCGCACAGGAAGCCCCAGCGCGAGCGCACTTCGGGCGGTGCCCACTCGATGCGGACCCTGCGCTTGCCCCACGAGCGCGCCGCGTTGATGTCGGCGCCCATGAAGATGTCGATGCGCCGCTGCCAGCGGCGCGGCATCTTGTCGAGGACCCGGTACTCCCCGGAGAGGCCCTCGATGCGGACGCGCGAGTTGCGCACCAGGCCGTGCGCGAGCAGATCCGGAGACACCGCGATTGCGCGCATCCCCGGGCGAAGGCGATCGCCCCAGGCCGCGATCTCGGGGTTGCCATCGGTCTGCTCGGGAACGGCGTTGTAGGCGGTGGCGGTGACGACGAGCTTCTGGCCGGACGGTCCGAGCGTGGCGCATGCGGAGGTGAGGAGCAGCACCGACAGCAGCAACGGCGCAGCCGCGAGCGCGCGACGCGGTGCAAGCATCCTCCCGACCCCCAGCGTAAATCTATCCAAGGACGCATCGGGCGAAACCCCCCGGGCCTGAATCTTCGCAGGGCGGCTCGCCGGACTCCTCGAGTAGATACAATGGCGCCCATGCCGCCTTCGGGACTCGGGGTATCGACCTCTCCGATCCTCACCATCGGGCGGGCTGCCAGCTGCGACCTCGAGATCCGACCGGCATGAACGGCCACTCCGGCCCGATGCTGCTGCTCACCGCGCTGCTGCTCGGCTGCCAGGCGCTCCCGGAGCACGCCCGTCCGCAAGCCGGGATCATCGACCCGGCGGACTACCGCGCCACGGATGTGACCCGCTACCGGGAGCTCTCGCGCGCAGACTTCCGAGCCAGCGCGCCGCCGGCGGCGGTCGCCGCCCACGCGACCAGCTTCGGTGCGTTCACCTGCGCGAACGTCGTACCGGACGGACCCACGCGGGTGCATTTCGATCCGGGAGCGCAGCCTAACAGCTGGATCGCGCGGCTCGAGGACACCCGCTTTCACTCCGAGATGGACCGCGGCTGCTCCTGGTGGAATCCCGCGAGCATCCCCGTCCCGAGCGAGTACGTGCTCGAGCACGAGCAGATCCACTTCGCGCTGACGGAGCTCCACGCCCGTCGCCTCAGCGCGGCGCTGCGCGAGATCCGCCTGCCGACGAGCTCCCGGCCCGAGGCCGCGGCGGAGCTCCAGCGGCGCTACGACGCGCTGCTCCGCTCCACCACGGACGACCTCGTCCGCGAGTCGACTGCTTTCGACGAAGACACGTCGGGCCGACACGAGCCCGCCCGGCAGGCGCGCTGGCTCGCGCGCGTCGCGTCCGAGCTCGCGAAGACGGAGGCTTACCCGGGCGTCCGGTGACCCCGAGAAGCACGGACCCTGCCTCGCGATCCCTCTCGACGCGGCCGGGCCGGTCCTCTTGCACGCCGCGCACGCGCTGCCACGCGAGGTCAGGTAACCTTCCCCTCGATGAGCCGGCTCGAGATCTTCCTGACGGCCCTGCGTCCGCTGCTCCGGAAGCATGGGGCGCGCACCGCGTGGGTGTTCGGGTCGCACGCGCGAGGCGAGGCCGACGCGATCAGCGACATCGACGTGATCGTGGTCGCTGCCACAGATCGACCGCCGGTCGAGCGCTTCCGGGACTACCTGCCAGCCATCCTCGAAGCGGGGGTGGGCGTGGATCTCTTCGTCTATACGCCCGAGGAGTTCGAGCGCATGAAATCCGAAGAGCGCCCCTTCCTGATCACGGCGCTCGAACACGCCAAGCTCGTGTATGAGGGATAGACACGCCGAGGCCGAGCGCTGGCTCCGTCAGGCGGAGCACGATCTCGCGTTCGGTCGACTCGCGCTGAAGGAGCGCTTCTTCGCACAAGCCTGCTTCGTCGCGCAGCAGACCGGCGAGAAGGCGCTGAAGGCGATCGCCTACGCGCAGGGAGAGCGGGTGGTGATCGGCCACTCGCTCGTCGAACTCGTGAGCCGGCTCCAGGATCGCGTAGCGACGCTCCGCGCACGGCGCGAGGACGCGGGGATCCTGGATCAGTATTACGTTCCGACCCGCTACCCGAACGGGCTGGCCGGAGGGGTTCCCTTCGAGGCGTTCGGCGAGACCCAGGCGATGAGCGCTCTCACAGCGGCCGAGCGCTTCGTCGAGCTGGCGCGTGCGGAGGTGCGCCCGGCCTGACGAGCCGACGGGCCGCGTCGCGGTCCCGCTGTTCGCTTTCCTCGCAGGCGACTCCGCTGGACACCGGTTGACAAAGGTAGCTTCTGGAAGCTACTTTCATTTGATGCGAGCCGTCGGCCTCAAGGTCCTCAAGAACAAGCTCAGCGAGTACATCCGGCTCGCCGCCGGGGGGGAGACCGTGCTCGTGACGGACCGCGACCGCGTGGTCGCCGAGATCATCCCCCCCTCGAGCGGCCGAGCCGAGCGGCTGGCGGACGCGCAGCTCGCGGCCCTGCTGCGCGAGGGTCTGCTCCGGCCGCCGCTCGTGCCGCGCGGCACGGTTCCGCCGCGAAAGCCGGTGTGTCCCACCGAGGAGCTCGTCGGCGAACTCACCCGGGACCGGGAAGACCGGTGATCTATCTCGACACCTCGGTCGCACTGGCGCATCTGCTCGGCGAGACGCGGGTCCCGCCGACGTCGCTCTGGCAGGAGTCGCTCGTCTCGAGCCGGCTCCTCGAGTACGAGCTGTGGACACGCGTGAACGCCCGTGGGCTCGCGAGGAGCCACGGCGACGAGGTGCGGAGCCTGCTCGCCGCGGTCGCCTTGCTCGAGCTGAGTCCACTCGTGCTGGCGCGGGCTATCGAGGCGTTCCCGGTACCCGTGCGCACCCTCGACGCCCTCCACCTGGCTTCGATGCTCTTCCTCCGGGATCGCGGCGAGCCGATCACGCTCGCGAGCTACGACGCGCGCCTCTCGCACGCCGCGCACGCGCTGGGTCTCGCGCTGCTCGAGTGAGCTCCAGGGGGGCTCGCATCTGGCGCGTGAAGAACCAGCCGCCGCCCGCAAGCCCCCTTTCTCGGGGTCAGCGAGGATTGTCGATCTACGCGCGCCGGCGGCGGTACAGCCACAGCAGCGGCGGCAGCACGAAGGCCAGCTCGAAGCCGATGCCGCACTGAGAGCCCGCGTGGAGCTCGCTCGTGTCCCAGGACGTCTTGCACTCGGGGTCCGCGGGATGGTCGATCACGGCGTCGCCGTCGTTGTCCTCCCCGTCGTCGCAGATCAGCAACCACCCGCCCGCCGTCGCGATCCCTTTCTCGGAGTCGTCGGTCGGGCTCGCGCAACCGAGGTCCGCCCCGAAGTCCGTCACGCCATCGCCGTCGTCGTCGATCCCGTCGGCACACTCGGGAGCGGGGGGAGTGAAGACCAAACCACCCGGCCCATTCAGCCCGCCGCTACCCGCCGTCACGAACGCGCTGAGGAACGCTCCGATCGCTCCGTCGTAGCGCAGCACCTCGTCGGTGTCACGCGCGGAGACGTAGAGATTCCCGTCGGGTCCGAAGACCAAGGCGCGAGGACCATCCGGATGAGGGTCGCCCACTGGGATGAACGAGCCCAGCGGGGCGCCCGTCGCGCCGTCGAAGCGCAGGATGTCCCTCCCCGTGCCGGCGGCCGGCTGCTCTGGGTTCAGCCCAGCCGCTATGACCGCGGGCCCACCCGAACGCCTCCTCTGCCTCTGGAGGTCGTGGAAACGCCCGGGATCAGATCAGGGGCGAATCTCTACGGGCTCGGCTCCGCGGGCGATCTGGGGCTCCGGGGGACTGGCGACGGTTCATCGGGTGCCCACCGCACCGGAACCGGTGACCAAGAACAGGCAGGCAGTCTCCGCCGTAGTCTGGCGCTGGGCAGGGTGGCCCGTCCGTCCGGCCACAGCGCCCCGAGGCCCTCGCCTGGCTTGACTCCGTATATCGCAGGAATATACATTCCCTCCGGTGGGTCCGCTCGACCGAGTCCGCGCGTGCAAGGCCTTCCAATGGGACGCCGGCAACTCGGACAAGAGCTGGATCAAGCACGCTGTCTCGCGGGCCGAAGCGGAGCAAGTCTTCTTCAATCAGCCGCTCGTGCTGGACTTCGACGAGACTCACTCTCGAGCTGAGGAGCGGTTCTTCGTACTCGGACAGACGAACGCTGGTCGGCTCCTCTTTGAAGCGTTCACGATTCGAGGTGAACTCATCCGCGTCATATCGGCGCGCGACATGAGCGAAGCCGAACGGAGGTCATTCGAGCGCACATGAAGAAGGTCCCCTCGTTCAAGAATGAGAAGGCCGAGCGCGAGTTTTGGGCTAAGCATGACTCGTCCGAGTACCTCGATTGGAGTCGCGGTCGACGGCTCTCGCTTCCCAACCTGCAGCCCTCCGTGCGGACAATTTCTCTTCGGCTCCCCGAAGCGATGCTCGAGGCGCTGAAGGTGCTCGCGAATCGCGACGATGTTCCTTACCAGTCGCTCATCAAGGTCTTCCTGGCGGACCGGATCCGGCACGAGCAAGGCGCTGCCCAACAAGCGGATGGAGACCGACCGCGTGCCACATCGAGGCTGTGCCGAGCGGGGAGCCCGGCGTCCACCCGGCCGGGTAAGCGTCGTGCGGGCGGCCGCCGGAAGTGACGTAGTACGTTCACGGGCAGGCGGCGGCTCATCCGCCGACCGACCGGCGCCTTGCGCTGCGGTGAGCGAGGAGTTCGAGGGGTAGCTCCGCCGGCTCTGCGCGACGCGGCTTTGAGCAGAGCCGGTCCCGTGAACGTGAGGGCGCCCGCCCTGGAGCGATGCCCCGGGGAACGGGCTCCAACTCGTCCCGCCACCCCGAGGCGCTCGCGTTCAGGACGCTCTACGCGCGCCGCCTACGGTACAGCCACAGCAGCGGCGGGAGCACGAACGCCAACTCGAAGCCGATGCCGCACTGGGAGCCCGCGTGGCGCTCGCTCGTGTCCCAGGAGGTCTTGCACTCGAGGTCTGCGGGATGGTCGATCGCGCCGTCGCCGTCGTTGTCGAGGCCATCGGAGCAGCGCGGGTTCTCGGTGTAGCCGGCCGGGGAGAAGCAGCCCGGATCGTCCGGGAAGTCGACGAGCCCGTCGCCGTCGTCGTCCATTTCGTTGTCGCAGACGAGCAACCACCCACCGGGCGTCGCGATCCCCTTCTCGGAGTCGTCCGTCTCGCTCTCGCAGCCGAGGTCCGCCCCGTAGTCCACCACGCCATCGCCGTCGTTGTCGACCCCGTCGGCGCAGGCGCGCTTGCCGATCATCGAGTGCGTCGCCTCCTCGAGGGTCTGCTGCGCGTCGGGCGCCAGGAGGAAGCCATCGAGCAGGTTCTGATCGGTCACGTTGCTCACCTGCGAGACGTAGGGGCCGTGGTTCGGGTAGAGCGTCGCGAGCGTTTGCGCATCGAAGTCGAGCGTGTAGCCCCAGCGGGGGCAGGCGCCCGGGCCGCTGTTCGTGCCGTTGTGGACCGCGGTCGGCACCTCCATTTGCGACAGACGGATGCCGCCGAGCGCGTTGCCGAAGCTGTCGCGGGCGAGCACCACCGTGGGGACGATCGAGACGGTCTCGAGCGGCGGCGCGGAGGGCATCGGCACGCCCTCCCTCACCCAGCGCACCAGGTGCTCGAGCCCGGCCGCCATTGCGTAGTGGAACGGGACCGCGCTCCCGGGCGGCATGACCCCGCAGTTGAGCGAGTCTTCCACCGCCGTGCCGACGTCGCGCAGCTGCAACGGCACGCGGCTCGCGTAGGACTTCCGGTCGTTGTGGGAGGTGCCAGCGACCTCCCAGGTGCGGAAGAGCGCATCGTCGGGTCGACGCACTTGCGCCTCGAGGAAGCCGCTGACGTCGTACTCGGAGAGGACCTTCCAGACGGGGACCTCGAGGTCCACGCGAACCGCGTTGCCGAGCGAGCCGTGCAGGGCGAACGCGTCGAACGCGTGCGAGAGCGGCTGGATCGCGTTCACGTACGTGGCCAGGCGGCTCGCCGACTGGGAATGTCCGGTCGCGATCACCCGCTGCGGCTCGAGGCCGCCGAGCGGATCCACGCCGACCGGCGACCTTAGGGCCACGTGGATTATTTCTGCGCGGGCCCTGAGATGAGGACTATACAAGTTCTTGTATGATTCCGAAGTGGCTGGGAAGCCCCTGGTCTGGGTCGGTGCGGCGCTGGACCGCCTGCGAGGCCTTCCCGCAGCGGCGCGACGGGAGGCCGGGTATCAGCTCTACCGAGTCCAGCGCCGAATGGAGCCGGGGGACTGGAAGCCGATGCGGTCGGTGGGGTCAGGGGTGATCGAGATCCGGATCCATGCGGGGGGGAGGCATGGCGAAAAAGCT
>CAYPSI010000082.1:0-23770 GCA_964413375.1 uncultured Spirochaetales bacterium | reverse complement strand
AGAGCATCAGCAGCACGCCGGTGGCGACCTGCACGACGAAGAAGAAGAGCGCCATGCCGCCGAGGAAGTAGAAGATCGAGTAGCGGTGGACCGGAACCGTCTTGTGCGTGGCGAAGCCGCGGATCGCCGCGAGCGGCAGTCTCTCCTCGAACCACGAGCCGAGACTCACCGCTCCCGCCTCACGGCCTCACGCCCGCGTCACCACCAGCTCGTCCGGCTGCCCGGGTCCGCGCGCCACGCGGTTCACCTGGTAGCGCTCGAGCGGCCGCGGGGGCGGCCCCGCCACGTTGCGGCCGGTCAGGTCGTACTCGCCGCTGTGACAGTTGCACCAGATGCGCCGCTCGCCGCGCTGGTACTCGACGATGCAGGCGAGGTGGGTGCAGGTGGCCGAGAAGGCCCGGAAATCGTCCTCGGCCAGCCGGATCAGGATCACCGGCTCGGCGCCGAAGCGCACGATCTTGAAGCCGCGCTGCATCAGGTCCGGATCGTTGACGGGGCCCGCCTCCACCTGGTTCGTGGTCGCCTCGGGCACCCGCGGCGGGCTCAGGTAGCGCAGGACCGGATACGCGATCGAGAGCAGCAGCGCCCCCGCCGAGGTGCCGAGCATCCAGTCGAGGAGGCTGCGGCGCGACAGCAGGCGGGGATCCTCGGCGTCGGCGCTCATCCGGAGGTCTCCCGCCCGCAGGCCGCTCGGTCTACTTCGAGCCGGCCGAGCCGCCCGCCAGCGCACGGATGTGGACCGCGATGGCGCGCAGATCGTCGTCGCTGACCTTGGAAGCGATGGACTTGTGCTTCGGATTCGCGCGGAAGGCCGAGATGACGGTGTCGGCCGAATCCTCCGCGGCCCACTTTGGATCGACCAGCGACTTCGCCTTCATCGCCTTTCCCATCGGCGTGTCGGCGTGGCCATCGGCGCCGTGACACTTGACGCAGTTGGCGTCGTAGAGCTTCGCGCCATTGCCCGGAGCGTCCGCGGCGGCGGCGACGAGGCAGGCCAGCCCCGCGATCGAGAGGACGGAGACGAAACCGAGAGCGCGCTGCATGCGGATCTCCTCGAAGTGTGAATTCCGTGCTGGAAGCCGCCGGATTGGACGGCCACCCGCAGCCCCTATTCATCGCTCCTGGCATTCGCCTCCGGTGTCCGCGACGCCCGCGCTTCCGCAGCCTACCAGAAGAACTTGTAGACCAGCGACCAGGACACCAGGTGGCTGGTGTCTTCCGGGCTTTGCTGGCCCGAGACGATCGAGCACGAGTTCGCACTGCAGTTGAGTGCGCCGGGCTCGACCCCGTCGAGCGCCCAGTCGCGGGTGGTCATCCGCTCGAAGAGGTAGCCCACGCGCATCCCGATCTGTTCGGTGGCCTGGAAGTCCATCCGCACGCTCGCGCTGTGGATCCGGGTGCGCTCGTTCGGGTACGGGAAGTCCGGGCCGAGCCCGTTGGGCGGGGCAGCAGTGCTGAACTGGACCCCGGTCGTCCCCCGGATCCAGGAGAAGAGGTACTGCGTGTCGAGCCCGAGGCGCTCGGGGATCAGGTCCACGTGGACACCTGTCCCGACCGTGTGGCCGCGGTCCTTGTCCTTCCCCTCCCAGAGCCGGGTCGGGTTCGTCGCGGTCGTGACCTGATCGCCTCCGATGTTCTGGAAGGACCAGCTCGCCTGCTCGGAGGTGAAGCGGTCGTAGCTGTAGAACGCGTGCGCGTAGACGCGCTCGGTCGCGGCCCAGGAGACGTCGAGGCCGGTGGTGAAGATCTTCCGGTCGGTGAGCCCGAGGTCCGAGTCGGTGAAGTCGTCGTGGGCCCAGTCGACGTTGATGCCGATCCCGACGCTGTCGATCGGCGCCATCGTGATGAGCGCCCCGACCTCGTCCGTCTGCGCCTTGGCCAGGTAGTTCTTGCGCAGCAGCGGGTGGTTCTCGAACTCCGTCGCCGGGTTGAAGCCGGCGAGATTCTCGGGGCTGAAGCCCACCCACTGGGGAGTCACGCCCTTGTAGCCCGAGTTGTCGCGCCAGGAGTGGCGGTAGTGCGTGCGCGCGGTCAGCCAGTTCACGGGCCGGCTGTAGAGCTCGGCGCCGACGCCGTTCTCCCAGACGCGCTTGGCCTCCTGGAGATCGCGCTCGGTCTGGGTCCAGTCGTAGCCGAGCGTGAGCTCCGTGCGGCGGAAGATCTCGTAGCCCGCCTCGAACTCGGCGTTGTGCCGCGTGAAGCTGTACGGGCGATTCCTGCGCGCCTCGTCGCTGCTGATCGACTGCTGGTTCTCCGAATCGTTGCGGATGTAGACGTAGACGTCGCGCGGCGTCTCGTTGGCGCGATCGTCGTAGCGGTAGCGCAGGTCGAGGCGGGACTTCTCGATCGGTTCCGAGTGCACCTGGAAGTTCAGGAGCGTGGTGTGGATCTGCCCGTCGAGGCTGTTGCGCGGCAGGCCGATCGGGGCCAGCAGGGAGGAGTTCACCGTGTAGGGCAGGAACTTGTCGTCCTGGAGCATCCAGCCGAAGGCCGTATTCATCGTGATCCGGGTGTTCCACCAGGGCAGGTTGTAGCCGCCCGACGCGACGAGCTGGTGGAACCAGTTGTCGGGGGCCTGGGCCTTCTGCCCGAGCCCGCAGCCGGGCGCGGGAACGACGAGCGCGGCGCACGCGCCCGAACCCGGGTAGCCGGCGTTCGGGCTCCACGCCGCGTTCGCGAGGTAGGGGTTCTGCCAGGTGACCGAGTCCTCGTGGTCGTTGTAGTACTGGCCGTAGTACTGGAGGTCGAGCTGGAGCGTCTCGATGGCCCAGCCGAGCGCGGTCTCCCAGGTCTGCGTGGTCTGGTCGACGCGCTCCGGGAGCGTGACGGAGCGGGGGTTTCCGCCGGTGAGCCCCATCATCGCACCGGTGTAGTAGCGGCCCCACTTGTCCTCGTGGTCGTAGCTCGCGGAGAAGTCGATGTCCTCGGGCAGCACCGCGGTGACGCCGCCGCCGATGCTCTGGCGCATGTAGCGGCTGTCGACTTCGCGCAGGCTCGAGTTGAGCAGCGTCATCCCGGCGGCGTTCTGCCCCGCCACCCAGCCGGCGGGAAGCGTGAAGCTCGAGTCGCCCGTCTTGAAGAAGGGGATCCGGCCCTGCTCGTTCCAGTACTTCGGGATCTGGTCGTACTCGAAGAAGACGCCCCAGCTCCCGGGCTTCTTCCACTCGCCGAGGATCTCGCGCGAGTCGAGGCCGAGGTTCAGCCCGAGCACCCGCAGGTACATCGGATTCTCCGCGTCCCACGGCGTGCGATGCCGGACGTCGACGTTTCCGAGCACGTACCAGCCCTCGTTGCGGAGGCCCGTGAAGTCGCCGAACGCGTTGGAGTCGTCGGCGTTCCACAGGAACCCGAGCTCGATCTCGCTCTGCTGCGTCATCAGCTCGCGGCGCTTCGCCTCCTGGTCCGGCGGGCCGGCGGCGACCAGCAGCATCGGGAGCCCCGCCGACAGGATTCGACCCGCCGCGCGCCACCGCCGACGATCGGGATTCGTTCGCTTCATCTGCTGGCCTCCGATCCCTGGGTGAGGAGCGCGCCTAGCGGCCGAACCTCGGACCCGACGGATGGTTCGAACCGTGCACCTCCGAGTGGCAGTTCAGGCATCCCTTCCCCACCGCGTGGATGTCGAGCCTCGGGGGAGCCGCTGACGCGCTCTGGCCCGCGTAGGCCGTGCTCGGGTGGAAGGCCGCGACGTGGCACTGCTGGCACAGAAGCGGCACCCGGTTGACGAGCAGCGAGGGGTGGTTGGACCCGTGCGGGGTGTGGCAGTTCGTGCAGTCCTCGCGCACCGGCGCGTGCTCCCACAGGAAGGGACCCCGCTTGTCCGCGTGGCACTGGTAGCAGGTCTCGTTCAGCGTCGGCCTCGCGAGCTGCGCCGGTGCCATCGACCCGTGCGGATTGTGGCAGTCGGAGCAGGCGACCTTGCCCTCCGCGACCGGGTGGTGCGAGAGGCGGTAGGCGAGAGCCCTCTGCTCGGCGTGGCAGGTGAAGCAGACGGCCGACTGGTTGTCCTTGAAGATCACGCCCGGCCGGATGTCGACCTTGCGGACCGGGTCGTCCTTCGCGTGGACCTTGTGGCAGCTCATGCAGCGCAGGTTCGCGTTCTCGTGCTGGCTCCCGACCCAGTTCATCCGTCCGCCGCCCTGGTGGCAGCCGAGGCACGCGGCGTTCTGGGACTGCGCGGAGTCCTCGGAGTCCGTCCGGAAGGAATGCCAGCCCGGGCCTCCCTCACCCCTTCCGCCGCCCGCCTCGACGTGGGCCTGGCCGGGGCCGTGGCAGGTCTCGCAGCCGTGCGCGGAGCCCATCGGCGTGCGCTCGTCGGCCTTCACGCCGTGCTGGGTCGCGAAGATCGAGAGCACGGGATACTTGGAGTTCTCGTCGTGGCAGCCGAGACAGGTCTCCATGCCCCCGGCCGCGTAGTCTCCGTCGGTCGAGGAGAGGATCGTCGGGTCCCCGGACGCCGGACCTGCGCCCAGCCACCCGACGGCGATCCCCGCCAGCAGCAGCGCGCCGCGGGCGACTCGATTTCGCTCTGCCATGCTCATGCTCCGATCCCCGCGCGCGGCGGGTCCGCTCCGGTCACCGGCAGACGACCCGTGCGATGTTCCTCTGGCAATGCGCGTGCCAGATCGGAAAGCGCGGCAGGCGCCGCGTCGCATCCAATCCGATCGGCGACCGTTCCGCTCAGACGCATCGGTGGGGCCTCGGGGGACTGGGCACACGCATTATGAGGTCGCGCGCTCGCTCGTGCACCCGAAAAATCCACTTCACGTCGTCGTGGCGAAAGGAGCCCCACACTAGACGGCGATGTGTACCGGAATGCCGCACACTCGACGCGAGCGAAGGTTCGCCTCGTGCGCTCAGCGCGGGTCCGCTGCTTTCCCCGCGCTGCGCTTCCGCATCAGGCGCCGCGTGAGGGCGACTGCGCCGAGCGCGCAACCGACGGCCACCAGCGGGTGCCCCACGAACAGGAAGGTGCTGGCCGAACGCCCGCTCGGCGCCAGCGCCACCCAGACCAGGATCAGCTGGGACACGATCACCAGCGCGGCCGCAATGCGCGCCATCATCGAGAGGCCGCCCACGCGGCGGGGCCCCGGAGCGCCTCCGGGGGGTGAGGCTCGGCGTGGCAGACTCCCGTGCAGCCGATCTCTCCGGAGAGCAGGGACTTCTGGAGATCGGGGTCCCGGTGCGCCTCCTGCTCGCGGAAGCGCGCCGCCTGCGCGTGGCAGTCGAGACAGGACTGGATATCGAAGGTGCCGACCTTCTTCAGCGGAAACTCGTAGTTTCCGGTGACGGTGTGGACCATGTGCATGACGCCGGCGAACTTTGCGTTCGTATCGCCCAGGAAGCCGTAGCCGCCGTGGCAGCGGTAGCACGCGGCGTCGTGGGGGACCGCGCCGCGGCGGTAGTGGAAGCTCGAGAGGTACTCCGTGTCGGCGCGCATCGCCTCGACGATGGGCGACATGGTTTCGTGGCACGAGCCGCAAAACTCGACGCGCTTCGACATTTCCAGCAGGTGCAGGTCGCCGACCACGTAGACGAAGATCGGAAGTAGCAGCAGCGCCGAGAAGCTGAAGAGATCGGGGAGTCGGCCCCGCAGGAGGGCCACGAGCGCCACGCCGATTACTGCAACGGCGACGATCGCGATGAGCGGGCCCATGCGGTCGGGCTCGTGCGGAGCGACGAAGAGGGGACCCAACTCCTCCATCGGAAGCAGCGACTCCTTTCGAGGAGGGCCATCCTGCACCACAGCGGGTCGGCCCGCAACGATCCGATCGAGGAGTCGCCAGTAGCTGCTGCGGTGGCTGTTCCAATCCGTCACATCGGTGAGGCCTTCGGGGACTGCGGAGCAGGCTGGTAGCGCGTTGCGAGAAGGACCCGGCCGTCGAGCGCGTCGGGCGCCAGGACGCGTCGTGATTCACGTCGGCGCATCCTGGTCGCTCGAGGCGCCCGCGCGGTGTCGTGCGCACGACAGCATGGCGATTCCCCCTGCTCGATCCTGGTCTCGGCACGGGGGATGCACCACTCGCGCGCGAAGACCATCGGCGCCGGGCGATCCGGTGATCAGTTGCCGCGATCGGACGACGCTTCACGTGGGGGAGATGCCACATGGAGCGGGAGCGAGCCAGGCAAAGGGAATCCGAGGATTCCCTGTTCGGTGCCGAGCTTGCCCGCAGGGGCGTGAGCCGGCGCGAGTTCCTGCACTTCTGTGGGATCGTTGCGACGATTCTGGCGCTGCCCCGCTCCGCGATCGCGAAGATCGCCGCGGCGATCGAGTCCGGCGAGAAGCCGACGCTGGTCTGGCTCGAGTTCCAGGATTGCGCCGGCAACACCGAGTCCTTCCTGCGGGCCGGCCGCCCCACCGTCGCGGACATCGTCCTCGACCTGCTGTCGGTCGACTACCACGAGACGCTGATGGCGGCCGCCGGGCACCAGGCGGAGCAGGCGCTTGCGCGCGTGATCGAAGACAAGCGCGGCGCGTACCTCGCGATCGTCGAAGGGTCGATCCCCACCGGCGCCGGCGGCGCCTACTGCACGATCGGTGGCCGCTCCGCGCTCGACATCGCGCGCGAGGTCTGCGACGGCGCGGCGGCGACGATTGCGATCGGCACCTGCGCGGCTTTCGGAGGGATTCCGGCCGCAGCGCCGAACCCGACGGGCGCACTCTCCGTCGCCGACGCGGTGCCGGGGCTCTCGACGCTGATCCACCTGCCGGCCTGTCCGGCCAACGGCGAGAACCTCGCGGCCCTCGTCGTCTACTACCTGACCTACGGCCGCTGGCCGGCGCTCGACTCGCTGCGGCGACCGCTCTTCGCGTACGGAAAGTCGATTCACGACGGCTGCGAGCGCCGCGGCCACTACGACGCCGGGCAGTACGTCGAGCAGTGGGGCGACCCGGCGCACCGCCAGGGCCACTGCCTGTACAAGATGGGCTGCAAGGGTCCGGTGACCTACCAGAACTGCCCCCAGATCGGCTGGAACCAGGGCACCAACTGGCCGATCGGCTGCGGACACCCCTGCGTCGGCTGCGCGGAGCCGAACTTCTGGGACCGGATGACGCCCTTCTATGCGCACCTGCCCGGAGTCCCGGGTTTCGGCGTCCACTCGAACATCGATCGCATCGGGCTCGGCGCCGCGGCCGGGGTGGCTGCGGCCTTCACCGCGCAGGGCCTGCTCAAGATCGTGCAGCGCCGCGCGGTGCACGGGCCCCGCAAGCATGACGATCCCGCGGCTCCGTCCGGCGGCGGGGAGGGAGAAGAATCGTGACCCACGTCGTCGTCGACCCGGTGACCCGCATCGAGGGCCATCTGCGCATCGAGGCCGAGGTCGAAGAGGGCGCCGTGCGCGACGCCTGGTCCTCCTCGACGATGTTCCGCGGCATCGAGATCATCCTGCGTGGACGCGATCCGCGCGACGCGTGGGTCTTCACGCAGCGGATCTGCGGAGTCTGCACGACGGTGCACGCGATCGCCTCGATTCGCGCGGTCGAGAACGCGATCGGTGCGACTCCGCCAACGAACGCCCGGCTGCTGCGCAACCTGATCATGGCCTCGCAGATGGTCCACGACCACGTGATCCACTTCTACCATCTGCACGCGCTCGACTGGGTGGACCTCGTGAACGCGCTCAGCGCGGACGCGGAAGCGACCTCGAAGCTCGCGCAGTCGATCTCGACCTGGCCGAAGTCGAGTGCCACCTATTTCTCGGAAACGAAGAAGCGCCTCCAGCTCTTCGTGGAGCGGGGACAGCTCGGTCCCTTCGCGAACGCCTACTGGGGGCACCCCGCGTATCGGCTGCCGCCGGAGGCGAACCTGCTCGCGGTGTCGCACTACCTCGAGGCGCTCGACTGGCAGCGCGACTTCGCGCGCATCCACGCGGTGCTCGGCGGCAAGAACCCGCATCTCCAGAGCTTCCTGGTCGGCGGCATGGCGACGCCGGTCGACCTCGACAGCCAGGCGGCGATCAATGCCGGCTCGCTCGCGAAGATGCGAAAGCTCGTCGCCGAAGCGCGCGACTTCGTGACGCGCGTCTATCTGCCGGACCTGCTGGCTATTGCCTCCTTCTACCCGGAGTGGACGGGCTACGGCAAAGGGGTGGGGAGCTACCTCGTGTACGGCGAATACCCGGACGCCGACGGCGCAAACGCCCCGCTCTTCCTGCCCTCGGGGGTGATCCGCGACGGAGATCTCGGCGCGGTCCTGGACTTCGACCCGAGCCTGGTCAGCGAGTACGTGACGCACTCGTGGTACGAGTACGCAGGAGGCGACGGGGTCGGGCTCCACCCCTTCGAGGGCGAGACGAAGCCGAACTACACCGGGCCGCAGCCGCCCTACGAGCGGCTCCACACGGATGGCAAGTACAGCTGGCTCAAGTCCCCGCGCTACGACGGGCGGCCGATGGAGGTGGGTCCGCTCGCGCGGATGCTCGTCGCCTACGCGCGCGGTCACGCGCGCGTGCGGGAACTCGTCGACGCGACGCTCGCGAAGCTCGGCGTGGGCCCCGCGGCGCTTTTCTCGACTCTCGGGCGCGTGGCGGCCCGCGGGATCGAGACGCAGGTGCTGGTCGAGAAGCTCGACGGCTGGCTCGACCAGCTCGCGGACAACATGGGCCGCGGCGAGCTCGCAATCCACGATAACTCGAAGTGGGACCCCTCGAGCTGGCCGGCCGACTGCACGGGAGCCGGCTTCCACGAGGCGCCGCGCGGTGCGCTCGGCCACTGGGTCCACATCCGCGACGGAGCGATCGCGAACTACCAGTGCGTGGTGCCGAGCACCTGGAACGCCGGGCCCCGCGACGCCTCCGACCAGCGGGGGCCCTACGAGCAGGCGCTGCTCGGCACGCCTGTCGCCGATCCGGAGCAGCCGCTCGAGATCCTGCGCACCGTGCACTCCTTCGATCCCTGCATGGCCTGCGGCGTGCACGTCGTCGACGGCCGGCGCCGCGAGCTGGCGCGGGTGCGTGCGGCATGAGTGCAGCGACCCAGACCACCGAGCGGGTGGCGCGAGCGCAGCCGGAAGCGCGGATCTCCGTGTACGTCTGGGATCTTCCGGTCCGTGTGATCCACTGGACGATCGCGCTCTCGCTCTTCGTGCTCGCGGCGACCGGCTTCGCGATCGGTCAGCCCTTCATCTCGGTTCCGGGCGAGGCGCGGGACCACTTCGTGATGGGAACCATCAAGGCGGTCCACTTCTACGCGGCGATCGCGTTCTCGGTCGCGGTGCTGTCGCGGATCTGGTGGATGTTCGCGGGAGGCCGTTGGGCCAGCTGGCGGCAGTTCGTGCCCACGACGCCCGCGCGCCGGCGGCGCTTCGTCGAGACCCTGCGCTTCTACAGCCTGCTCCGGGTCGACGCGCCGCCCGAGATCGGCCACAACCCGGTGGCCGGTCTCGCCTACGTCGCCGTGTACGGCCTGTGCCTCGTCGAGATCCTGACGGGCCTGGCACTCTACGGATCGAGCGCGGCCTGGGACTCGCCGCTGCGCGGCTTCGCGGGCCTCGCGACGCTGCTCGGCGGGCTCCAGATCACGCGCTGGATCCATCACGTGGTGATGTGGCTGCTGCTCGGCTTCTTCGTCCACCACCTCGCGAGCGCGATCCTCGTGTCGAGCGTCGAGGGCAACGGCCTGATGGGCTCGATCTTCTCGGGCACGAAGTTCGTGACCCGCGAGGAGCTCGAGCGCGAGCGGCGCGAGGTCTCCGAGTGAGGGAAGCCCCGCGCATGCTCGTGCTCGGCCTCGGCAACGTGCTGTGCGGCGATGACGGCCTTGGCATCGCCGCCGTGGCGCGGCTGGCCGAGCGCTGGGAGGTCGCGCCCGAGGTGTGCGTGGCCGACGGCGGCACCCTCGGCCTCTCGCTCCTCGGCCTCTTCGACGGGATGGACGAGGTCCTGCTCGTGGACGCGATCCTCGCTGACGCGGAACCCGGCGCGCTGGTCGTGCTCGACGGCGAGGAGGTGGCGCCGGCAGCGCGGGCGCGCCTCTCGGTGCATCAGGTCGGCGTGGCGGACCTCCTCGATGCACTCGTTCTGCTGGGCACGCGTCCGCGTCGCCTCTCGCTCGTGGGCCTCGTACCGGAGCGCATGGAGCTCGGGATGCAGCGCTCCAGGGCCGTGGAGCGCGCGCTCCCGGGGCTCGTCGACCGGGTCGCGCGCGAGATCCGGGAGTGCGGTCACAGCGTCGTGCCGAGGAGGTCCGGTGGGGCGCATGCGCAGGCAGCTGTGGATCGCGACGCTGCTCGCGCTCTCGGGCTGTGAGCAGAGCGAGGACGCGGTGCCGCCCGACTTCGAAACGCCGCAAGCGCGAGCTCGGGGGCGTGAGATCTTCCTCGAGCGCTGCGCCATCTGCCACGGCGAGCGCGCCGACGGTCAGGGGCCGCGGCGCAGCTCCCTCTCTCCACCGCCCGCGAACTTCCGCGACCCCTCGTGGCGCAGCCGCACGTCGCCCGCGCGCACCTTCTCGATCGTCCGCGACGGCAGGCCCGGGACGCCGATGCCGCCCTGGAAGCCCGTCCTCTCCGAGCCGGAGACGTGGGACGTCGTGGCCTACCTGCACGCGGTCGGGGGCGAGCACCCGGAGCCGGAGCCGTGAGCGCCGCGCCGTCGGAGGTCCTGTCGGAGGGGCGACGCCTGCGCGTGTATGGAACGGTGCAGGGCGTCGGGTTTCGACCGTGGATCCACCGCGTCGCCGGGGAGGAGGGTCTCACCGGAAGCGTGTGCAACGACGCGGCCGGCGTCGTGGTCGAGGTCTTCGGCCCGCGCGCGGCGATCGAACGCCTGCGCAAGCGACTCGAGCGCGAGTTGCCGACGGCGGCGCGCGTGCGCGAGATCCGCGAGGAGCGCATTCCCGGCCCGGGCCCGCGCGAGTTCGCGATTCGCGCAAGCGAATGCGGCGCGCAGCGGCGCGTCTCGATCCCACCCGACCTCGCTGTCTGCGACGCCTGTTTGCGCGAGCTCCTCGATCCGGCCGATCGCCGCTACCGCTACCCCTTCACGAACTGCACGGACTGCGGCCCTCGCTTTACGATCGC
Organism: uncultured Spirochaetales bacterium; assembly: GCA_964413375.1. Lineage (GTDB taxonomy): Bacteria > Myxococcota_A > UBA9160 > UBA9160 > SMWR01 > CAZUYC01. The sequence goes on along the minus strand of CAYPSI010000082.1, from coordinate 12,749 downwards.
AACCGGCGTTCCCTATGACCGGGCCGCCACGACGATGGCCGCGTTCGCGATGTGCCCCGCGTGTCGGAGCGAGTACGAAGACCCTGGCGATCGGCGCTTCCACGCCGAGCCGATCGCCTGCCCGGCCTGCGGGCCGCGCCTCGCGTGGCTCGACGCGCAGGGGTGCCCCGCCCCGGCCGCTGATCCGATCGAGGCCGCGGTCCGCGCGCTGCACGACGGGTGGATCGTCGCGCTGCGCGGCCTCGGAGGCTTCCATCTCGTTTGCGATGCAACCGGCGCGGAGGTGGTGAAGCGGCTGCGGGAGCGAAAGCGGAGGGAGGCGAAGCCCTTCGCGGTGATGGTCGCGGACCTGGAGGCCGCCCGCCGCTACGCGCAGGTCGGCGACGTGGAGGCGCGGCTGCTGGCGTCTGCGGAGCGCCCCATCGTGCTGCTCCCGGCACGGCCCGACGGCGACCCCCTCGCACCCGAGGTGGCGCCGGGGCTCCCGCTCGTGGGGCTTCTCCTCCCGTACACGCCGCTCCACCACCTGCTGCTCGCGGCCGCGCAGTGCCCGCTGGTGATGACCTCCGGCAATCTCGCCGACGAGCCGATCACCGCCTCGAACGCGGAGGCGCTCGCGCGCCTGCGCGGCGTCGCCGACGCCTTTCTCGTCCACGATCGCGAGATCGCGAACCGCTGTGACGATTCGGTCGCGCGGGTGGTGGCCGGGGCGCCGCTGGTGCTGCGCCGCGCGCGCGGCTGGGTGCCGCGGCCCATTTCCGTCGCGACGCCCTTTCCGGAGCCGGTGCTCGCGTGCGGTGCGCAGCAGAGGAACGCGGTCTGTCTCGGCGTCGGCGACCTCGCCTTTCCGGGGCCGCACGTGGGCGACCTCGACACGCCGGAGGCCCTCGACGCGTTCCGCGACTGCATTGAGCGGCTCGAGCGCTTCGTCGGCGTGCGTGCGGAGGTTCTCGCCTTCGACCTGCACCCGGACTACCTCTCGACGCACTATGCACGCGAGCGCCCCGCGCGGCGCCGGATCGCGGTGCAACACCACCACGCCCACGTCGCAAGCGTGCTCGCCGAACACGGGGCCCTGGGTCCGGCGCTCGGCCTCGCGTGGGACGGCACCGGCTTCGGCGCGGACGGCTCCGCCTGGGGCGGCGAGATCCTGCGGGTCGACGGGGGCGCCTGCGAGCGGCTCGCGACCTTCCGACCCGTCGCGCTCGCGGGCGGCGAGCGGGCGATCCGCGAGCCGTGGCGCATCGCACTCGCGCTGCTCGACGACGCCTTCGACGGCGACCCCCCGACGGCGGGCCTCGGGCTCTTCGATCGGGTCCCGAACGCGCGGGTCGCGGCCGTGCGAGGGCTCCTCGCCGCGCGCACGCAGACGGTCCCCGCCCACGGCGTCGGGCGCTTCTTCGACGGCATCGGCGCGCTGGTCCTCGGGCTCCCGCACGCCCGTTACGAGGGCGAGGTCGCGCTGGCGTGGAACCTCGCGGCCGATCCGGGCGAGCGGCGCCCCTATCCGATCGCGCTCGGCGCCGGCGCCGGTCTGCTGGAGGTAGACCTCCGGCCGCTGGTCCGCGCCGTCGTCGCCGATCTCATGCGCGGCGTCGCGGTCGCGACCATCGCTGGCCGCTTCCACGAGACCCTCGCCTTCGCGGCCGAGCTGCTCGTCGGCCGAGTCGCGGAGGCGAGTGGAGAGGGACTGCCGGTGGCGCTCACGGGCGGCTGCTTCCAGAACGCGCTCCTCGCGGAGCGCGTCCAGGCGCGACTCCGCGCCCGACACCACGTACTCCTGCACCGCGAGATCCCGCCGGGCGATGGAGGAATCTCGCTCGGCCAGGCGGTCGTCGCGGCGGCCCGGCTCGTTGGCGCGCCCGAGGAGGACGCCCCGTGTGTCTAGGCGTTCCCGGCCGCGTGGTGCAGGTGGAAGGCCTCGTCGCCACGGTGGACTTCTGGGGCGTGCGCCGCGAAGTCCGCCTCGACGTGGTCGACGAGCCGGTGGCCCCCGGCGACTACGTACTGAACCACGTGGGCTACGCGATCCGGCGCATTCCCGAGGGCGAAATCGCGGAGACGCTCGCACTCTACGAGCTGCTGCTGCACGAGGCGGAGACGGACGCGATGTCGGCCGACGTCCGCGGCGAGATCGAGGCGGCGCGTGCGCCCCGCGCGGCGTCCGGGAGGACCCGTGGTGGCTGAGCGGCTGCCCATCGCTGCGCCGGCCGGCGACGCGAGCGACGCCGCCCGGCTGCGCTTCCGCGACCCGCAACGCGCCCGAGCTCTCGCCGGGCGGCTCCGGGAGCTCGCCGACCGGCGCAGACACGATCCGGTGTCGCTGATGCACGTGTGCGGAAGTCACGAGCAGTCCATTGCGCGCTTCGGGCTGCGGGCACTCTTCCCGCGCTCGCTGCGCGTCATCATGGGGCCGGGCTGCCCCGTCTGTGTCACGGACGTGCCCGAGGTGGACGAGGCGGTGGCGCTTGCGCGGCAGGGAATCCCGATCGCGACCTATGGCGACATGCTGCGCGTTCCGGGCAGCTCGCAGTCGCTCGCCGACGCTCGCGCGGAGGGTGCGGCGGTACACGTCGTCTACAGCGTCGACGCGGCGGTCGCACTTGCCCGGGAGCATCGGGGCGAGCTCGTGTTCTTCGCGTCCGGCTTCGAGACCACGGCCGTCGCCACGGCAGCGGCCCTCCTCGCCGGACCTCCCGCGAACTTCTCGGTCCTCTCTGCGCACAAGTACATCCCGCCGGTGATGGAGATCGTGGCCGAGATGCCGGACACGCGAATCGAGGGCTTCCTCGCGGCCGGTCACGCTGCGACCATCACCGGCTGGGGCGTCTTCGAGCGCTTCGTGCTGCGCCATCGCCTGCCCGTGGTCGTCGCGGGCTTCGAGCCGCTCGACATCCTGGCGGGCCTCGTCCAGCTCCTCGAGCTCGCGCTCGAAGGGCAGCCGCGCGTCGTGAACGCCTTCCCGCGCTGTGTGACCCGCGAGGGCAACGCGAGGGCGCAGGAGACGCTGTGGCGCGTGTTCCGGCCGATGGGCGGTCAGTGGCGCGGAATCGCGCACGTTCCGGGTGGGAACCTGCGCCTGCGCGAGGAGTGGGCCGGCTTCGACACCCGCCGTCGCTTCGAGATCGACGCGTCCGAGCTGCGGGATCGGGCGATCGGGGGCCTGGCGGCGGCCTGCCGCTGCGGCGACATCATGGCGGGGCTCGCGTCTCCGGCGGATTGCCGGCTCTTTGGCAACGCGTGCCTGCCCGCGACCCCGGTCGGCGCCTGCATGGTGTCGAGCGAGGGCACCTGTCGCATCGAGCACATGTACCAGGGGCAGCCGCGCTGGGAGGTCGCACCGTGAGCCGACGCGACACGCCGCGCGGAGCGACGGTCACGCTGGCTCAGGGGGCCGGCGGGCGGGCGATGCGCGCGCTCGTCGAGGAGGTGTTCCTGAAGGGCGCGTGTGCTCCCGCGCGTGCACACGGCGCCTTCTCGGAGTGCATCGGCCTCGAGGCGCAGGACGACGGGGCCGCGCTTCGCCTCGGTGAGCGCTGGCTCGTGATGACCACGGACTCGCACGTCGTGCATCCGATCTTCTTTCCCGGCGGCGACATCGGTCGCCTCGCTGTCGCCGGCACGGTGAACGACCTCGCGGTGATGGGCGCCACGGACTGCGCCGTGCTGTCCTTCGGCGTGGTGGTCGAGGAGGGCTTCGCGCGAGACGACCTCGAGCGGGTCCAGGCGAGCGTGCGCGAGACCTGTCGCGAGTCGGGAGCCAGGATCGTCACGGGCGATACGAAGGTGATGCCTCGCGGCGAACTCTCGGGACTGGTACTGCACACGACGGGCCTGGCCTTCGCCGATCGCGTGGTGCGCGACTCGGGGCTGCGCCCGGGCGACCGTATCCTCGTGTCCGGGACCCTCGGCGATCACGGCTTCGCGATCCTCGCGGCGCGCGGTCGCATCGAACTCGATGCGGACCTGTGCTCGGACGTGGCGCCGGTGAACGGGCTGGTGCGGGTGGCTCTGGGCGCCGGCGGGCCAGGCGTGGTCGCGATGAAGGACCCGACTCGCGGCGGGCTCGCGAGTGCGCTGCACGAGATGGCGGCCAAGAGCGGCGTCGGCGTGACGCTCGACGAGGCTTCCCTCCCGCTGCGTCCCGCGGTGCAGGCGGCGTCGGAGCTCCTCGGCATCGACCCCCTGCACGTGGCCAACGAGGGGAAGATCGTGCTCGGCGTGGCCTCGGAGCTCGCGCCCGCGGTGCTGGCGGCGCTCCGCGCGCACCCGCAGGGCCGCGACGCGGCTGTGGTCGGGACCTGCGTAGCCGAGCACGCGGGAAGAGTCCTCCTCGACACGGGCTTCGGGCGTCGAATCGTGACGGAGCCCGAGGGCGATCTCGTGCCGCGGATCTGCTGAGCGGTGGCCGTGGAGGAGCGAGACATGCAGACGATCCGCACAGAGATCTGCGGCGAGGTCGGGATCCTCTCGATCGACCGTCCCGCTCGCTTCAACGCGATGGATGTCGAGACGGCACACGCCTTCCGCACCGCGGGGCTGCGGCTCGCGCGCGACGCGTCCATTCGCGCCGTCGTCGTGCGCGGCGCAGCCGGGGTCTTCTGCAGCGGGGCGGACCTGCGCTACGTGAGCGAGGGGGGCGAGCTCGGGGATCTCGGCTACCTGCGTCCGGAGGGTCGTCACGAGCCCCCGGGCTTCGGCGCGGCCTTCCAGCAGATCCTCGAGTACCTCCACAGCGCGATCTCCGAGATCCGCCGCGCGCCGAAGCCCTTCGTGGCCGCGGTGGACGGCGTGGCGGCGGCCGGAGGGTTCGGGATCGCGATGGCCTGCGACCTCGTCTTCGCCTCGGAGCGCGCGAGCTTCGAGTGGGCCTACGGCAAGACCGGTCTCACCGGGGCCGAGAGTTCGACCTTCCTGCTGCCGCGCCTGCTCGGCTTCCGGCGCGCGATGGACCTCGTGCTGCGCAATCCGCGCCTCGATGCCGCTGCCGCGTGCGATCTCGGGCTCGTGAACGAGGTGTTTCCGACGGAGGGCTTCGAGGAGCGCGTCCTCGCAGAGGTTCAGCGGCTCGCCGAGGGGCCGACGCACGCCTTTGGCGTGGCCAAGGCGCTACTCAACCGCGCTGCGGGTCTCGACCGGCTCGATGCGCACCTCGGGCAGGAGCTCGATGAGCTCGTGCGCGTCGCCGGGAGCGAGGACTTCGCGGCCGGTATCGAGGGCTTCTTCGCGAAGCGCCCGGCGCGCTTCGGAGGTCGCTAGGTGCACGAGTGGTCGATCGTGCAGACGCTGGTCTCCGAGGTGGCGCGCCACGTGGAGGCGCGGGGCGCGCGGGCCGTTTCCCGCCTCTACCTCCGGGTGGGTGCACTCTCGGGTGTCGAGATCTCGCTGCTCGAGACGGCCTGGGAGACCTTCCGCGAGCGCACCTGCTGCGAGGGTGCCGCGCTCGAGGTCGAGCGCGTGCCGGCGCGCTGGTGCTGCCCGCGCTGTCGCATCGAGCTCGCAACCGGCGGCCTGCTGCGCTGCGGCGTCTGTGGCGGAGCCGCGCGGCTCGAGAGTGGCGACGAGATCGTCCTCGCTCGCATCGAGATGGAGATTGCCGGCGCCCCGAACGACCTCGCGGCGACGGCAGGGGAGGGCTCCTGATGTGCGATACCTGCGGCTGCGGAGACCACGAGGTCGTTCCGGTCGACGTGCACGAGAGTCTGCTCGCGGCGAACGACCGGCGCGCCCATCACAACCGCGAGCACCTGCGCGCGGATGGAACCCTGGCGCTGAACCTGATGGGCTCGCCGGGCTGCGGCAAGACGGCGCTCCTCGAGGTGACGGCCCGGCGTTGGGGAAAGGGGCGGCGCCTCGCCGCGATCAGCGGAGACCTCGCCACCGACCGCGATGCGGAGCGCCTGCGGGCGGCCGGGATCCCGTCGGTCGGCATCACGACCGGGTCGGCCTGCCATCTCGACGCGCGGATGGTGCACGACGCGCTCCACGACCTTCCGATGCAGGGGCTCGATCTGCTCTTCATCGAGAACGTCGGGAACCTCGTCTGCCCCGCGATCTACGACCTGGGGCAGGAGCGCAACGTGGTGATGGTCTCGGTGACCGAGGGGGAGGACAAGCCGCTCAAGTACCCGGTGATGTTTCGCAAGGCCGACCTCGTGATCGTGGCCAAGATCGATCTCCTGCCGGCGCTCCCGGACTTCCGCCTCGACGTCCTGCGCGACAACCTCGCGCGCGTGATGCCGGAGCCGCGCAGCATTGCGCTCTCTGCTCGCTCCGGGGAAAACATGGGCACCTGGCTCGCGTGGCTCGATGGGCTACGCGGGGCGCTCGCACCCGATGCGGGGGGACCCAGGGAGCGCCGTAGCGCCTGAGCGTGGCGCGGATCCCCCGCCCACCGCGGCGATCGGGCGGCTACCGTCTGGATCCATGGCATCGATAGACGGGGGACCCAGCGTGGAGACCGTCCTGATCACCGGCGCCAACTCCGGCATCGGCCGCGCCGCGGCGCTGCGCCTGGCCCGATCGGGCTACCGGGTGTACGCCGCGATGCGCAGCCTCGCGAAGGCCGACAAGCTGCTCGCCCAGGCCGCACAGGCCGGCTGCGAGGTGCATCCGGTCGAGCTCGACGTCAGCGACGCAGCGAGCGTGCACCGCGGGAGCAAGCAGGTGCTCGAGGATGCCGGCCAGCTGGACGTCCTGATCAACAATGCCGGGATCGCCTGGAACGCGACCGTCGAGGACGTGGACGTGGAGGCCGCCAAGGTCGTCTTCGAGACGAACTACTGGGGCGTGATCCGCTGCACCCAGGCCGTGCTGCCGGCGATGCGCGAGCGCGGATCCGGACACATCGTGAACGTCAGCTCGATCGCCGGGCGCTTCGCGGCCCTTGCCCAGCCGATCTACGCGTCCTCGAAGTGGGCGCTCGAGTGCCTGAGCGAGAACCTGGCGCAGGAGGTGGCACCCTTCGGCATCCGCGTCAGCGTGATCGAGCCCGGGGTCGCGCGCACGGCGATCCTGCCGAAGAACGTCGGTCATCCGCAGCCGACCGCCTACGCGGCGGCCTACCGCCGCATGCTCCAGTTCTACGCCAAGGGGATCGAGGCCGCGGTGCCGGCGGAGGTCGTCGCCGAGGCGCTGCTCCGGATCCTCAGCGATCCGAAAACACCCTTCCGAACCACCTGCGCGTGGGGCGGTGCCGAGCTCTGCTCCGCCCGCAGCCGCATCTCGGACGCGGACTGGGTGGCCCTCGGCGCGCTGCGCGACGACGAGGCCTACTACGAGCGCTTCGAAGAGCTCTTCGGTCTCGATCTGCGCAGCGCGACCAAGCCTTCGGGCCAGGGGTAGACGCAGACCCGGGCTCGTCTCACGCTCCGTCCCCTGGCCGATCCTCCGCCTGGCTTTCCGCGCCGTCGCGCGGAGGCCGCGAGCGGGCGCGCAGCGCCAGGTAGTCGAGCGCCAGCGTCGCGGCCGCGAGCGAGGTCATCTCGGCCACGTCGTAGGGCGGCGCTACCTCCACCAGATCCATTCCGATGAAATCGATGCCCTCGAGCCGAAACAGGATCTCGCGCGCTTCGAGGCTGGTGAGTCCGCCGACCACCGGCGTGCCGGTTCCCGGGGCGACGCTCGGGTCGAGGCAGTCGATGTCGAAGGTGAGATAGGCCCGGCGGCCGCCCACGACTTCGCGGATGCGCTCGGCGGTGGCGCTCGGCCCGTGGCCGTGGACCCAGGACGCGTCGAGGATCTGGAAGCCATGGTTCTCGACGTTGTGTGTGCGGATGCCGATCTGCACCGAGTGCTCGGGATCGAGCAGCCCCTCGCGCAGCGCGTGGAAGAACATGCTGCCGTGGTTCAGCGTCTCTTCGCGCCAGGTATCCGAGTGGGCGTCGAAGTGCACCAGACAGAGCGGGCCGAACTTGCGCGCGTGCGCGCGCAGCAGCGGCAGCGAGATCAGATGGTCGCCGCCGAGAGTGAGCATCGAGACCCCGTGTGCGAGCAGCATCGAGGCGTGCTGCTCCACTGCCTCGAGCATGCGCTCCGGGTAACCCTCGTCGAAGAGCACGTCCCCCCAGTCGATCACGTGGAGCCGCTCGAAGGGGTCGAAGCCCCAGGGCCACGGAGCTCCCCAGGCGAGCTGGGCGGATGCGGCGCGGATGGCGCGCGGCCCGAAGCGTGCGCCGGGCCGGTTGCTGGTGGCGAGATCGCAGGGGACGCCCGAGACGACGACGTCCACCCCGCTGAGGTCGCGGCTGTAGCGGCGCCGCAGGAAGCTCAGCGCCCCCGCATAGGTGGGCTCCGACTTCCTGCCGAAGGGATTGCGCGTGGTGAAGGCGTGGTCGCTCTCGCTCATCCCCCGGCCACCGGCGGGAAGATCGCCACGATGTCTCCGGCGGACAGCTGCAAGGCCTCGCGCGCGCTCGGATCGCGAGGCGCCTGCACGCCGTTCACGAGCACCATCTGGGCCATGCGCGGCTCGATCTCGAGCGAGTCGAGCAGGTCCTGGAGACTCGCGGCGTCGATGAGCTCGAGCGTCGCGCGCCCGCGCAGTGCGTCCGGGAGCTTCTCGCGCAGGTTCGCAAAGAGGCGCACCTCGATCTTCACGCGGGCTTCGGCAGCGGGGCGCCAGCGACGAGTGCGGCGTGGTGGGGCGAGCGACGACGGGCGGGCGCAAGGGCGGGGAAGCGGAAGCCGCCGGGCAGGTCGGCCCGGCCCGCGAGCAGCGTCGAGCCGAGCAGGCGCGTTGCGGCGCCGCTCGCCACGTACACCCGCCGCAGGTCGAGCGGGTTGTGGTGCAGGTACTCCTTCCAGGGTCCGAGCGGCACGCCCGTCTGGATCAGGCCCTTCAGCATCCCGACGTCGTTCGTCCCGGTCACCGCCAGTCCAGGACCGACGAGGATTCCGCCCACCAGCACGTCGCGCTCGAAGGCGTACTTGCGGTAGATGCCATTCGCCGCGTTCTCGACGCGCAGCACCTCGCGCTCCTCCTCCCAGCGACCGAAGCTGCAGGCCTCGATGCCCTGCGCGGCGAGCACGTTCATCGTCAGGCTCCCCGCGTAGGAGATCTGGATGCCGGCCATGTTCGCCGCGGCGACCCGGCCGTGGTCGACGGCCGTCGGCTGGATCGCCTGGACGCGCCGCGGACCCCCGAGGAGATCCGGTCCCTGCGCCACGTCGCCGGCGGCGAAGATCTCCGGGAGACTCGTGCGCAGATGGGCGTCGACCAGGATCCCGCGTTCGATCTCGACTCCCGAGCCGGCCAGGAACTCGACGTTCGGCCGCACGCCCGTCGCGAGCACGATGGTGTCGGTCTCGAGGGCGGCACTTCCCTCGAGGTGGATGCGCTGACGTCCCGCGACGGCCTCGATGCGGAGCACGCGCGCTCCCGTGCGAACGTCGATGCCACGCTGGTGGAGCCTCCGCGCGATCGCTGCGGAGCCCTGCGCGTCGAGCATGCGCGGCAGCACGCGCGACTCCATCTCGACGAAGCGTACGCCGGCGCTGCGCGCGCACAGCGCGTCGAGCACGGTGAACGCGATGAAGCCCGCCCCGATGATCGCGGTCTCGCCGCGGCCGCGGCCGAGGAAGCGCTTCGCGTGCTCGAGGGTCCACATCGGGATCACGCCAGGCGAGTTCGCACCCTCGATCTCGGGCACGGCGACCCGGGAGCCCGTCGCGACCAGCAGCTGGTCGTACTCGAGGCTCGTGCCGTCGTCGAGCAGGAGCTGGTGCGCCCCGGCATCGAGCCCGCTCGCGCGGGCGCCGAGGCGGGTTCGGATGCCCTGCGACTCGAACCAGGCGGCGTCTCCGGTGTGGAGTGCGCGCTCCTCCACCCGGCCCTCGAGGTAGTAGGGCAGCGCCATCCGCGCGTAGGGAGGCTCGTCGCAGACGAGCGTGATGCGGGCCGATCCGTTGAGTGCACGCAGCGTCTCGGCCGCCGCGAGCCCCGCCGGCCCGGCTCCCACGATGACGTGTTTCGTCGCCATCCCAGCGCGCCCCTCAGCCGATTCCGAGCTCGGCGAGCTTTTCCGGCGAGGGCCTCCCGTCGGCCGTCCAGCCGCGCAAGCGATAGTACTCGGGCAGCATCTCGGCGAGGCGGCTCACCTCACCCGCAGCCGGACCGGCCGGGATCGGCTGCTCCAGCATGCGTTTCGGCAGCTGGTCCTGCGAAGCGTCGATGCCCGCCCGCAGGTTCCACAGCCGCTCGAGGTTCCAGATCCGCTCGCCCGCGCGAAGCAGCTCCTCGTCGCTGGTGTCGATCCCCGTGGCGGCGGCGAGCAGTGGCGTCAGGTCGGAGAGCGTGTTTCCGAAGCTGAGAAAGAGGCAGAGCCCGGTCGCATCGATCGCAGTCGACGCGTTCTGCAGGTCGGCCGTGAGCTGCGCCTTGCCGGCGGTCGCGCGGGGATCCATCGGCTCGGGCGTTCCGACGACCTCCGCCGACACCGTGTAGGCGCGCAGGTGGCAGGCGCCGCGGTTGCTCGTCGCGTAGCCGAGGCCCATGCCCTGGAGCGCGCGCGGGTCGTAGGCGGGGAACTCCTGGCCCTTCACGCCCATGAAGACCTCCGGGTGTCCGAGCTTCTCGCCGAGGCGCTTCGAGCCCTCCGCGATCTCGTCGCCGAAGCCGCGCCGATGACCGGTCTGCTCGGTGAGGGCGACCATGGCCTCGGCCGAGCCGAAAGGCAGCGGCATCCCCGTCTGCGCCTCCGACAGCACGCCACGCTCGAAGAGCTCCATCGCCGCGGCGATCGTGGCGCCGAGGCTGATCGGATCCATCCCGAGGTCGTTGCAGATCGCGTTCGATTTGAGAATTGCGTCGAGGTCGCCGATGCCGCAGTCCGCTCCGAGCGACCACGCGTTCTCGAACTCCGGCCCCTCGGTGGCGTGACGCCAGTTTCGCGGGCTCGTGTGCAGCGTGTAGCGGCCGACGCCCTCGTCGGAGAGCTTCGAGACGCGGCCGCAGGCGATCGTGCAGGCGAAGCAGGCCTTGTTCGCGAGCAGCCGCGTGCGCGCCAGCTCCTCGCCCGAGATCTCCTCGGCCTTCTCGAACTGCGACTCGGTGTAGTTGCGCGTCGGAAGCGCGCCGTGCTCGTTGATCACGTTCATCAGCGCGAGCGTCCCGTATTGCGGGAGTCCTTCGGAGGTGAGCGGGGCCTGCGAGAGCGCCCGCTTCTGTGCCCACTGTGCGGCCATCAGCGCCTCGGGCCGCGCGACTCGGACGGCCCCCGTGCCGCGTACCGCGATCGCCTTCAGGTTCTTCGAGCCCATCACGGCGCCGACGCCGGAGCGTCCCGCGGCGCGGAAGCGGTCGTTCACGATTGCGGCAAAGCGCACGAGCTTCTCGCCGGCCGGACCGATCGCGGCGACGGAGCAGTCCGGCACACCCGTCTCGCGACGGATCCTGTCCTCCGTCTCCCAGACGCCGAGGCCCCAGAGGGGATCCGCGGGGCGGAGCTCGACCGCGTCGTCGAGGATCCAGAGCCAGACCGGCCGCTCGGCGCGGCCCTCGAAGAGGATGGCGTCATAGCCCGCGAACTTGAGCTCGGGCCCGAAGCGTCCGCCGGAGTTCGAGGTGGTCATCGCACCCGTAAGCGGGCTCTTGGTCACCACCATGTAGCGCGCGCCGCAGGACGCGTTCGTCCCGGTGAGCGGGCCGGTGGCAAAGACCAGCAGGTTCTCGGGCGCGAGCGGGTCGACCTGCGGGTCGAGCTCCTCCCAGAGATAGCGGGCCCCGATGCCGCGCCCGCCGACGTAGTCCCGCGCCCAGGCGGGATCGAGGGCCTCGCGCCGGATCTCGCCACGGCTGAGGTCGACGCGAAGAACCGTCCCGGTCCAGCCCTGCAGCGTCATCGCGCGCCTCCCTCGCTGGCGCGGCGGTAGGCTTCGTCGACGTGCGTTCCGAAGTCACCGATCCACGCGCCCGGATCGCCCGCCACTGCTTCGATCGCGCCGGTCGGGCAGGCCTTCGCGCAGGCGGGATCGCCGGCGCACAGATCGCACTTCGCCGCCACCTCGGAGGGCGCGTCGAAGAAGATCGTCCCGAAGGGGCAGGCGATCACGCATAGCTTGCATCCGACGCACACCGGATCGAGGACGATCTTCGCGCCAGTCGCCGGATCGACGTCGATCGCGTTCACCGGGCACACCTGCATGCACCAGGCCTCTTCGCACTGGAAGCAGGTGTAGGGCGCGAAGCTGGCCTGTTCGTCGAAGACGTGCACGCGCACGAGCGAGCGCGCAGGCTGGAAGCTTCCCGTCTGCACCCAGGAGCAGGCGAGCTCGCACTGGCGACAGCCGGTGCACTTCTCCGGATGGATCGCGAGGGCCAGAAGTCCGGTGCTCATCGCTCCCTCCGCAGCCAGGTCATGTGATTCTAACCGCAACGGCGGGCTCGAGGCGTCGACGATCACGCCTGAGTGGGAAAGATCCCCCCGTGCCCGAGCCCGAGCCCGAGCACGACGCGGAGCCCCCGACGCAGGGCCTCGGAGTCGGGCTCGTCTTCGGCTGCCCGCCCGATCCCGCGAGACGCCCGACCGAGGGCGACGTCCTTCTCGTGCTGAGCTCCTGACTGCTCTACCTTCGTACGCGTCGCCGGGGAGGGGCGAGCCCTGTTCAGAGTCTACGCCACGATGGATCAACGCATGCCCCTCTCCCGGGTCGCCGACCATGCGAAACGCGCGGAGGCGTTGGGCTACGACGGGCTCAACGTTCCCGAAGCGGTGCACGATGGGCTGCTTGCCGCCGGCGCCGCGCTCGCT
>CAYPSI010000081.1:0-2208 GCA_964413375.1 uncultured Spirochaetales bacterium | reverse complement strand
GCCTTCATCTGGCTCGCCATCGCGCGCGCGGGAGCTTCCCCGGCGATGCGCAGGTACTCGTAGACGTAGTTCCCGAGCTTCGTGTCGGCGTCGTCGGCCAGCGAGAACCAGAAGCCCGTGACGAGGCGCGGCCGCTCGCGGCGCCCGGCGTCGCGCCACGCGGCGCGCGCGAGGCCGAACTGCTGCTTCACCGGCTGCGGCGAGGAATCCATGCTCCAGCCGTAGATGCCGTCGGCCCAGGCCGCAACGCGGCGGATCGCCTTCGGTCCCATGCTTCCGGCGAGGATCGGGGGGCCGCCCGGCTGCACCGGTGTGGGCCCGACCGGATCGGCCCCTGCAAAGGGCGGCTCGCCGGCCCAGACGCGCCGCATCGCGGCCACACCCTCGTCGAGGCGCGTGTGGCGCCGCTCGAAGGAGCTGCCGAGCGCGCGGTAGTCCGGCTCGCGCCCGCCGACGCCGACCGTCACCGTGACGCGCCCGCCCGAGAGCACGTCGAGCGTCGCGATCTCCTTCGCCGCGAGCACCGGAGGGTGCATCGGAAGCACGTAGAGCGAGGGCATGATGCGCACGCGCGAGGTGAGCGCCGCGGCCGCCGCCAGCACGATGCGCATCTCCTGGGTGTAGGAGGTGATGCGCTCGCCGCAGGAGAGGGTCGAGAAGGGGCCCGCGTCGATCCGGCGGCACCACTCGAGCGTCGTCGCGCGCGAGTAGCCGCGTTCCATGTACGGCATGCAGATCCCGACTTCCACGGGGTTCTCCTCGTCGGAGACAGTATCACGCCAGGCGGCCGACGTGCCTCGCCGTCAGGTGCCCGGACCGGTGCATCCAGCGCAGCGTGTCCCGGTACGATTCTTCCGGGGGGCGAAACGCGAGCCCGAGCTCGCGCGTCGTTCGCGAGGCGTCCGCCCCCGTCCAGCGCGTCGCGAACTCCATGCTGTCGCGCGTCAGTGGGAAGTTGAAGTCGTAGACGCGCTTTACGAGGTCTCCGAGCGAACCGGCCGCGCGCATCACCGCGCCCGGAACGCGAAAGCGGCGGACGCGGGCGCCGGTGATGCGGTCGAGGAGCTCGTAGACCTCCGCCCAGGGCAGCATCGGGCCCGCGGCGGCATAGCGGTGCGGGCCGGGCTCGAGCTCGAGGAGCTTCGCGTGCAGCGCCGCTACGTCACGCACGTCGACCACCTGGAAGCCGTTCGACGTGATGACTCCGGTATCGCGGAAGAAGGTGTACACCGCGTGGTTCGCGTCGCTGAGCCCCGGATCGTCGGGTCCGATGATGCCGGCGGGGTACGAGATGCGGACCGGCGCGCCCTGAGCCTGGAGGCCGCGCACGTACTTCTCGGCCTCCGCCTTGGAGCGGGCATAGGCCGTCGTCGTCGGAGCGATCGGAAGCTCGGGGGTGACCGGGGGGCCGCCGGGCACGAAGAAGATCGACAGGCTCGAGACGTAGACGACGCGAGGGATGCCCCTGCGCACCGCGCCGCCGACCACGAGTCGGACGCCGCGCGCGTTCGTCTCCTCTACGCGTCGGGCCGAGGACGCGCGCAGGTCCACGAGCGCGGCGCTATGAACCACCGCATCGCAGCCGGCGAGCGCCGCGTCGACCGCGCCTTCGTCCGTCATGTCGCCCCGCATGACGTCGCGGGGTAGGGGCCCGTGCGGCTCGAAGACGCGGCGCACCTTGTCGAGATCGCGCACCAGCAGACGCACCTCGTGCCCGGAGGCCACCAGCGCACGCGCGGTATGCGAGCCGGTGAACCCGGTTCCGCCGGTGACGAGGACTTTCACGCTGGGATCTTACGCGAGAACTACGGGAAGCCGCACGAAGAGGCGATTCGTGTCCGAGCGTACGCGCTCGGGCTTCTCGTCGGTCATCTCGTAGCGGGGCGCGTGCGCGAGGAGCTCCTCGAGGCCGATCCGCAGCTCGAGGCGCGCGAGGCTCGCGCCGAGGCAGAAATGCACGCCGAAGCCGAACGCGAGGTGGGGATTCGGGTCGCGGCTGGTGTCGAAGCGGTCCGGGTCCGGGAACGCGCGCTCGTCGCGATTGGCGGCGGCGAAGAGCATGTGCACCCGCTCGCCGCTGGCGATACGCCGACCGTGTAGCTCGACGTCGCGAGTCAGCGTGCGCGAGAGCCCCTGCACCGGCGAGTCGAAGCGGAGCACCTCCTCCACTGCGCTCGCGATCCGCGCGGGGTCGTCGAGCAGGCGCTT
>CAYPSI010000080.1:0-15834 GCA_964413375.1 uncultured Spirochaetales bacterium | reverse complement strand
CGGGTCTTCCCGCCCGAGGAGCTCGTCGCCGCCGCGCTGGCGGCGGGGCAGAAGATCGCGTCGAAGGGACCGCTCGCGGTTGCGCTCGCGAAGCGCGTGATCCAGGAAGGGCAGGACGCCGACCAGCGCACCGCCCACGCGCTCGAGCAGACGGCCTTCGGTCTCGTCTCCGCGAGCCGCGACCGCGCCGAAGGCATGGACGCCTTCCTCGGCAAACGCGACCCGAGCTTCGAGAACCGCTAGGGAGTCGGGGTGACTGCGTCTTCCGCGTAGCCGAGCGCCTCGAGGCGGCGGACGAGCTCGGGGTCGATCTCGGGGACGAGCTCCGGAGCCCCGCGGCGAAGCTCCTGCGCGGCGCGGGCCTGTGCGTCGAGGCGCGCGTCGAGATCCGCTGCGAGCTCGCGCACGAGGTCCGGGTACGCCGTTGCGACGTTCGTGAGCTCGAAGGGATCCTCGACGAGATCGTAGAGCTCCTCGACGAACGCGGCGTTTCCCTGATCGACGCGGCGATACTTGAAGCGAGCTCCCGTCAGTGCGAGGTGGTAGCCCGGGCGGCCGCTCCGCCGCCCGGCGTCCTGGCTCATCACGGCCGTGCCCTCGACGTGCGCGGCCGCCTGCGCGAGGAAGGGCTCGAAGGCTGGCGTTGCGAGCGCGCGCGCGAGCATCGCGAGCGTACTCGCGACCGGGACCGGAGCGGCGATGCGCTCCGGCGCGCGGCCCGGAACGCGAAGCACGAGGGGCACGAAGAGCTGTTCGTCCCAGGTTCCGCCGTGCGCGGCCTCGCCGTGCTGCGAGAGGCCTTCCCCGTGATCGCCGACGATGGCTACCGCGGTGCGGCCCCAGTCCGGCCGCCGCGCCAGCGCATCGAGGAGGCGGCCGAGCTGCGCATCCTGGTAGCGGAGCTCGGCGTCGTAGGCGTCGGTCACCTCGCGCGTCGACTCGAGACCGGACCCCGAGCGCTCGGAAGCGTCCGGGATCCGGCGCGCCGCGAGAAAGGCCTCGAGCTCGGGGCCTGCCTCGAAGAGGCCCGCGTAGCCCGACGCAGGATCGAAGGGCCAATGCGCGTCGTAGTAGTGCACCCACAAGAAGAAGGGCTCGCCCTTCACGCCTTCGAGCCAGCGCAGCGCCGCGTGGGTCGTGAACTCGCCTCGGCGTTGCGGGAATCCCTCGCCGGGCTGGTGGTAGGTCTCGAACCCGGCCTCGAGACCGCTGCCCCGTTCGAGCGGAGCGGCGCTCACGAAGGCGCCCGTGCGATAGCCCGCGTCGAGGCAGAGCTCGGCGAAGGAGCGCAGGCCCGGCGCCGGCGCGAAGCGGCGCCCGCCGCGGGCGAGGTTCGCGAGCACGCCGTGCTCGAGCGGCGCTCGCGCGGTCAGGATCGACGTGTGCGAGGGCAACGTGGTCGCCATCGGCGCGAGCGCGCGCTCGACCACGATCGCCTCGGCCGCGAACGCGTCGAGCCTGGGCGAGGTGTCTCGAAAGTAGCCATAGAGGCCGAGGTGATCGGCGCGGGTCGTGTCGAGCGTCACGAGCACGACGTTCGGCGGCGGATCGGGTGCGCAGGCGAAGGCTCCGGCGAGGGCCAGGAGCCGACAGAGGAGCGCGACGGCGGGCCGGTGGTTGGCGCGGAGCACGTGGCGGCAGAAAGTACCACGGAACCCGCTATGCTCCCGGCCCGCAACCGACGGTGAGGAAGAGCGATGGACGAGAAGAAGCTCGAGCAGCTCGTGAGCGCGCTGCGCTTCATGAGCGAGGCCGGGCGCGACATGGCGATCGACGAGATCGCGACGATCCAGCCGGGCCTCGGCCGCATCATGCCCGAGATCGGCACGCGCACCTGGAAGCTCTACTACGCGGCCAAGGCGCGGAACTGGCCGAACGCGATCTACCAGTGGAAGGAGGCGAAGAAGCTCTTCGAGCTCGGCGCCTACACGCGGCCGAAACACGAGGCCGCGCTCGAGGAGTACCTGCGCGACGACTGGGCGCCGCTCGAGAAGGCGATCAAGGCCGAGGACTGGGGTGCCTTCGAGAAGGCCTTCGACCAGGCCGTCGATTCCGCGAACGCCTGGCACGACAAGAAGGAAAAGCCCTACATCCGCTGGAAGCTCCCGGACCACCCCCCGCCGGACCTCGACCTCACGCCGCGAA
Source organism: uncultured Spirochaetales bacterium (assembly GCA_964413375.1). Lineage (GTDB taxonomy): Bacteria > Myxococcota_A > UBA9160 > UBA9160 > SMWR01 > CAZUYC01. The sequence goes on along the minus strand of CAYPSI010000080.1, from coordinate 13,689 downwards.
AGTCCTAGCCGGGATAGCCAGCGACGTAGGGGAGCCGCGCGGCGGTTGCCTCGATCGCGTCGCCCGCTTGGAGCAGCACGGCGGTCGCGTTCCAGGCACCTTCGAGGAGCTGCTGACGCACACCCTCCGGGATCTCGCAGGCGAGAGTGCCGGCGCGCGAGGTGAGGGTGCGCGCGCGCAGATCGAGCACGAGCTCCTGGGACGGATCGAGATCGATCGAGTCCATCAGCTTCGCGAGCGCGTCCGGCGCTAGCGTCGCGCAGGGAAGGCCGAGCGCCGTGCAGTTGCCGGCGAAGATCTCCGCGAAAGATCCGCCGATGAAGGCGCGGAAGCCGTGGCGCAGGAGCGCCTGCGGCGCGTGCTCGCGCGACGAGCCGCAGCCGAAATTCTGGCCGACGACGAGGATCGCGGCGCCGGCGAAACGCGCGTCGTCGAGCGGGTGGTTGCCCTTCGCCTGCTCGCGGTCGTCCTCGAAGGCGTGCTCTCCCAGGCCGTCGAAGGTCACGCAGCGCAGGAAGCGCGCCGGGATGATCCGGTCGGTGTCGATGTCGTTCGCGCGTAGCACGCAGCCGCGCCCCGAGACGCGCTCTACGCTGGCCTTCGCGGGGGCGCGGGCCACTACAGGATCTCCCGCACGTCGGCGACCGCGCCGCGCAGCGCCGCCGCGGCCACCATCGCCGGCGACATCAGCAATGTGCGCCCGGTCGGGGAGCCCTGCCTGCCCTTGAAGTTGCGGTTGCTCGACGAGGCGCAGAGCTCGCGCCCAACGAGCTTGTCCGGGTTCATCGCGAGGCACATCGAGCAGCCCGCCAGGCGCCAGTCGAAGCCCGCGGCGCGGAAGATCTCGGGGAGGCCCTCCGCCTCGGCCTGCTTCGCGACGGCCTGCGAGCCCGGAACGACGAGCGCCTTCACATGGGGTGCAACGTGCCCCGTGCGCGCGACGCGCGCGGCCTCGCGCAGGTCGGAGATGCGCCCGTTCGTGCAGGAGCCGATGAAGGCCACGTCGATGCGCGTTCCCTCGATCGGCTCGCCGGGCACGAGCCCCATGAACTCGAAGGCCTCTGCGACCGACGCTCGCTCGCCGGAGGGTACGTCGGCGAGGCGCGGGAGCTTCTCGTCCACCGCGACGCTCTGGCCGGGGTGGATGCCCCAGGTGACGCCCGGCGCGAGTGCGCTGCCGTCGATCTCGACCCGGTCCGCATAGCGGGCGTCCGCATCGCTCGCGACAGCGCGCCATTGCGCGACCGCACGCTCGAAGGCCGGGCCCGCGGGTGCGAACTCGCGACCGCGCAGATAGTCGAAGGCCGTCTCGTCGGGGTTCACGTAGCCGCAGCGCGCGCCGCCCTCGATCGACATGTTGCAGACGGTGAGGCGCTCTTCCATCGTCATCGCGTCCAGCACCGGGCCGGCGTACTCGTAGGCGTAGCCGACGCCGCCCTTCACTCCGAGGCGGCGGATGATCGCGAGGATCACGTCCTTGGCGTAGATACCCGGGCGGAGCTTTCCAGTGACGTCGATCCGGCGGACCTTCGGGCGCGCCAGCGCGAGACACTGCGTGGCGAGCACGTCCGCGACCTGGCTCGTGCCGATGCCGAAGGCCACCGCGCCGAAGGCACCGTGGGTGGAGGTATGCGAATCGCCGCAGGCGATCGTCATGCCGGGCTGCGTGAGGCCGAGCTCGGGCCCGATCACGTGCACGATGCCCTGCTTGCCGCTGCCGGGGTCGAAGAGCCGGATCGCATGCTCCGCGCAGCTGCGCTCGAGGGCGACGAGCATCTCCTCGGCGAGCTCGTCGGCGAGCGGCCGCCGCTGCGACTCGGTCGGGATGATGTGGTCCACCGTGGCGAAGGTGAGCTTCGGGAAGCGCACCGGGAGCTTCGCCTCGCGCAGCATCGCGAAGGCCTGTGGGCTCGTGACCTCGTGGATCAGATGGAGCCCGATGAAGAGCTGCGTCTGCCCGCTCGGGAGCTCGCGCACGCTGTGCGCGTCCCAGACCTTGTCCAGCAGGCTCTTGCCGCCCATCGCCATGCAGCGCAGGATAGCCCGGCCCCGCGGGCGACCCCATGCCGTATGCTTCGGGCATGGAGCTCCTGCACACCGCTCACGTCCCCGCCGGCGAGGGACCCTTTCCGACGATCGTCGCACTCCACGGCTGGGGGGCGAGCGCGCACGACCTGCTCGGGCTCGCGCCGATGCTGCACGGCGGCGAGGCACTCGTGCTCTGCCCGCAGGGCTCCGTCGCGCTGCAGGTCGCGCCCGGGATGCTCGGCTACGGCTGGTTCCCGATCAGCATGGGCCGCCCGCCGGACCCGGCCGAGTTCGCGAAGGCCGCCGCGGCGCTCCGGGCCTTTCTGGATGCCGCGCAAGCGAGCTACCCCATCGATCCGCGCAAGCTCGTGCTCCTCGGCTTCAGCCAGGGCGGGGTGATGGCCTACGACCTGGCGCTCCGCGAGCCCGAGCGCTTCGCAGGGCTCGTGGCCCTCTCATCGTGGCTCCCCGATGCGCTGGCCGACGCCCTGCCGCGCCAGCCCGCCCACGCCGAGCTCCCGACCTTCGTCGCGCACGGCACCGGCGACCCGATGATCCCGATCGAACGCGGCCGCAGCTCGCGCGATCGGCTTCTCGCCCTCGGCGTGCCTACTACCTACCGGGAGTACGAGATGGAGCACGAGATCCGCCCCGAGGCGCTCCGGGACGTGGTCGCGTGGCTCGACGATCGCGTGCTGCGCCCGGTGAGGCTGGTCTAGCTCGATGAACTTCGCTCGGCTGCGCCTCGCTGCGCGGACGCTCCGCTGCCGCGGCGCGTCCTTGCGGGTACACTCCCATCCCATCGGGGTGTAGCTCAGCGGCCAGAGCCTGACCTTTGGGAGGTCAGCGTCGTGGGTTCGAATCCCACCACCCCGATCCAACCCCGGCCTTCGTTGAGGCTGCCGCGTTTCGTGCCCACGTCGCTGCGCACGGGGTCTGGCGCTGCGACCCCTCAGTTCGCCGGCGCCCGGCACGCCGATCGCGCGGAGTGCGCGAGCAGGATGCGGCGCACTTCCTCGACCGTCTCCGGCGCGGCCTGCATGCCGGAGTGCGGGCTGCGCACGATCAGCTCCGACTCGACGCCCTCGATGTGGGCGCTCTGGTACTTCACCACGCCGTCGCCGGCCTGATCGAGCGGGCTGTCATCGTCGACCGCAATGATCGAATGGGCGGCCACCTTCGGGCTCACGGGAAGCTTGACGAGAGCTTTGACGAAGGGATGGCCCGGCGACATGTTGTCGATGCTGGTCGGGATCCGAGCCAGGGTGAGCCCGCTCGCGCCCGTGGGCGCGAGCGTGGCGAGATCCGCGCCGATGCGAACCACGTTGCTGGGCAGCCGCACGAAGTACTCGGCCAGGCGCCGCACGAGCTGCGGCCCCGCGAGGTAGCTACCCCGCTGCGGCGTGGCCAGGAAGATGACCTCGCTCACGAAGGGCAGCGGCTTCACGAAGAGCGTGTTGCGCAGCAGCTCCTTGTCATCGGGGGCGAGCTTCACCTCGTCGAAAGGCTTGTCGGTGAGGTTCGCCCAGAAGGCGTCGCCCGAGTCGATCACGGTCAGCTTGGTGAGCAGCCCCCCCTGGCTGTGACCCATCACGACCACGTCGCGCACGCACGGATCGCTGCCGTCCGGGTCGGCGCGACCCACCGCCTGGGTGAGCGCGTCGCGGAGCTGATAGCCGGAGTACGCGATCGGATTGCCCGAGTCGTAGCTGAAGAACCAGAACGCGTAGCGATCGCGCAGTCGCACGTCGGCGATCAGGTCGTTGACCATGTCGGCCCAGCGCGCCGGGCTCGAGGCCGTGCCATGCACGAACACGACCGGAATCCGCCCCTTCCGGTACGGGCGCAGCGCGCCGAGGGCGCTCTGCTTCCGCACGCCGATCGCATTGCCGAGGAAGACCTGCAGCTCCTTCTTCCAGAACTGCGACTCCGCGAGCGAAGCTGCCAGCGCCGCGGTCGGCTCCGCTTCGAGCGGGATCTCGCGGTGGCCGATCTCGATCGTCTCGGTGTCGAGGCTCGCGAAGAGCTCGAGATGGGCGTGAAGGTCTCCCGTGCGCAGACCCTCCAGCGGCGAAGCGATCCGCACCACCGCCGTCAGCGGCACCTGCACCTGCGGCCCGACCGGGACGACCGGCACCACGCCCGGCAGCGGACGCGTCTTCGCGGCGAGCGGCGCACCGATTCCCGGCCGCCGGTAGCGGTTGCGCAGCCCCCTGATCTCGATCTCGGTCACCGGCTGGAGGTCGTAGAGCTCCGCCCCGCCGATCTGAAGCATGTCCGGCGAGCGCGTCACGCTGAGGCGTCCGAAGGGCAGCGCGAGCTCGCGACCGGCAGCGAGCTCGAGCGTGCCGTTCTTTGCGCGCCTGAAGGCGGAGGTCAGCGCACGGTTGTACAGGTCTGCGGCGATCCGCGTGCGAGGGTCCAGCTCGTCGGGCGGCGGGCGCTCGCTCTCGGGGAAGAGCAGCGCATAGCTGTAGATCACCGCCGCCGCGTAGCCCGTCTGCAGCTCCGTCTGCTGGGCGCGCTGGAACGAGAGCTCGGCCAGCGCGAAGAGCCCGTCCGGCGGAAAGCCCTCCGCGAGCGCGGCCGCGTGCAGCTTCGCGAGCGCGGCATCGGGCTCGTCCGCGTACTCCTGCAGCAGGTCGTAGCGGCGAAGCTGGTTCTGCGAGAAGTCGCTCGGCCGATCGTCGGTGAGCGCGTTCCGCGTCAGGTAGCGCTGGACCTCGCGCGGGTCGGCAATCCGGATGCCGATGGGAGTCGCGCAGCCGGCCAGCAGGCCTGCCATTGCCAGCGCTCCGAGCGCTCGACCGGGTTTTCGCACGCATCGCATGGCGAAGCAGACTAGCGTGGCCGCGAGGCTCGTGCCGATGCCGGCGAGGAGCCCGGCGTTCGCTAACGCCCGGCCTGTTGTGCGCACTGGGACTTCGACATGAAGACGACGCGCCCGTTGAGGTGGCAGCTCGTGATCGTGGAGCCCGGGTCGGCGGGTCGGCTCGCTTCTGGCTCCGACGTCTCCGGCGCCGGACTGGCCGGGGGCGGCGATGCGTGCGCCAGCGACGCCACCGTCGCGCGTCCCACCTCCTGCTGGTAACGCGCCACGAAGGCCTGCGCCTCCGGCTCGGTATCGAAGAGATAGACGCCGAGATCGTCGAAGCGGCTGGCGGAGCCGGTCTTGGCCGAGCTTCCGTCCGCCTGGCGGATCTCGAAGCTGAGCTTGCGGATACCCTCGCCCACCGGGAACACGCCCCAGAGGGTCGTCCAGGCGTCGGTCTCGCGTGTGCTGGTGATCAGCGTGCGCGCACTGTAGTGCTTCCCGATTCCGAGCTCGGGATCGAGCGCCTCGCCGTAGCCGTGGATATAGGACTCGCCGGTCTGGTCCCCGCCTTGTGCATGCGCGCGCTCGGCTGCGGCGTTTCCGATCAGCAGCACGATCCTGCCCGCCGCGTCCGCCGGGAGCGTGGCGGTACCCACGAGACCTCCATCCCAACGCGTCACGAAGCAGGGGTTGCCGGGCGCGCACTCCTCGACGCCGACCTCGCCGCTCGCCTTCCAGAACTGCTGCTGTTGGTTCGCGTTGGGATTGTCCAGGTAGTTCGTCTGCGAGAGCAGCGTGACGCGCTCGGGCTGCTGGCTCTTCGCCGCTTGCTTGCGCTTCGCGGTGTGAGCGGGCTGCGTGCGCGGCGCGACGGCCACCTCGCCGGCTGCGGCCACACCCCAGAAGACGATCTCGCGGTCATCGTGGCCCGCGATCAGGCTGCGGCCGTCGGGACTCCAGTGCAGCGCCGTGGCGTTGGACTTCTTCGAGAGGATGTACCCGATGCGCTTGTGGTCGGCCATGCTCCAGAGATTGATCTGCTGGTTGTTCTGGGCAGTGGCGAAGAGGCTCCCGTCGGGGCTGAACTCGAGCGCCAACGCGGCCGCGTTGCTGACGAAGAAGTTGTGCTTCACGCGGCGCTTCTCGACGTCGAAGACGACGATGCTGCTGTCGCCACAGGGCACGCCGAGGTAGCGCCCGTCGCCGCTCCACGAGACCTGGCCGTTCGACGACTCGGGGCTGACATCGTCGAAGTCATAGGATTTCGCAGACCATTTCTTCGTGTCCCAGATCAGCAGCTGATTGCCCTCGGATCCCGCGAGCAGCTCCCCGGACGGCGAGAAGGCCGTGCCGCGTAGCCTCTCCGAGCCCTCGAGAGTGCGGGCAAGCGCCAGCGTCTCCATCTCGTAGATCGAGACGGGCGCAGCGGGGGACGTCACGGCGAGCCATTTCCCGTCCGGGCTCGGCACCGCGTGCTGTCCGACCTTGCGCAGGATCGTCTCTGGATCCCCGAGCTCGCCGACGCCATCGAGCGGCCAGCGGATCACGTTCCCGTCGACATCGGCCGTCAGGAGAAACTCCGCATCGGCGCCGAGCGCCAGGCTCGTGGGCCGGCTCTCGAGGGTGCGCATCGCCAGCGGCTGCCCCGTCTGGACGTCCCAGACCCGCAGCGAGTAGTCGCCGTAGCTGAGCGTGACGAGCTGCTTCCAGCTCGGCGTGTGGGCGATCTGCGTGACGGCGCTGGCGTGGCCCTCGAGCACCTTCTGCGCGACGGGTCGCTGCCCTTCCTGCATGAAGGGCTGGACGTCGAAGATCGGCGTCGCGCGGTCGAGCTGCAGGTTCCATTCTTCCTTCGCGATCTTCCAGCCCTTCGCTTCCTCGACCATGCGCACGCTGCCCTCTGCGGGGACCGAGATCTTCGTCTCGTCGTCCCCCATGATGCTCCGGCCAGCGAGCGTCAGCCTGACCTCGCCCTTTGCGAGCTTGGCCTCGACCAGACGGATCTGCTGGGGCATCGCCGCCTGGGCGATCTCGAGCACCATCGCAGCGCCCGGTCCGTCGAGCTCTTTGGCGTGCTCGCCGGAGACCAGGGATTTCAGCGTATCGAGATCGCCGGCCGCGATCGCCACACGCGATCTCTCGTAGGCTGCGAAGGCCTGCTCTTCGGGACCCCTCCCGCAGCCGGCGAGTGCCAGCGTCGCGAGCAGCAGGGAAGCGATGAGCTGCCGATGGATGCCTGTGCGCGGCATGGAGCCCTCCGTCGCGGGAGGATGGGTGGAGGGATCGGCACGGCGCGCGGCGGTGTTGAGGTCTCTTTTTGGAGCAGCGATCGCCGATGGCGACCGGGGCGCGGCCGCGGCCCAGGGGCGGGTTCCAGAATCCCGCTCGCTCGGGCACACTGGCGCCCGGGCGGGGCGGCGCTGAGCCGCGGGTCCAAGAGCGCGGACGGCGCCCGCTCCGCGCCGACCCAGGAGGAAGCGCGTGAAGGTCGGGGTACTCCAGTTCTTCAGCTGGCCCGAGCGGCGGGTGGCGCTCGAGACCGTCTATCAGCGCGCCTTCGAGCGCATCGAGGTGATGGACCGGACCGGCTACGACGCGGTCTGGCTCGCGGAGCACCACTTCACCGGCTACAGCGTGTGTCCCTCGGTGCATCTGATGGGAATGCACGTTGCGAACCGCACGCGGAACCTGCGCATCGGAACGGCCATCTCGCTAGCGGCCTTCTATCACCCGCTGCGCCTCGCCGAAGAGGTGGCGCTGCTCGATGTGCTTTCCGGCGGCCGCGTCAACTGGGGTGCAGGGCGGGGCTTCGACCGCAACGAGTTCACGAACTTCGGCGTGCCGGCGGACGAGAGCTATCCGCGCTTTCGCGAGCACTTCGAGATCGTGCTCGAGGCCTGGAAGCAGGAGAAGCTCACGTGGCACGGCCGCTACTTCGATTTCGATGCGGTCGAGGTACTGCCAAAGCCCCTCCAGAAGCCCCATCCGCCGACCTGGGTAGCCGCCTCGTCACCGCCGGCCATCACCTGGGCGGCCGAGCGCGGCCATTCGATCATGCTCGACCCCCACTCGAGCCACGCGGAGATCGCGAGCAAGCGCGAGCTCTACCGTGAGGAGCTCGAGAAGCACGGCCACTCGATCGCCGGGCGCGACATTCCGATGGCGCGCCTGCTCGCGGTCGCCGAAACCCGCGACGAGGCCGAGCAGGTGGCGCGCAGCGGTGCGCGCTGGCTGGTGTCTTCATACATCGATCCCAAGCACGCGCAGGTGGGGTTCGCCGGCGCGACCTTCCTGAAGCTCGACCGGGACCCGATCGACCGCTACCTCGATGGTGTCGTCGTCTGGGGGACGCCCGAGGAGGTCGCCGAGGAGCTCCTGCGCCTGCGCGAGGAGATGTACCTCGACTACCTGCTCTGCGCGCCGCTCTCCCACCGCAGCTTCACGCTCTTCACCGAGAAGGTGCTGCCTCGGCTGCTGTAGCCGCGCGCGGCGATGGGAGGTCGCCCGGGCCCTAGGCCAGCTTCTTCGTCCAGGACATGCACCAGCCCTTCTCGGCGACGAGCCCCTGCGTGAAGAGCTGGCACTTGCCCTTGCCGCCCGAGCCTGCGGTGTAGAACTGGCAGTTCGCGCAGTTCTGGTCCGGCTTGTCGGATACGACCTTGTACTGGAGGGCCTGCACGGTCGGGGCCATTGCGGGCATCTCCGTCACGAGCTTCTCGTCCTCGGCCCACGCGGCGGGGGCCCGCAGCACCAGCCCGGCCACCGGAAGCAGCGCGCCGGCGACGAGGCCGGTGCGGAGGAAGTCGCGTCGGGAGAGGGCATGCTTGCTGCGATCGCTCATCGGAGAACTCCTTGGTCGAAAGGTCTGCCGGATCGAATCCGTCTTGCCGCCAGCGCCCGCGTCCGCGAGGCCGTTGGAATTGACGCGGAAGAATAGCGTTTATTCGATGGCGCACAGGGGGCCCGGAGGGTCGGCCGCGCCCGAGATGGCGTTTCGCGGCGGGCCGCCGTCCGAGGTTCCCGCCGCGGGCGCTTGCCTGTAAGATTGTAGGCGGAAGTTTCACGGCCCCCGACCCTTCGCCGGAGAGACCCATGAGCGAGCCGAGCGCCGAGCTGCGCGAACGCATCGAGAACACCCTGCGCTTCCTCGCGGTCGACGCGGTGGAGCGGGCCGGCTGTGGCCACCCCGGCGCGCCGATGGGGCTGGCAAGGCCGGCCTTCGAGCTCTGGGACCGCCACCTGCGCTTCGATCCCGGCGATCCGGGCTGGCCGCTGCGCGACCGCTTCGTGCTCTCGAATGGGCACGCGTCGATGCTGCTCTACTCGCTGCTGCACCTCTTCGGCTACGACCTCCCCATCGAAGAGATCGTGCGCTTCCGGCAGCTCGGCTCGCATACCCCGGGCCACCCGGAGTATGGCGAGACGCCAGGTGTCGAGATGACGACCGGTCCGCTCGGCCAGGGCTTCGCCCACGGCGTCGGCATGGCGCTCGCCGCGCGACTCGCCCGTTCGCGCTTCGGCGCGGACGGCGAGGGGCCGGGTCACCATCTGGTGTATGGGATCGTCAGCGATGGCGACTTGATGGAGGGCGTCTCCGCGGAGTCCGCCTCGCTCGCCGGGCACCTCGGGCTCGGGAATCTCGTCTACCTCTACGACGACAACCGCATCACGATCGACGGTCCCACCTCGATCTCCTTCAGCGAGGACGTGGGGAGACGCTTCGAGGCCCAGCGCTGGCACGTCCAGGCGGTCGACGGGGAAGACGTCGCAGGCCTTCGCGGCGCGCTCGAGGCCGCGCGCGCCGAGAGCGAGCGCCCGTCGCTCGTGAGGGTGCAGACCACGATCGGCTTCGGCAGCCCGAACCGCGCCGGATCCTCGAAGGCGCACGGAGAGAAGCTCGGCGCGGACGAGGTGCGGCTCACCAAGCAGGCGCTCGGCTGGCCGCTCGAGCCCGAGTTCTGGATCCCGGACGACGTGCGCGCCTATTTCGCAGCCCGCCGTGAGGAGCTGAGCGCGCGGCGTACAGAGGCGGACGTCCGCCTTGCGCGCTGGCGTGTGGCCCACCCTGAACGCGCGCTGGCCTGGGACACGGCCCGTGAGAAGCGGCTTCCCGCGGACCTCGAGGCGCAGCTCGCGGCCGGGCTCGAGGGCAAGAACGAGCCGACGCGCAAGCACGCTGCGGTGGCGCTCGAGCGGCTTGCCGCGGTCGCTCCCTACCTGGTCGGCGGCTCCGCGGACCTTGCTGGCTCGGCGGCGCCGCCGGTCCTCAAAGGTCGTGGCCACGTCGGACCGGCCGCCGGGGAGGGCGCGGATCCCTTCGCCGGCTCGAACCTCTATTTCGGCGTTCGCGAGCACGCGATGGCCGCGATCACCAACGGCATCAGTCTCGACGGGACCTTCCGCTCCTACTGCGGAACCTTCCTGATCTTCAGCGATTACATGCGGCCTTCACTGCGGCTCGCGGCGCTGATGAAGTTGCCCTCCATCTTCGTGTTCACCCACGATTCGATCTTCCTCGGCGAGGACGGACCGACCCATCAGCCGATCGAGCAGCTCGACGGCCTGCGCCTGATTCCGGGGGTCCGCCTCTTCCGACCCGCGGACGGCATCGAGACGGCGCTCGCCTGGGCCTGGGTTGCGCGCCACCGCGGCGGTCCCAGCCTCTTCGCTCTCTCGCGTCAGAACTTGCGGCCGCTCGAGCGCGGGGCCTCCTTCCGGCCCGAAGACGTGGCTCGCGGCGCCTACGCGGTGCAGGACCCCGGAGCGGCGACCCGCGTGGTCTTCGTCGCCACCGGGTCGGAGGTTGCTCTCGCCTGCGACGCGGCCGAGAAGCTGGGTGGCGAGGGGATCCCGGCGCGCGTCGTGTCGATGCCCTGCGTCGAACTCTTCCTCGAGCAGCCGCTCGCGTACCAGCGCTCGCTCGTCCCGATCGATGGCACGCCGGTCGTGGCGGTCGAGGCCGGCCGCGCCGAGACCCTGCGCCGCTTCGTCGGACCGCGCGGGCTCGTTCACGGAATCGACCGCTTCGGCGCGTCTGCTCCTCTCGCCGACCTGGCGCGTTTCTTTGGCTTCACCCCCGACCAGCTCTCGGGTCGCGTGCTCGAGCACCTGCGCGCGCTCGAAGCGGTCGAAGCTCCGCAGGCGCCCACGTGAGCTGGATCGTTCCGGTCGGCTGGAGTGCGGCGGGCATCCTGGTCGCGCTGTGGCTCGCGGTCTCCTTCATGGTCCCGGGGCGCCGGCGCGAGACCCTCGAGTGGACCGCCGCGACGAGCATGTACGTAGCCCTGCTGATGCTCTTCACGAACCTCGTGCTGCGCGCGCGCGCCGGCGACAGCACGCTCGGCCTCGTGGCCTTCGGCTTGCTGTGGATCGTCTTCGCCGGCGGCCTGCTTGTTTCCCTGGTCAACACGCTGCGCTCGCTTCGCGAACCCGGCAAGGAGCAGGCCAGCGCAACACATTGAGCCCGGCGGGTTTCCGATGAGGACTGCAAGCTCGGGGCCCGAGGCGTCGTCCGAACGCCGCACGCCCCTCGTGAGCGTGATCGTCGCGACCTACGAGCGCAGCAACGTGCTGCGCCTCGCGATCGAGAGCGTGCTGCGCTCGACGCTCGCCGACTGGGAGCTACTGGTCATCGGCGACGCGTGCACGGACGACAGCGCGGAGGTGGTGGCGTCCTTCCGCGATCCCCGGATCTCCTTCACGAACCTCGCGCGCAACTTCGGGGAGCAGTCCGGACCCAACAACGTCGGCTGCCGGATGGCCCGCGGGCGTTTCATCGCGTTCCTGAATCACGATGACCTGTGGTTCCCGGACCATCTCGAGACGGCGCTGGTCCGGCTCGAGAGCAGCGGTGCGGATCTCGTCTTTGCACCGGTTGCCGCCGCGCTGCGGTGCAGCCGCGAGGAGCTCGGGCGCGGAGGCGAGCCGCGCTTCACGCTCCATGGCGCGAGCGCGGGCGGCCGCTACGAGCCCTACCTCTTCGTGCCCGCGTCGGCGTGGGTGCTGCGCCGCGAGCTTGTCGCGGCCGTCGGGCCCTGGCGGCCGGCGATCGAGTGCCACACGGAAGCGTCCCAGGACTGGCTCTTCCGGGCCTATCGGCAGGGTCGGAGCCTCCAGAGCAGCGGGAAGCTCGGCGTGCTGACGCTCCCGTCGGGTTCACGTCCGGGCGTCTACGCTCGTCGCGAGGATCACGAGAATCAGCATTGGGCCCTGCGCATGCGCGAGGACCATCGGCTGCTGCGCGAACAGATCCTCGGGGCGGTGGCGCTCGAGCTCGCGGCGCGTCGCTCGCTCCCGACGCTCGCGCTCAGCGCGAAGCGCATCTGGCGCAGGCTCAGCTACGGACCCTGTCTGCGCCTCGGCCTGCATCCGCGCGCGCTGCGGAACTTCCTGCGCGGCCGGCGCCGCGGGTGGGGAATCCAGGAGCTACGACGGATCCGCGGGCTGCGCCCGCTGGCGCGTTGAGCGCGTGGCCTCGGAGTCGATCGAGATTCTCAGTGGGGGGACCTTGATGGAGCGATCCAGAGCCTGGCAGCTCCCGGGCAGCGTGCGCGACCGGCAGAGCGTGACCGCGGACTGGCAGCGCGTCGAGGGCGGCCTGATCGACGGCGTCGCGCTCTTCGAGATGAAGAACGTGCTCGGCAGCCACGGCCACCTGACCGAGATCTACCGTGCGGACTGGAAGCTCGACGAAGCGGGCGTGGAGCAGGCCTTCCAGACCGCCTTCGAGCCCGGGTGCATCTCCGCGTGGCACGCGCACGAGTTCACCCGCGACCGCCTCTTCGTGGCGGTCGGCACGATGCGCATCGTGCTCTACGACCCGCGACCGGACTCGCCCAGCTGCGGGCGCATCAACGAGTTCCGGCTCGGCTCGCTGCGCCCGGGCCTCGTCAGCGTTCCTCCGAAGGTCTGGCACGGCGTCGAGAATCTCTCGAACGAACGAGCGGTGCTGCTGAACCTCGTGGACCGCGCCTACTGCTACGAGCGACCCGATCACTTCCGGCTGCCGGCCGACAGTGATCAGATCCCCTGCCGGCTCCGGAATGCTGCCGGTCCGGGCTCGCCGAAGGGCCCGTAGCTCAAGACCCCGCGGACGTGAAGCTGTCGCAGGCCTCGATGGAGCCGTGCTCGAGGCCGCGCCGGAACCATTCGACGCGCTGCTTCGAGCTCCCGTGCGTGAAGGACTCCGGTACGACGGTTCCGCGCGTCTCGCGCTGGATGCGGTCGTCGCCGATCGCCGCGGCGGCGGCGAGACCCTCCTCGACGTCTCCCTGGTCGAGGATCTGGCGTGCGGAGTTCGCGTGGTGTGCCCAGACTCCCGCATAGCAATCTGCCTGGAGCTCGAGCCGGACCGAGAGCGCGTTCTGCTCCGCCTCCGAGCGCCCGGCGCGCAGCCTCTCGACCTGGCGGCTCGTGCCGACGAGATGCTGCACGTGGTGACCCACCTCGTGCGCGATCACGTAGGCCTGCGCGAAGTCTCCCGGCGCCTGGAAGCGGTCGCGCAAATCCCGATAGAAGGCGAGGTCGATGTAGACCTTCGCGTCGCCCGGACAGTAGAAGGGGCCCATCGCGCTCTGGCCCATTCCACAGGCGGAGTGGACCACGTCGGTGAAGAGCACGAGCTGCGGCGGCTCGTAGCGCGTGCCCTGCGCCGCGAAGAGCTCGGCCCAGGTGTCCTCGGTGTCCGCGAGGACCACCGAGACGAAGTCGGCCAGCTCATCGCGGGGCCCCGGCGCGCCGCTTCTGCCCGGACCCGGGAGCGGCTCCGGGACCTGCACCGTCTGGACTCCGTCGCCGAGGACCTGGAGCAGCGTCAGCGGGTCCGCGCCGAGCAGCCAACCGACGAG
>CAYPSI010000079.1:0-2274 GCA_964413375.1 uncultured Spirochaetales bacterium | reverse complement strand
TCCTCGGCCCGGGCGTCGAGCGGGCCCGCGTCGACGCCGAGCTCGCGCAACAGCGCGCTCGTCCCGATGGCGACGTCACGCCCGTCGACGCGGCCGCGCACGCCCCGGCCGGTGAGCGATTCGAAGCCCTCCGGCTCGGCGAGCGAGATCGCGCGCGATCCGGCCCCCTTCACCACCGCCGCCGCGAGCGGGTGTTCGCTGCCGCGCTCGAGGCTCGCCGCGAGACGGAGCAGCTGCGTCTCGTCGAAGCCCGGAGCGACGACGATGCTCACGAGCTCGGGGCGCCCTTCGGTCAAGGTCCCGGTCTTGTCGACCACCAGCGTGTCGACCAGGCGTAGCACCTCGATCGCCTCGGCGTTGCGGAAGAGTACGCCCTGCGCGGCGCCCCGCCCCGTCGCCACCATGATCGACGTGGGTGTCGCGAGCCCGAGCGCGCAGGGGCAGGCGATGATCAGCACCGCCACGGCGTTCACCAGCCCGTGCGCCAGCCGCGGCTCCGGCCCGAACGCCGCCCACGCCGCAAAGGTGAGCACGGCGACGACCATCACGATCGGAACGAACCAGCCCGCGACGAGATCGGCCACGCGCTGGATCGGCGCGCGGCTGCGCTGCGCCTCTCCCACCATCGCGACGATCCTCGCGAGGAGGGTCTCGGCGCCGACCTTCTCGGCCCGCATCAGGAAGAATCCCGATCCGTTCAGCGTGGCTCCGACCACCTGATCGCCGGGCTGCTTCGCAACCGGGACCGGCTCGCCGCTGACCATCGACTCGTCGACGAAGCTCCCGCCCTCGAGGACGCTTCCATCCACCGGCACCTTCTCACCGGGGCGCACGCGCAGCCGGTCGCCGACCTTCACGGCTTCGAGCGACACGTCCTCCTCGCTGGCATCGTCCCGAACGCGCCGCGCCGACTTCGGCGTCATCCCGAGGAGCTCGCGGATCGCGGCCCCGGTGCGGCCGCGCGCGCGCAGCTCGAGCACCTGCCCGAGCAGGATCAGCGCGGTGATCACGGCGCCAGCCTCGAAATAGACGGCCACCTCGCCCGACGCGTGGCGAAAGGCCTGGGGAAAGAGCTCGGGGAAGAGGGCCGCCACCGCGCTGTAGCCGTAGGCTACGCCTACGCCGAGGCCGATCAACGTGAACATGTTGAGGCTCCGGTGGCGCACGGATGCGATCGCCCGGACGTAGAAAGGCCACGCGGCCCACAAGCACACGGGGGTCGCCAGAGCGAGCTCGAGGAGCACGCGCACGCGCACCGACACGAGCGACGAGATCGGATGGCCCGGCAGCATGTCGCCCATCGCGATCGCGAGCAGCGGAAGTGCGAGCGCAGCGGCCACGCGGAAGCGACGCAGCATGTCGCGCAGCTCCGGATCCTCCGCCTCCGCTCCCGGCATCGGCACGCGGGGCTCGAGCGCCATGCCGCACTTCGGGCAGCTTCCCGGGCCGCGCTGCTGGATCTCCGGATGCATCGGGCAGGTGGTGATCGCGTCGCTCGCGCCGGGCACCGTCTCCACGGGCGCCGCGGCCGCGCCGCCAGCGAAACGTTCGGGCTCGCTGCGGAAGCGCTCGAGGCAACGCGCGCTACAGAAGCGGAGCTCGCGCCCGGCGTGGCGGAGACGATGCGCGGATGCCGTCCCCACCGTCATGCCGCAGACGGGATCGATCGCAGCGGCGTCGGCGCTCTCAGGCATCTCCGGAGAGCTCCCAGGCAGCCCGCGCGATCTCGAAGGGGATGGCGGTCACGAGCTCCATTCTACGCGCCAGCCGCGCCCTTCGCGGGGGGGCGCAGCGCGTGCCCGCTCTGGGATGCGTGAGGGCGCGGCTCAGGCGCTCTGGGCGAAGCTGCCTTCGCGAAGGGTCGAGGCGACGGCGTCGGCGACGCGTTCCGCCTCGCCGGGCCGCAGTGCGGCCGTCGTGATGCGGATGCCCGGTGCGCTGCGGATCCGGAAGCGCTCGCCCGGCGTGACCGCGAAGCCCTGCGCGAGCAGGCGTTGGGCCACCGTGCCCTCCTCGGGGACGGGAACCCATACATTCATCCCCGAGCGTCCGCTGGCTCGTACTCCTCGCGAAGCCAACGCGCGCAGCAGGGCCTCGCGCCGCTCCGCATAGCAGCGGGCGGCGCGTCGCACCGCCCTGCGCGCGCCCGCATCGCTGAGCAGCGCCAGGACCGTACGCTGCAGCAGGAAGCTCACCCAGCGCAGCCCCATGCGCTGCCGGCCCTCGACGCGACCTAGCGTCTCGGCGTCGCCGCACAGGAAACCCAGCCGGAGG
>CAYPSI010000078.1:0-31709 GCA_964413375.1 uncultured Spirochaetales bacterium | reverse complement strand
CCGGCCTGATCCGCTCGATCGACCTCGGCTGGAACTGGCTGTCCCCGGTCGTGCTGGGCTTTGCCTGGTTGTTACACGCGATCTACAGCGTGATCCCCAACTACGGGCTCGCGATCATCCTGCTCACGATCATGGTGCGGGCCGTGACGACGCCCCTCACGATGAAGCAGATGCGCTCGATGGAGCGTATGCGCGCGCTCCAGCCGAAGCTCGCGGAGCTGAAGGAGAAGAATCCCGACGACCGGCAGAAGCAATCCGAGGAGATGATGCAGCTCTACCGACGGGAGGGTGTGAACCCGCTCGGAGGCTGCCTCCCGATGATCCTCCAGCTTCCGGTGTTCATCGGGCTCTTCTATGCGCTGCGGAGCTCCATCGATCTTCGCCACGCGCCCTTCGTAGCGTGGATCAACGATCTCTCGTCGCCAGATGCGCTGTTCGAGATTCCCGGGGTCGGGATTCCTCTGCGGGTGCTGCCGCTGATCATGGGCGCCACGATGGTGCTCCAGCAGAAGATCACGCCAATGCAGGTCGATCCGGCGCAGGCGAAGATGATGATGACGGTGATGCCGGTGATGATGACCGTGCTGTTCTATCAGTTCCCGTCCGGGCTGGTCCTGTACTGGATGGTGAGCAACGTTCTGGCAATCGCGCACCAGCTCTGGGTGGGGCGAACACTGAGGGCGGCAAAAGCCGCCTGAGAACCGATGCAGGGGCCGTTTCGGCCAGGAGGATGCGGTGTACGACGGAAGCAACGAGCTCCACGAGTTCTTCGGGGCCAACCGTGCGGAGGCTATCGCCAAGGCCTGCGACTTCTTCCGGGTTTCCGAGGAGGGGCTCGCGATCTACGAGCTCGACCAGAAAGAGATCTACGGACTTGCGTCTCGCGCCGTCATCGTCGGAGCGCCGCGCGACCGGAAGCCCCCCGCGCGGGATCGAGCGCCCAGTGGCGGCGACGAGGGACGTGGGGGACGAGGAGGCCGCGATTTCGGCCCGTCTCGGGATCGGGGCGGACGGGGCAGCGGGCGCGAGGGGCGAGGAGATCGCGGGGAGCGGGGTGACCGCGAACGCGGCGGGCCGCGCGCCGAGGGTCGGGGTGCCCGACGGGGCGAGTCGCGCGACGCGCGCGAGCCGCGCGAAGTCCGGGCCGAGCCGATGCGCGAGCGGGTGGCATCGTCCGAGCCCTCGGTGGGAAGCGCCATCGGCGAGATCGGCGAGATCGGTCGCTTCGTGCTGGGTGCCGTCGAGCGCATGGGTTTCGGGCCCTTCGAGCTCTCCGAGGCGAATGAGGAAGGCGTGGTGATCGTCTCGCTGAAGGGGATCGCGGCGAAGGCGCTCGGAGGCGGGGACGGTCGCTCGGTGGACGCACTACAGCTCCTCGCGAATCAGGCGGCGATGCGGAACTCGGAGGACGCGCCGCGGATCGTGCTCGACGTCGAGGGAGATCTGGAGGAGCGCGAGGGGCACCTGGCGGATCTGGCCGAGCGAGCGGCGCGACGCGCTCGCGAGACGGGTCGGGCGATTGCGCTCGATCCGATGAGTCCGCGCGATCGGCGTGCGATTCATCTCGCGCTGCGCGACGCCCAGGGGATCGCCACGATGAGCGTCGGAGAGAGCCGGTATCGCCAGGTCGTAGTGGTTCCGGAGGGCGCGGCCGAGTACGAGGAGGCCCTCCGCGAATCCCGCGCAGTCGCAGCGGCCGACGAATAGCCGTCGCCCCGTGTTCCACGTGGAACACGCGCCCGAGCCGCCGTCTCGAACTCCTCCGCGCGGGTGACCGACCCCGAGGCGACCCTGCGGCTCGGCCTCGAGGAGATCGGACTCGAGGCGACGGCTCCGCAGCGGCAGGCGCTGCTCGAGCTCGCCCGGCTGGTCGACCGCTGGGGATCTCGGATCAATCTGACGGGCCACCGCGGTCTGGACACGATCGTGCGCCGTCTCGTGCTGGACGCGGCGGCGCTGGTCGCGGTGCTACCCGACCTTCCCAGTCTCGCCGACCTCGGCTCCGGCGCGGGCTTCCCGGGCTTGCCGGTGGCGATCCTGAGGCCGAACTCCCGCATCACGCTGATCGAATCGCGCGAGAAGAGGCATCACTTCCAGCGAGCCGTCTGCCGGGAGCTCGGGCTCGCAAACGCGACACCCGTTCGCGGAAGGGCGGAGCAGCTCGAGTCGACGCCGCACGCGGCCGTGATCGCACAGGCGATGGCCAGGCCGATGGCTGCGCTGCCGCCAATGCTCCGCTGGGTCGAGATCGGAGGACGCTTGCTCCTCCCGGGCGGCGCTCAGGCTCCGGTCTTGGACGATCCTCGGTTCGAGACCGAGGAGATCTTGCGCTACCGCGTTCCGCTCGGCGGGGTCGATCGCTCGCTCTGGATCGGTCGAAGGAAGTCTTGATCGGTCGCTCTCGGCAGAGCTCGGCGGCAAATAAGTTGGTTCTCGGCGTTCCACGTGGAACATCGATCTTGTCATCGACAGCCGAGCGGAAAATGTGGTATCCAACAGAGCGCAGTGTTTTCCCCAAGGGGTGAGGTCTAGCGGCGCCATGCCGGCACCCAGTCGCGTGCTCGCGGTCGTGAACCAGAAGGGCGGCGTCGGCAAGACGACGACTGCGGTGAACCTCGCGGCTTCGCTCGCCGCTTCCGAGCGTCCGACGCTGCTCATCGACCTGGACCCCCAGGCGAACGCCTCGAGTGCATTCGGGATTCATGCTGCGACGCGTCATATTTATGACGCACTGATCGGACGCTGTGTGTTGAAGGACATCGTGCAGGCTACGGAGCTGCGCTACCTGCACGTGATTCCGTCGGGGCGCGATCTCTACGGCGCCGAGATCGAGCTCGTATCTGCGCTCAGTCGCGAGCGGCGCCTCGAGCGGGTGCTCCTCGACTTGCGCGACGCCTACGACCTCGTCGTCGTCGACTGCCCGCCCTCGCTCGGCCTGCTGACGGTGAACGCGCTCACGGCCGCCGACTCCGTGCTGATTCCGCTCCAGTGCGAGTATTACGCGCTCGAAGGACTCGCCGGGCTGCTCGAGACGATCGCCGCGGTGCGTCAGCAGCTCAATCCGCAGCTCGAGGTCGAGGGGATCGTCCTCACGATGGTCGATCAGCGCAACAACCTGAGCCGGCAGGTCGAGCAGGAGGTCCGCTCGCACTTCGCGGAGCGGGTGTTCCGCACCGTCATCCCCCGCAACGTGCGGCTCAGCGAGGCGCCGAGCCACGGCAAGCCGATCCTCCTCTACGACGTCCATTCGAGGGGAGCCACGAGCTACCTCAATCTGGCCGAAGAGATCCTCGCGCGTCTCGGACCCCCCGATCCGCCGCGAGAGCCTCCGGCCCTTGTACGGAGCACCCGATGAGCCGACCGAGTGCACTGGGCCGAGGCCTTGGCGCGCTGATTCCCGGGATCGCGCCGGGCGCGACACCGGAAACGGTTGCGATGGACACGGGCCCGCGTGCGATCCCGGTGGACGCGATCGACCCCAATCCCGAGCAGCCGCGGCGGGTTTTCGATCCCGAACAGCTGCGGAGTCTCGCCGACTCGATTCGTCGGCATGGCGTGCTCCAGCCAGTGGTCGTGCGCCGGGCGGGCGAGCGCTACGAGCTCGTGGTCGGCGAGCGCAGATGGCGCGCGAGCCGCGAAGCGGGGCTCGAGACGCTTCCCGCGATCGTCGCGGACTTCACGGATCGCGCCCGCCTCGAGATCGCGCTGGTCGAGAACGTGCAGCGGCGCGATCTGAACCCGATCGAGCTGGCGCACGCGTTTCGCGCGCTCGGCGAGGCCGGCTCGACGCAGCAGGAGATCGGAGAACGCGTCGGGCTCGACCGCTCGACGATCGCGAACCACCTTCGTCTGCTCGATCTCTCCCAGGAGATGCAGGCCGACATCGAGAGCGGCCGTATCAGCGCGGGCCACGCCAAGGCATTGCTCCAGGTCGCGAACCCGGAGCGGCGTCGCCATCTGCGGGACCGGGTCGTCTCGGGCGCGCTCTCGGTACGCGCGACCGAGGAGCTCGCACAGACCTCCGGCCCGACCCGCCCCCGCAAGGCCGCGGCCGCTCGCCCGGCTTCGGACCCGAATCTCCAGCGCCTGATCGATAGTCTGCGGCAGCGTCTCCAGACGCGGGTGCGGATCCAGGGTCAGGCGGCTCGCGGGCGGATCGAGATCGAGTACTTCGGGGCCGACGATCTGCAGCGCCTCGCGGGCATCCTGCTCGGCGATGCCTGACACCGCGTCAGCGCCGCCGCCCGCTCTCGAGCCCGAGCGGGCGCTGATAGGGCCCGGTGCGGAGTTCGAGGGGCTCCTGTTGCTGCATGGGCCCGCGCGTGTCGAGGGCCGGCTGCGGGGCGAGATCCTCGGAACCACGCTGTGGGTCGGCCGCTCGGCAGCGCTCGATGCTCGGATCGAAGTCGACGAGCTCTACGTGAGCGGAGCGATCGCCGGCTCGGTGCGGGTTCGAGGGCGAGCGCTGCTGCGGGCCACGGCCCGCGTCACCGCCGACCTCGAGGCTCGCAGCCTCGCGCTCGAGGAGGGTTCACTCCTCGAAGGCGAGTGCCGCACCGGGAGCGCGCGCGATGCCGCCGGAGGCCCCGCACGGGACCCAGTTCTGCCTTGAACTTCGGCCGATCTATGTAAGACTCCAGCCGCCCCAGGGCCGGGGTGGCCCCTCGGCTCGAAACTGATCGAACCTGGTCGAGCGAGTCGCTCGATCCGGCCGGCGCCGGTGCGAGCCCAAGCCTGGATCCCACGCGCCGCGGGCAAGAGCCCCGGGGCGCGGGTGTTTCGGCGGATTCGGCGGAGCTTGGGCTCCCGGGGGCCGGGGCGCTGTCGGCACACCTCGGAGTGAAGCGTGGAGCGGAATCGCGAGCGCCGAGTCGCCATCGCCGCCCTGGGCGTGGCCATCTTCGCCGCGCGCGATGCGATCGCATCCGAAGGCAGGCTCGAGCTCCTGCCCGATCCCCCGCTGCTGATCCTGCTGATCCTCTTCTTCGCGGCCCTCGTGCCCTTTGTGAACCAGATCCTGTTGCGCCCGATGCTTCGCGTCCTCGACGCCCGCGCCGAACGCACGGACGGCGCTCGCAGACGCGCCACCCGGCTCGAGGAGCAGGTGCGCGAGGCCATCGCACGCTACGAGCAGTCGATCCAGGAAGTGCGCCAGTCGGCGGAGGGGGCGCGGCGTGAGATCCTCGAAGACGCCCGCCGCCGCGCCGGCGAAGAGACGCTGGCCGCGCGTTCGGATGCGGAGAGCGAGATCGGGCGCGTGCGCCGCGAGCTCGAGAGCGCGGTCGACAGCGCGCGCGACGGCCTGCGCAACCAGGCGAGGGAGCTCGCGCGCGAAGCAGCCGGCCGCGTGCTGGGTCGGATGATCGAGTGAAGCGCTCCATTTTCGTGCTCTTGCTGCTGCTCGCCCCGGTACTTCCGGCCGCGGCGTCAGAGACTGGTGGCGGCCTGGGCGACCTCTTCTGGCCGGCGCTGAACGTCGCGATCCTGATCGTGGCGCTGGTCTACTTCGGACGCCGACCGATCCAGGACTTCTTCTCCGCGCGGCAGGATCGCATTCGCGACGAACTCGACGCGGCCGCCAGCGCGCTCGCGCAAGCCGAGGCGCGGCACACCGAATGGCAGCGAAAGCTCGCCCAGCTCGACGCCGAGATGGCGCGCATCCGCACGCAGGCGCGCGAGCGCGCCGAGGCCGAGCGCAAACACATCCTGGCCGATGCCAGCGCGGCGGCGGAGCGCATCCGGAAAGACGCGCGCTCCGCGGCGGACCAGGAGCTGCGGCGAGCGCGCGAGGAGCTGCGCCGAGAGGCGGCCGAGCTCGCCCTCGAGCTCGCGGCGGAGACGCTGCGTGCGCGCGTCAACGATTCGGATCGCAGCCGGCTCGTCGACGATTTCATCGAGACCATCGAGCGCAGCGATCGCGAAGCCGCAGCGGGCCGGGGCTCGCGGCAGGAGGGGCGATGAAATCGGCTGCCGCCGCGCGGCGCTATGCGCGCGCTCTCTTCGCCCTCGCCCGCGAAGAGGGTCGCATCGAGGAGGTCCGGCGCGAACTCGACGCCCTCGGAGCGCTGCTCGACACCCACGCGGAGCTCGCGCACGCAATCCTGCGCCCGCTCTTTCCGAGCGTCGAGCGCCGCCGCGTGCTGCGAGCGGTCTGTGAGCGGCTCGGGAGCAGCGACACCGTGCGCCGCTTCTGCTCCTTTCTGGTAGACCGCCGCCGCGTGGTCGAGCTCGACGCCATTCGCACGGCCTACGGGGCCCTCGCCGACGAGGCCGCGGGTCGCATGCGCGCGCGCGTCGTCTCGGCGAGTCCGCTCTCTGACGCACAACGCGAGCGCCTACGGCGTGCGCTGGCGGAGCGCACCGGCAGCCAGCTCGAGCTCGAAATCGAAGTCGACGCGTCTCTGCTCGGTGGCGTCGTCGCCACCGTCGGCGGGCTCGTCTTCGACGGAAGCCTCCGCACGCAGCTCGATCAGCTGCGCTCGACTCTCATGAGGGGACACTGAGCCATGGACATCAAGCCGGGCGAGATCACCGACATCCTCAAGCGCGAAATCAAGGAATACGACCGCGAGATCGACGTCGCGGAGACGGGCACCGTGCTCTCCATCGGCGACGGTATCGGCCGCGTGTTCGGCCTGGAGAAGGTGCTCTCCGGCGAGCTCGTCGAGTTCCCGGGCGGAGTCGCTGGACTCGTGCTGAACCTCGAGGAGGACAACGTCGGCGTCGCGCTGATGGGCGAGGCCTCGCACGTCCGCGAAGGCGACCTCGTGCGACGGACGGGCCGCATCCTCGAGGTGCCGGTCGGCCCGGCGCTCGTCGGGCGGGTGGTCGACGCCCTCGGCAACCCGATCGACGGCAAGGGCGAGATCGCGAGCTCCGAGCGGCGCCGCGTGGAGCTCAAGGCGCCGGGCATCGTGGCGCGCCGCTCGGTGCACGAGCCGCTCCAGACCGGGATCAAGGCCATCGACGCGATGACGCCGATCGGGCGCGGACAGCGCGAGCTCATCATCGGCGACCGGCAGACCGGGAAGACCGCGATCGCGCTCGACACGATCATCAACCAGCGGACCAGCGGCGTCACCTGCATCTACGTGGCGATCGGGCAGAAGCAGTCCACCGTCGCGCAAGTCGTGGAGAAGCTCAAGCAGTACGGCGCCATGGACCACACCATCGTGGTGGCCGCCACCGCGAGCGAGCCGGCGCCCCTTCAGTACATCTCGCCCTACACGGGCTGCACCATGGGCGAGTGGTTCCGCGACAATGGCAAGCACGCCCTCATCATCTACGACGACCTGTCGAAGCAGGCGGTGGCCTACCGACAGCTCTCGCTGCTGCTGCGGCGCCCGCCGGGGCGCGAGGCCTACCCCGGAGACGTCTTCTACCTCCACTCGCGCCTGCTCGAGCGCGCCGCGAAGATGAGCGACGAAGAGGGCGGCGGGAGCCTCACCGCGCTCCCGATCATCGAGACCCAGGCGGGCGACGTCTCGGCCTACATTCCGACCAACGTCATCTCGATCACGGATGGCCAGATCTTCCTCGAGACGGATCTCTTCAACTCGGGGATCCGTCCGGCCGTGAACGTCGGCATCTCGGTCTCGCGTGTGGGCGGGAACGCACAGACGCGGGCGACGCGGAAGGTCGCCGGCAAGCTCAAGCTGAACCTCGCCCAGTACCGCGAGATGGCCGCCTTCTCGCAGTTCGGCAGCGATCTCGACAAGGCGACGCAGGAGCAGCTCGCGAACGGCGCGCGCCAGACGGAGATGCTGAAGCAGCCGCAGTACTCGCCGATGCCGATGGAGGAGCAGGTGGCCTCGATCTTCTCGGCGATGCCGCAGGAAGATCGCCCTTCGTGGGTGCGCGGCCACGCGATCGGGGATCTCCAGCGCTACGAGCGGGAGATGCTCGAGTTCATGCGAACTCGCCACGGCGACGTGCTCGAGGCGATCCGGAAGAGCGGCAAGCTCGAGGACGACGTCGAGCGCAAGCTCGTGCAGGCCCTCGACGAGTTCGCGGGCATGTTCCAGACGAGCGCGCAGGGCCAGAGCGCCGCGTAGCCGATGCCGAGCCTCAAGGACATCCGCCGCCGCATCACGAGCGTGAAGAAGACGCAGCAGATCACCCGCGCGATGCGGATGGTCGCCGGTGCGAAGCTACGGCGGGCCGAAGGGGCGATCGTGGCTGCCCGGCCCTACGCCGACCAGATGCGCGACACGTTGGCCGAAGTGGCCCGCGCGCAGCGCGAGGCCGAACACCCGCTGCTCGTCCCGCACGCCGAGCTGCGGCGGGTCGAGGTGGTGGTCGTGAGCTCCGACCGCGGCCTCTGCGGCGCCTTCAACGCCAACGTGATCAAGTTCGCCGAGCGCGTGATGCGCGAACGCGGGCAGCGCGGCCAGCAGATCCTGCTCACCTGCGCCGGCCGCAAGGCGGGAGACGTCTTCAAGCGACGACGGCCGACGGAGCTCCGGGGCGTGCATCCGCACGACGGCTGGGTCAGCTACGCCAAGGCCGCCGCAATCGCGCGCGAGGTATCGGCCCGCTACGTCGCCGGAGAGAGCGACCAGGTCGTGTTGATCTACAGCGAGTTCGTGAACGCGATGACGCAGCGGCCGCGCGAGGTCCCGCTGCTGCCCTTCGCCCCGCCCGCGCTGGAGGGCGAGCCGTCGCTTCCCTTCGAGATCGAGCCGAGCGCCGAGCGCCTGCTCGAGGTGCTGGTGCCGAAAGCGGTGGAGGTGGAGGTCTACCGGGCCTTGCTCGAGAACCAGTCGGGCGAGCACGCGGCGCGGATGACGGCGATGGAGTCGGCCACGCGGAATACCGAGGAGATGATCTCCTCGCTGACGCTGAAGTTCAACCGTGCGCGGCAGGCGGCGATCACCAAGGAACTGGTGGAGATCGTGAGCGGCGCGGAAGCGCTCTAGGAGAGGATCGATGACGCTCGAACGAGGCAGGGTGACACAGGTGATGGGCCCGGTGGTGGACGTGGAGTTCCCGCCGGGTGCATTGCCCGAAATCTACACGGCACTCCGCCTGTCGAATCTCTCGATCGACACGCGCGAGGGCAATCTGGTGCTGGAGGTGGCGCAGCACCTCGGAGAGAACACCGTGCGCTGCGTCGCGATGGACACCACGGATGGCCTCGTGCGCGGGCAGCCCGTCGTGAACACCGGCGACGGGATCCGGATCCCCGTCGGCAGCGCCACGCTCGGTCGCATCATGAACGTGATCGGAGAGCCCGTGGACGAGCGCGGCCCGATCGACGCGAAGAAGACCCTTCCCATCCATCGCCCCGCGCCCAGCTTCGTGGACCAGGCGACGAGCGTCGAGGCGCTCGAGACGGGGATCAAGGTCGTCGATCTGATCGCTCCCTTCCCGAAGGGCGGAAAGATCGGCCTCTTCGGGGGCGCCGGCGTCGGCAAGACCGTCGTCATCATGGAGCTCATCAACAACATCGCGAAGGAGCACTCCGGCTACTCCGTCTTCGGCGGAGTGGGCGAACGGACCCGCGAGGGCAACGACCTCTGGCACGAGATGATGGACGCCAAGCTCTCCGACGGGAGCACCGTGCTCGACAAGGCGGCGCTCGTCTACGGGCAGATGAACGAGCCGCCCGGGGCGCGCGCCCGCGTCGGCCTCTCGGCATTGACCGCCGCGGAATACTTCCGCGACGACGAGGGCAAGGACGTCCTGCTCTTCATCGACAACATCTTCCGCTTCACCCAGGCGGGCTCCGAAGTATCGGCGCTGCTCGGCCGCATCCCGTCGGCGGTCGGCTATCAGCCGACGCTCTCGACGGAAATGGGAGAGCTCCAGGAACGGATCACTTCGACCAAGAAGGGCTCGATCACGTCCGTACAGGCGATCTACGTTCCGGCGGACGACCTCACCGATCCTGCGCCGGCCACGGCGTTCACCCACCTCGACGCGACGACGGTGCTCTCGCGCCAGATCGCGGAGCTCGGGATCTACCCGGCCGTGGATCCGCTCGACTCGACCAGTCGGATCCTCGATCCGCAAGTCGTCGGCGTCGAACACTACGAGATCGCGCGCGGGGTGCAGCAGGTGCTTCAGAAGTACAAGGATCTCCAGGACATCATCGCGATCCTCGGCATGGACGAGCTCTCGGAAGAGGACAAGCTGACCGTCGGGCGTGCGCGCAAGCTGCAGCGCTTCCTCTCTCAGCCCTTCCACGTGGCCGAGCAGTTCACCGGCTCGCCAGGGGTCTACGTCCGGCTCGCGGACACGATCCGGGGCTTCAAGGAGATCCTCGACGGCAAGCACGACGATCTCCCGGAGCAGGCCTTCTACATGGTCGGCACCATCGAGGAAGTCGTCGCCAAGGCCAAGAAGCTCGTCTAGCGATCCGGGAGGCAAGCGCGTGCCCTTCGAGCTCGTGATCGTGACGCCGCACCGCGAGGTCTATCGCGACCGCGTGGACGGCGTCGTGTTGCCCGGCTCCGAAGGAGAGTTCGGCGTTCTCGAGAGCCACGAGAGGTTCCTGTCGCCGCTGCGTGTGGGGCAGGCGCAGATCCGCAAGGGCAGCCAGACGCTGCACGCAGCCCTCGCTTCGGGCTTCGCCCGCGTCGACGGCCAGTCGGTCTCGATCCTGGTGGATGACTGCGAGCTCGCCGGCGAGATCGATGTCGCAAGAGCCCGCGCGGCGGAGCAGAGCGCGCGAGAGGCTCTCGGAATGCTCGGCCTACAGGCCTATCCGGAGCTCCGGGCGCGTCACGAGGCGGAGCTCGCGTGGGCGCAGAACCTGCTCGCAACGG
The DNA here is from genome assembly GCA_964413375.1 of uncultured Spirochaetales bacterium. Taxonomy (GTDB): domain Bacteria; phylum Myxococcota_A; class UBA9160; order UBA9160; family SMWR01; genus CAZUYC01. Next base: position 20,940 of record CAYPSI010000078.1, on the reverse strand, counting down.
CGGAGCGCCGCTAGGGACCCTGGTCGCTAGACGCGCGACGCCTTGATCTTGGCGCGGCCGTCTTCGACCACCACGCGGAAGCGGAACTCCGCATCACCGAAGCGCGCCCGCAGCGTCTCGCGCTGCTCCGCGAGCACGCGCTCGAGCGCGGCCGGCGTGACGTTGCTCGTCTGCTGGCCGCAGCTCTCGCGGGCCGCACGGTAGGCCTCGAAGAGTCCCCCGGCCTGCGAGTCGGCCCTTGGGTCGGCCGGCGCGGCCGTTGCCTGTGCGGCGACCGGCGCCCGCTGCCGTTCGTGCAGGGCCGCCTTGAAGCGGTGCCGCGCGTAGGTTCCCTGCTCGATCTGGCGCAAGACCTCGCACCACTGGCGCTTGAGCCCCTGGTAGCGCGAGCAGATGCTGCTGAAGCGGAAGCGCAGCCCGCTGTTCGTGATCGCCTGGTTCGAGTAGATCGCGATCAGCTTGTCGACGTCGGCGCGCAGCACCACCGGCTCTCGGGGTCGGGCGCCGAGGAAGTAGCGGTCGTAGTCGAGCTTGAGCTGCTTGAGCTTCTGGTCGAGGACGCGAAGCTCTTCCTCGTCCGGCAAGCGCGGACCTCCGGGAAGCTCTCGAGGCGGAGAGGCTCGAGTCCCGATCGGCCCCCCCGTCGGCACCCTTGAGCGCCCGCTCTGCCCACCCACCGCGGGCGGAGTAGACTCGGCCCCGATGGGGAGGATCCTGCTCAGCGGCGCCGAGCTGCTCGATCCCGAGGCGGGCCGGGGGGCGCCGGGGTCGCTGCTGCTCGAGAACGGCCGGATCCTGGCGAAGCTGCCGGTGGGCTCTCCCCTTCCCACCGACGCGCTCCCGATCGAGCTTCCAGGCCTTGCGCTGGCCCCGGGCTTTCTGGATCTGCATCATCACGGACGCGTCATTTTCTCTGACGCGAATCAACTCGGCTCGGCGCTGCTCCATGACGCAATCTCGATGGCGCGTCATGGAACGACCTCCTTCCTCGCGACGACGGTCTCTCTCGAGCCCGCTCCGTTGGCCGATCTCACCGCGGAGCTGGCCTCGCAGATCGCGGACTGGCGCAATCCCCCAGGGGCAGCAGTTCCGATCGGAATCCATCTCGAAGGGCCTTGGATCAACCCATCCGCCGCCGGGGCGCATGCGGCAATCGGAGTGCGCGACTTCGCTCCCGCGGAGGGCGATGAGATCCTGGCGCGGGCCGCTGGCGCGATTCGGATGGTCACGCTCGCCCCCGAGCTTCGAGGGGCATCGGAGCTTCTCGATCGCCTCGCCCGCAGCGGAGTCGTTGCAGCGCTGGGTCACAGCCTCGCCGGGCCCGAGGCGGTGGCGCAGGCGATCGCGCAAGGCGCCCAGCACGTGACGCATCTCTTCAATGCGATGGGTCCGCTGCACCATCGAGCCCCGGGCCTCGCCGGGATCGCGCTCGTCGAGAGCCGCCTCAGCTGCGACCTGATCTGCGACGGGGTTCACGTCGATCGCCACATGCTGACCGTCGCGGTCCGCTGCAAGGGGGATGCGCTGGTGCTGATCACGGACCGACTGGATCCGCCGGATGCCGAGGCCCGTCCGCTCGCGGCCGGCCGTCTGCTCGACGACGGAACTGCACTTCGGCTGCAGGACGGCCGACTTGCGGGCAGCCGCCTGGATCTGGCCAGCGCGGTCGCCAACGCTCGGCGCTTGGCCGGAATGACGCGAATTGATGCGATTGCTGCCTGCACCTCGCGCCCGGCGCGCGTGCTCGGCGTCGAAGCCGAGCGCGGCACCTTCAGGCGCGGCGCTCGAGCGGACCTGGTCGTGCTCGATCCCGAAGACCGCGTGGTCGAAACCTGGCTCGCCGGGGAGCGCGTCTACCGCGCCGCATCGCATACCGCCGCATCCAGAAGCTAGACCGCGAGGCTGAGTCCGAGCAGGATGCGGTCGACATCGAGCGCCCGCTCTGGAACGCCAACTCCCTTCTCCAGAAAGGGAATATCTCCGAGCCAAAGGTCGGCGAGAATCGCTCGGAGATACGCCAGGTTGCGCTCGTCCGCCGCCGAGAGCACGCCGTCGCCGCGCGAGACGACTACCCCTGCGGGGCGCAACGCATGTGCACGCAACGCGTCGAGGGTCAGCAGCGTATGATTGATCGTCCCGAGCCGCGCGCGTGCGACCACCAGCACCGGTAGCTCGAGCTGCGCCGCGAGCCCTGCCATGTCCAACGCGGGGGTCAGCGGGACACTCACCCCCCCCGCGCCTTCCACGATGACGCACTCGTGACGCGCTGCGAGACGCGCAAATGCGCTGCGCAGCGCCGCCAGATCCACGCAGCGCTGCTCCGCTTCCGCCGCGACGACCGGGGCGGCCGCTAGCACGAAGCGCTGCGGGCATACCTCTTCGAGCGGATCGCCTCCCCCAGAAGCGGCGTGCAATGCGAGCGCGTCGAGCGGTCCGTCCTCGCCCACGCCCGTCTCGACCGGCTTCATCCCGCAGGCGTCGATGCCGCGCCTTCGCAGCCGGCGGATCAGCTCGCAGGCCACCAGCGTCTTGCCGACCCCTGTGTCGGTGGCGCTGACGAAGAGGCCTCTGGCGCGACGCGTCAAGCCCGCGCCATCTCCGCGGCGATCGCATCTGCCAGTGCATCCACCTCCTGCTCCGAGTGGGTGGCCATCGGCGTGATGCGCAAGCGCGCCGTCCCCTCCGGAACCGAAGGGTGCCGGATGCCCTGGGTATAGAACCCGCGCTCGAGCAAGCGCTCGCACAGGGCCATCGTCTCGTGGTTGCTTCCGATCACCACCGGGACGATCTGCGTGGTGCTCGGTGCGGTCGAGATGCCCCGCTCGCCGAGCCGCGTGCGCAGGCGTTGCGCGAGCGCCTGGAGCCTCGTTCGCCTCCACGGCTCGGCCGCGACCAGCCGGAGCGCGGCCCTCGCGGCCTCGACCTGGGGCGGCGGCAGCGCGCAGGTGAAGATGAAGCTGCGCGAGAGGTTCACCAGCAGCTCCCGAAGCGCATGGCTCCCGGCCGCGAACGCTCCGAAGGAGCCGAGCGCCTTGCCGAGAGTTCCGGTCCAGACATCGATCTCGTCGGTCGAGCCGAAAAGCTCCGGCGTACCGCGGCCCCTTGCCCCGAGCGTCCCCGTCCCGTGTGCGTCATCGAGCAGGAGGATCGCTCCCCAGCGCCGCGCCAGCGCTACCAGCTCGGGAAGCGGCGCGGTGTCTCCGTCCATACTGTAGACGCCGTCCGCGACGACGAGCGTGCGTCGTCCCGGCGAGGCGCCGGAGCGCAGCTGCGCCTCGAGCGCGCCGAGGTCCCCGTGCGGCACCACGCGTACCTCGGCACGCGAGAGGCGACAGCCATCCACGATCGAGGCATGTGCGAGCGCATCCGACAGGATCAGGTCGCCCTCGCGCACCAGCGCGGTGATCACCCCGAGATTGGCCATGTACCCGGTCGCGAAGGCCAGCGCCGCGTCCACGCCCAGGAACTTCGCGAGCTCGGACTCGAGCGCCTCGTGAAGGTCGAGGTTTCCGCAGATCAGCCGCGAGCCGCCGCTCGCACAGCCGTAGTCTCGCGCCGCCCGCTCCGCCGCCTCGACGACCTCCGGGTGATGGGCGAGATCGAGGTAGTTGCTGCCCGCGAAGAGCAGTACCTCGCGGCCCTCGACCCGCATCCGCGGCGCCTGCGCTCCGGTCAGGACGCGCAGCTGGCGGTAGGTTCCGCGCGCCCGGATGGCGCCGAGCACCTCGGCCGCGATCGCGTCGATCCCCACGCCGGGCGCTACCGGGAAACTTCGGGCCGCAGGATATCGCCGCCGTGGCCCTCGAGCCGGAAGCCGCCTCGCAGCGAAGCCGTCGCAATCCCCTCCGCGTCGGAGAGCGGATTCCCGCCGATCTGGAAGCCGGCGTCTTCGATCATCCGGTAGGTCTCCGCGACGGCGTCACCGCGCGTCGTGAGATAGCCCTCGACGAAGAGCGAGTTCGCCGGCCAGAGCGCGAGAGCCCCGAGCGCCCGCAGATGCCCCTCGCGCCCGGCCGCGATGCGGACTTCGGCGCGCGGATTCACGAATCGCATCAGCGCCAGCACGCGCAGACAACGCTCCGGCGTCAGGCTCCCGTCCGAGAGCAGCGGGTTCCCCTCGATCGGGATCAGGAAGTTCACCGGGATCGAGGGAACTTCGAGCTCGCGCAGCCGGAAGGCGACCTCGATCAGATCTCGGTTCTGCTCGCCCATTCCGACGATCAGCCCACTGCAGGGCTCGATCCCGCATTTCTTCGCAGCCGCGAGGGTCCTCACCCGGTCGGCATAGCTGTGCGTCGAGCAGATCTGGGGGTAGTGGGCCTCGCTGGTGTTGAGGTTGTGGTTGAGCCGGTCGAGACCCGCATCGGCCAGGATGCGCGCGTGCTCCTCGCCGAGCAGTCCGACGGAGAGGCAGACGCCGATCGGAAAGCGCTCCTTGATGTGCCGCACGATGCCCGCGAGCTCCCGGGTGCGCGCGAGCGTCGGCCCGCGTCCCGAGAGCACGATGCAGTAGCGCGTCGCCCCGGCCCGGGCGGCGCGCTCCGCGCCCGCGAGGATCTCGGCCTCGCTCTTCAGCGGATACTTCCGAAGCGGCGCATCCGAGTCGCGCGACTGCGAGCAGTAGCCGCAGTCCTCCGGACAGAGTCCGTTCTGGGCGTTGTCGAGGACGTGCACCATGACGCGACGGCCAAAGTGTTCGCGGCGTGGCACGAACGCGGCGTGCAGCAGCGGCAGCAGCTCGAGGTCGTCGCCGTCGAGAATCCACAGCGCCTCCTGCTCGCTGGGAGGTGAGTCGGCGAGCGCGCGTTCGGCAAGTCGTGCGTATCGATCGAGCATGCTGCCTCCCCTTGCGAAACTGCTGGCGGATCGGCAAAGCCTACGGAGGGTTCGGATCTGCTGTCAACCGGGAAGTCTCGAATCGGTCGACAGCGGTTGAAGCCCTCCCGGCCGCTACACTCCGCGCCGTGGCGCGCCCGCGCTCCGTTCACGCATGCACCCGCTGTGGCGCGCAGCAGCCGCGCTGGCTGGGACGTTGCCCCGACTGCGGCAGCTGGGGGAGCCTGGTCGAGGAGCCGGTTGCCGACAGCGCCGCGCCGCCGCGCGAGCTGATCGCTGCGGCAGCCGAGTCCGGCAAGCCCCGCCGGCTCGCCGAGATCTCGACCGGGGAGTCGCGGCGGATCGAGACCGGCCTTCCCGAGCTCGATCGCGTGCTCGGCGGCGGCCTCGTCCCGGGCTCGGTCGTACTGCTCGGGGGCGAGCCGGGAGTCGGGAAATCGACTCTCGGCCTGCAGCTGGCCGCGCTCGCTGCGACCCGCCGCCCCATCCTCTATGTGACCGGGGAGGAGAGCCCCGAGCAGCTCCGGCTGCGGGCGGAGCGCCTCTGCGAGCTGCCGCGCGATCTGCTGGTGCTGGCGGAGACGCGGGTCGAGGCGCTGGCCGCCCCGTGGCGAGACTTCGCTCCGGCGATCGTCGTGGTGGACTCGATCCAGACGCTGCGGACCGACCGCGTCGAGTCGGCGCCAGGATCGGTCGCGCAGGTTCGCGAGTCGGCCGCCCTGCTCTCGGCGACGGCCAAGGCCCACGCAACGGTGTTGATCCTCGTCGGGCACGTCACCAAGGAGGGACTCATCGCGGGGCCGCGCGTCCTCGAGCACATGGTGGACGTGGTGCTGTCTTTCGAGGGCGATCGCAGCCACGCGTTCCGCCTGCTCCGAGCCACGAAGAACCGCTTCGGGTCGACGCAGGAGGTGGGGGTCTTCACGATGACCGGCGCAGGCCTGGAGGCCGTCGACAATCCGAGCGAGCTCTTCCTCGCCGAGCGCCGCGTCGGGGCGCCGGGATCCTGCATCGTTCCGCTGCTCGAGGGGTCCCGGCCCATGCTGGTCGAGGTCCAGGCGCTCGTCGCGCCGGCGGGCTACGGCACCGCGCGGCGGACCTGCCTCGGCATCGACGATGGGCGGGTTGCGCTGCTTCTCGCGGTCCTCGATCGCCGCAGCGATGTCGACTTCCTGTCGCGCGACGTCTACTTGAACGCCGCCGGGGGCGTGAGGGTGGGCGAGCCGGCGGCGGATCTCGGGGTCGCGCTGGCGCTCGTGTCGAGCCGACTCGACCTGCCGCTTCCGCCGGACGCCGCCGCCTGTGGCGAGATCGGCCTCGGCGGCGAGGTTCGCCGCGTCGCGCGCACGGACCTCCGCATCCGCGAGGCGGTACGCCTGGGCTTCCGGCGTGTTCTGGTTCCCGAGGCGACTGCCCCGGGGGCCCTCCCGCCCGGTGCGCAAAGTGTTCCGGTCGCGGATGTCGCGGATGCGGTGGCGTGGCTGCGCCGCAACTCGATGGCGGCCGTCGAGAACGCCCGGTGACGGCGCCGTGACCGACGCTTAACCACATGATTTAAAAGCATTTTTTCATCCTTCAACCTTTGACAGCCCCGATCGGGAAAGCTAGCTTCGGCACGATGACGAGCCCCCCGCAGAGCGCAGGCTCCTTCCTTCGTGCGGTCGAGCGAATCTCCCCTGGGCTCGCTCTCGTCGAGCGCGCCGTCCAGGAACAGCTCGTCTCCGCCAGCCCGCGCGTCGCCGAGGTCGGCGGTCACGTGCTCGACGCGGGCGGCAAGCGCATCCGGCCCGCGCTCTTGCTGCTGTGTGCGGAGCTCTGCGGCTACGACGGTCCGCGCTGCGTCCAGGTCGCGGCGGCCGTCGAGCTGCTCCACACCGCGACGCTGCTGCACGATGACGTGGTGGACCTCGCGGAGCTGCGGCGCGGCCGGCCCTCCGCGAATGCGATCTGGGGCAATCGCAGGGCGGTGCTCGCGGGCGACTTCATGTACGCGCGCTCCTCGGCGATGATCGTCGAAGACGGCGACCTCGACATCCTGTGGATCTTCGCCGACACGATCCGCAGCATGGCCGAAGGCGAGCTGCTCCAGCTCGAGCGCAGCTTCGACGCGACGATCACCGAGACCGACTACTTCCAGGTGATCGAGCGCAAGAGCGCAGTCCTGATCTCGGCCGCGTGCGAATCGGGCGGGATCGTTGCGGGCGTGACGCGTGCCGAGCGCCGCAGGCTGGCCGAGTTCGGCCGCGAACTCGGCCTCGCCTTCCAGCTGCGCGACGACGCGCTCGATTACGAGGCCGCCGAGGCGGAGCTCGGCAAGCGCCAGTATGCGGATCTACGCGAGGGCAAGGTGACGCTTCCGCTACTGCTCGCGCTCAAACGCGCGACTCCCGCCGAGCGCGAGGCGGTGGCGTCGCAGCTGAAGGCGGCCGCGCGCATTGCCGAGTGCGAGCCCGCGCGGGCCGCGGCCGCCGACGAGCTCGATCTCACGCCGGCGCAGACGATCGTGGAGCGCTATCGCGGCGTCGCCGATACGGTGCGACGCGCGGAGCGCCACATGACGCGCGCCGGCGAGGCCATTGCACCCTTCCGCGACGGGGTCGCGAAGAACGATTTGCTCGCCGCGGCGCGCTTCGCCGTGCTGCGCGATCGCTAGCGGCGGCAAGAGATCTCACCCGAAGGTCCCGGGAGAGACGGTCATGCACAGTGGAATGTTCGGTTTGCGGGCGATCGCGCCCGCGTTGGTGGCGAGCCTGGGTCTGGCGCTCGCGGCGTTGGGTGCCGCGGAGGCCCGACAGCTCCAGGGCGTGGTGAACGTGAACACGGCCAGCGTCGAGGAGCTCCAGCTGCTGCCTGGGGTAGGCGAGGCGCGGGCCCGGGCCATCGTCGATCTGCGCAAGCAGCGCGGGGGCCTCAAGTCCCTGGAGGACCTGCTCAGCGTGAAGGGGATCGGCGAGGCGAGCCTCGAGCGCCTGCGGCCGCACGTCGCCTTCGACGGCAAGACCACAGCGCACCTCGAGTAGAGTCGGGGGCCGGGGAGGAGCAGGCGCCCGCGCGCCCGCTCCTCTCAGGCCCTCGCCGGCCTTCGGCGCTACCCATTGCTCCGATGCGCGCACAGCGGCTCTTCGTGGCAGGTGCCCTCGCCTTCGTGCTCGGCGTCGGCGCGCCCGCGGCTCGCGCCGCGGAGCGGATCGTCTCTCTCAACCCCTCGCTTACCGAGATGCTCGTCGCGCTCGGGGCGGAGGACCGGATCGTCGGCATCGACGACCGCTCCGCGAGGCGGCACCCGCCCCTGGCTCATCTGCCGACGGTCGGCGGGCTCTTCAACCCGAGCCTCGAGGCGGTGGTCGCACTCGCTCCGGACGTGGTGGTGCTCGTTCCGAGCGCGCAGCAGCGCGACCTGCGAGCGCGCATGCAGGAGCTCGGGATCGAGGTTCGGGAGCTTCCGAACATCACGCTGGACGAGCTCCTCGCGTCGATCGAAGTGCTGGGCGAGCTCGTGGAGCGGCGCCAGGCGGCGCGCGAGCGCGTCGCGGAGATTCGAGCTGCCTTCGAGGCGACCGAGCGAAGCGCGGCGGGAAGACGTCCGCCACGGGTGGTCTTCGCGCTCCAGCGCGATCCCCTCTACGTGGTCGGGGCGGGGAACTTCCTCGACGCGATGTTGCGCGCGGCCGGTGCGATCAACGCGGCGGCGGAGCTCGGCGGGCCCTACCCGCAGGCCAGCCTCGAGTGGCTGATCGCATCGCAGCCGGAGGTGATCCTCGACGCCAGCGAGGATGCCGAGGACGCTGCGAGCTTCTGGTCGCGCTGGAGCTCGCTCCCCGCAGTGGCGAAGGGGCGCGTCATCTCACTTCCACCCGCAGAGGTCACGCTACCGGGGCCCTACCTGGACAGGGGTCTGCGACGGATCGCAGCTGCGCTCGGCACCCTGGACGCGGCGCCGTGAAGGCGGTCTCGGCGCGCCGGGTCGGCTTCGTCACGGCCGCGCTCGCCGCGCTGCTCGCGCTCTGCATGCTCGTGGGTCTCGTCGCGGGGCCGAGCGAGGTCGGCCCCGCGCGAGCGCTCGCGGCGCTCTTCGGCGCCGACCCGTCCGGCCCGGCCGCCGACATCGTCTGGCGCGTTCGGCTTCCGCGCGTCGTGCTCGGCGCGCTCGTCGGTGCGGCCCTCGCCTGTTCGGGCGTGCTCTTCCAGGCGCTGCTGCGCAATCCGCTCGCGGATCCCTTCGTGCTCGGGGTCTCGGGCGGCGCGGCCCTCGGCGGCATCCTGGCGCTGTCGCTCGCTGGCCCTCTCGGGCTCGGCTATGCAGCCGTGCCGCCGGCGGCCTTCGCAGGCGCGATGGGCACGACGCTGCTGCTGTACGCGATCGCAGGTTCGCGCGCGCGCTTCTCCCCGACCCAGCTGCTGCTGACCGGAGTCGTCTTCAACGCCTTCGCGTCCGCGGGGATCGTCTTCCTCGCGTCGGTTGCCGGGCTCAGCGAGGGTACGAGCATCTTCCTGTGGCTGATCGGGAGCCTGTCGTCGGTGAGAGCCGAGGTCGCCGGTTGGGTTGCGGCCTTTCTCGTCTGCGGGGTCGGCTGCGCGCTGGTCCTGGCCCGCAGTCTGAACCTGCTGGCGCTCGGATCCGAGTCCGCGCAACAGCTCGGGGTAAACGTGGAGCGCGATCAGCGGATCGTGCTGCTCGCGACCTCGCTGATGGTCGGGGCCGCCGTCTCCGCGGCGGGGCTGATCGGCTTCGTCGGCCTGATCATCCCCCACCTGCTCCGGCTGGTGGTCGGTCCCGACCACCGCCTGCTGGTGCCCGCTGCGGCGCTCGGCGGCGCCGCCTTCCTCGTGCTCTGCGACACGCTGGCCCGCTCGCTGCTCGGCGGCCGGGAGCTTCCGGTCGGAGCGCTCACCGCTCTTGTCGGAGGTCCCATCTTTCTGTGGCTGCTGCGCCGGCAGGGGCAGCGGGTTCTCGGCTCGTGAGCGGCGAGCCCGCTCTCGCGCTCGAAAGCGTGCGCGCGACGCTCGGCGGTCGCGAGGTGCTCTGCGGCGTCTCGCTCGAGCTGCGATCGGGCGAGGTGCTGGGCCTCGCCGGAGCGAACGGCGCCGGAAAGACCACCCTGCTGCGCGCGGCTTCGGGGCTGCTCCGCCCCGACGCCGGGCAAGTGCTCCTCGCCGGCCGGCCGCTCGCGTCGTATGGCAGACGCGAGCTGGCCCGCCAGATCGCAGTCGTGCCTCAGGACACCCCCTTCGCGTTCCCGTTCCTGGCCGGGGAGGCGGTGCTGATGGGCCGCTCGCCCCACCTGCCGCGCCTCGGCTTCGAGGGGCCGCGCGATCTCGCGATCGCCCGCAGCGCGCTCGCGCAGGTCGGTATCGAGGCTCTGGCCGACCGCTCGATCCTCGAGCTCTCGGGAGGCGAGCGCCAGCTCGTGCTGCTCGCGCGCGCGCTGGCGCAGGAGCCGCGCGTGCTCTTGCTCGACGAACCCACCGCCCACCTCGACCTGCGCCACCGGCTCCAGGTCCTCGAGCTGGTTCGAGAGCTCGCGGCCGCGGGCCGGAGCGCGCTCGTGGTGTCTCACGACCTTTCGCTCGCGGCTCGCAGCTGCGACCGCCTCGCGTTGCTCGCCGCAGGCCGCGTACTGGCCGTCGGCCCGCCCGCAGAGATCTTGTCGAGCGAATCGGTGCACGAGGCTTTCGGGGTCGAGGCCGATGTCGTCGCCGGCCCGGACGGAACCCCGCTCGTTCTCCCCCGCAGAGCGAAGTCCGCGCGCCCGGTCGGATAGGCAAGCGAAGCGCGCAGCGAGCCGCAGGCGAGCGGAGACGGCTGCCAGCGAGCGGGGCGTCGCAACGTCCACGGGCCTGCGCGCAGCGAGGCGAAGCCGAGCGGAGTAGGCTATTGCCGCTCGAGACCTAGCAGCGTCCTTGAGAGGCGTCATGGCCCAGGCGAAGATCGCGGGAGTGCGGGCGCGGGAGATCCTCGACTCGCGGGGGAACCCCACGGTGGAGGTGGAGATCGCGACCGACCGCGGCGGACGCGCGGTCGCCGCGGTTCCCTCCGGCGCCTCGACCGGGACGCGAGAGGCCCTCGAGCTGCGCGACGGCGACAAGGGGCGCTTCGGCGGCAAGGGCGTGCGTCGCGCCGTCGGGCACGTGAACGGGGAGATCGCGAAGGCGATCGTGGGCCAGCCGCTCGGGGGCCTCGCCGAGCAGGCTGCGATCGACCGCGCGCTGATCGCGCTCGACGGCACCGACACGAAGTCCCGCCTCGGCGCGAACGCGCTGCTCGGCGTCTCGCTCGCGGCGGCGCATGCCGCGGCTGGAGCTGCGGGCCTTCCGCTCTATCGCTTCGTCGGCGGTGACGCCGCCAATCTGCTCCCGGCTCCGATGATGAACGTCATCAACGGCGGCGCCCATGCCGACAACAACGTCGATCTCCAGGAGTTCATGCTCTTTCCGGTCGGCGCCCCGACCTATTCCGAGGCCCTGCGCTGGGGGGCCGAGGTCTTCCACCGCCTGCGCGCGGTGTTGCACGAGCGCGGATACTCGACCGCCGTCGGGGACGAGGGCGGTTTCGCGCCGAACCTCGCGAGCAACCGCGAGGCGATCGAGCTCGTGCTCGCTGCGATCGAGAAGGCGGGCTATCGGCCCGGAGAGCAGATCGCAATCGCACTCGACCCCGCGATGAGCGAGCTGCGCCGCGGCGACCGCTACGTGCTCGAGGGCGAGGGCGCGACGAAGACGTCGCAGGAGATGATCGCCTTCTGGGAGGAGTGGGTGTCGCGCTACCCGATCGTCTCGATCGAGGATGGCCTCGCCGAGGACGACTGGGAGGGTTGGAGCCTGCTCACGGCCCGGCTGGGTGCGCGCATCCAGCTCGTCGGCGACGATCTCTTCGTGACGAACCCCGAGATCCTGCGCGAGGGAATCGCTCGCAAGGCAGGGAACGCACTGCTCGTGAAGGTGAACCAGATCGGGACGCTCAGCGAGACGCTCGAGGCGATCCGCGTCGCGCGCGAGGCGGGCTATGCCGCGGTCGTCTCGCATCGATCGGGCGAGACCGAGGACACTACGATCGCGGATCTCGCGGTCGGCACGGGTTGCGGCCAGATCAAGACCGGCTCGCTCTGCCGCAGCGACCGCGTCTGCAAGTACAACCGCCTGCTGCGCATCGAGGAGGAGCTCGGATCCGCCGCCCGCTACGCCGGATCTTCCAGCCTGGCCGGCGGGAGCGGCCGGTGAGGTCCCCGCGCCTCGCGCTCCTCGCCGCGGCCGCGTGTCTCGTCTCGCTCGGACCTGCGTCGGCAGGGACGCCGAGCTCCGACAAGCTCGCGGGTGCAATCGCCGAGGCGAACCGCAAGGCCGGACGCGCGAAGCCGCTGCTGCTCGAGGTCTCGCTCCGCATCGGCGACGCGCCCCCGAGCGCGTCGGGCACGCTCGCGACCCATCCGACGGGGCTCGCGCGCCTCGAGCTGCGCGGCTCGGAAGGTCTCGAGCGCCATCTGCTGCAGGGCAATCGCTACGCGGCGAGCCGCGATGGCGAGCTCCTCGTCACCCCCCGACCGCTGCTGCCGCCGCTCTTCCTGCTGCAGGAGGATACGGGTACTGCGCTCCGGGCAGCGCTGGCGAGCTTCGGCGTCGCGGCTTCGGAAATCGGTCTCGGGCTCGCCGACGACCGCGACTGTTACGTGATCGGGGGGAGAACTCTACAGATCGCCGATCAGATCGCACCGAGCCTACCCTTGCTCTGGGTCGAGCTCGGAAGCTTCGAGGTCGTCGCCGTCGATCGAGCCGATGGCGTGCGCTATCGCTTTGGCCCCGCGGGGAGATTCGATGGGGTGAGCATGCCCCGCTGGATCGAAATCCTGATGCCCGGCGAGCCACCCGCGCGCCTCGAGATCCAGCGCGTCGCCAAGGCCAACGCACCAGCCGCCGCCTTCGGACAGGACTGGCTCTCCGGCGCCCCGTGATCTCCCGCTCCTCCCTGGAGGGGCCTCGCCAGCAAGCGAAGCGCGCAGTGAGCCGCAGGCGAGCGGAGTGGTCCCCGCTCACGCAAATCGACGCAGCGTCCCAAGGCCTGCGAGCGGAGAGGGCAGCGACGCTCGATTCGTAGCAGCGTCCTGATACAGAGCTAATGCAACCGGGTAGGAATACCGAAGCAGTCCCATGCGAGGGACGCGTGCCTTGGCGCGGGGGGCGCCGGGGGCGACGGACCTCAAACGGGGGTGCTCATGGCTGCCAAGCAGCGTCTCGACGTCCTCGTCGTCGACAGCGACGAGGGAACGACTCTCGAACTCAAGGACATGCTCACAGAGGACGGGTTCCAGGTACACGTGCTCTCGGACCCGAGCCGCGCCGTCGAAGAGATCCGGCGGGGTCGCTACCAGCTCGTGCTCCTCGACGTCTCGCCGCCGGCGGACCGCGGCGTCGATCTGCTCCAGCAGATTCGCGGCTTCGACTCGGACGTGTGTGTGATCGCGATGACGGCGCTTCCCAGCGTCGAGGTGGCGGTGCGCACGCTCAAGTACCAGGCCTTCGACTATCTCCAGAAGCCGCTCGCGGCCGAGGAGCTGCACGCGGTGATGCAGGCCGCCGTCCGCGAGAAGGGTCTGCTCGTCGACATCGAGGCGCGCCTGAATCAGGTCGTTGGCGGCCGTCTGCGGGAGCGCCGCAAGGGGCTCGATCTCACGCTCAAGCAGCTCGCCAACCGGACCGGACTCTCGGTGAGCCTGATTTCGCAGATCGAGCTCGGGAAGAGCGCGGCTTCGATGTGCACGCTCCACAAGCTCTCCACGGCGCTCGGCGTCCGCATGACCTACTTCTTCGAGACGATCTGAGGCACCATCCGGCCCGAGAGCCGGACGCCGCGGCCGACATCTGCCCGGGTCCGGGGACTCGCCTCGGAGGGGTCGGGCTTGAGGTCGGTCGAGGAGACGCGCCCGTGCCCCGGGCTCTCGGTGCCCGTCGTGACGGTGCTCGACGAGGCTGGAGACGTGGCGGACGCGGACCAGCGTTCGCTGGTTCGCTACGTGATCCAGGACGGCTACGGCGCCGACGTAGTCTTCGCTGCCGGTACGACCGGAGAGTGGGACCGGGTCGCGAACAGCGTGCGCCAGCGCGTCGCGCAGATCTGCTCCGAAGAGGTCGCGAAGGAGAATGCGCGGCGCGGAGCGGGCTCGGGGCGAGCCGTGGAGGCCTGGGCGGGCATCACCGCTCCGACCCCGCGCGAAACCCTCGAGAATCTCGAGTTCGCGATTTCCTCGGGCGCCGACGCCGCCGTGCTGGCGCCGCTCTCGATCCAGGGCATCGACGACCCCGTTCGCTTCGTGTGCCGCGACGTCGCGGATCTGCTCGACGTCCGCTCGCGCCGGATCCCCGTCTATCTGTACGACAACGCGGACATCGCGCACGACCCGCGCGTGCTCCACATCCGCACCCGCCAGGTGAAGGCGATGTCGCGTCTCGACTTCGTGCGCGGTATCAAGGTGTCGGCGCGCCGCCGCGTGCTCGGCAACTACACGAAGGCCGCGGCCGGTTTTCGGGACCGCGGCGAGTTCGGGATCTACGTCGGCAACGCGCACCTGATCTTCGAGATCTTCCGGCCGCGCAGCGGGTGGATCGGCGTGCTCTCGGAGCACTGGCAGCGCTGGAGGCTGCGCGGGGGGCTCCCGATCGGAGTCGTGGCGGGTCCGGCGAACGCGCTGCCGCGGGAATGGGCGCGCGCGTGGCAGGTCTGCCGCGCGGGCGACGGCGAGCGGATGGAGCAGGTGCACGAGGTGTTGCAGGCCTTCGCCGCGGCGACGGAGCTCTCGGGGCGAAAGTGCGGCATCGCCGCGTTCAAGCGCGCGCTGCTGCGGCTCGGTGTCGTGCGGAGCGCGGCCGTTGCAGCGGGGACCCCGGAGCTCTCGGCCGACGACGCCGAGCGCTTCGACGAGGCCTTCGCGGCCGTGCGCGTGCTCGCGGGCACGCGGATCGGAGCACCCTGGGTGAGCGTGGCGCCTGCTTTGCAGGGAGGGGTCGGAGGATGAGCGCGCGGCCGCTCGACGTCGCGGGGATCGGCAGCATGGTGGTGGATCGCGTCCACCGCACCGCGAGGATCCTCGGCGTCGACGAGAAGGGCCTGCTCGGGGACGTGGCGGGCGCCGGTCCGGTGCAGACCTTCGTCGGCGGCGTCGTTCTCAACCACCTCGGCTGGGCCGCCTGTCTGGGATTGCGCACCGCGATCTTCGGGCGCCAGGCGCAGGATGCGAACGGGCGTTTCCTGCGCGACGCGATGGATCGCCTCGGAATCGAGCGCGACCTCGTGCTCGACGGGAGCGCGAGCTCCGTCGCGGAGATCTTCGTCGACGCGGCGGGAGGTCGCGCGATCTACATGGCGCCGGGCGCTACCGCAGAGACGACGGCCGAGCAGGTGCGACGCGACCACGCGGCGACGATCCGGCGCGCGGCACGCTTGACGACCGAGGTTTCGCAGCTGCCGCTCGCGGCGGCGCGCGAGGCGCTCGAGATCGCACGCGCGGCCGGGATCCCCACGCTCGTCGATCTCGACGTCCCTCCCGCCGATGCGCTGCGCACGCTCGGAAGCGAGGCAGAGCTCGATGCGGTGCTGCGCGGCGCCGATCTGCTGAAGCCGGGCAAGGCCGCCGCCCGCGAGCTCGCCGATGATGCCCACGCGGATGCGCTGGGCCTGGCGCGGGTGCTCCGCGCGCGCTTCGGCAACGCGGCGGTCGTCGTGACCGACGCCGACGCGGGTTGTGCGATCGCGGCCGAGGACTTCACGGGCTGGGTGCACGCGAAGCCGGTGCGGGCCGTCGACACGACGGGCGCAGGGGACGCGTTTCTCGGGGGTCTGCTCGCTGCACTTCGCATCGGGCTCGCTTGGGAGCAGGCGGGACGGCTCGCCAACGCCTGCGGTGCCGCGTGCGTCGAGAAGCTCGGCGCCTTCCCCGACGACCCGGTGTCGGTTCGCGCCCGCGTGCTCGAGCTCTACGCCGGGCCCCCGCTGGCACTCGCGCCGCTTCCGACGGCGTCGGGGAGCGGCGCCGGCGACGAGGCGCTCGCCGCTCTCGACATCGCACTCGCGGAGCTCGCCGTGCTTCGGGCCCGGCTCGGTCCGATGGCCTTCGATCGCTGCGTCGCGCTGGTGCGGGAGGCGCGCGCAAAGGGTGGCAGGGTGCACGTGACGGGCGTCGGAAAGCCCGAGCACGTGGCTGGCTACGCCGCGTCGCTCTTTGCCTCCACCGGGACGCCCGCGACCTTCCTGCACGCGACCGAGGCCGTGCATGGGAGCGCAGGACAGGTGGTCGCGGGCGACGTCGTCGTCGCGATCAGCAACAGCGGCGAGACCGCCGAGCTGCGCGCGGCCGTCGAGTGCGTGCGAAACATCGGCGCTCGGGTGATCGCGGTGACTGGAAACCCGAGCTCGTGGCTGGCGAAGGCCGCCGACGCCGTTCTCGATGCGGGCGTGGCCCGGGAGGGCGGGCCGCTCGGCCTGGCGCCCCGCGCGAGCGTCGCCGCCGAGGCGCTCGTTCTGGCAGCACTCTCGGCCGCACTCGAGCGCGACTGCGGCTTCACGCGGGCCGAGTACCACCGCCGCCACCCCGCGGGCCGGCTCGGAAAGCTCGCGAGCGACCCTACGCCGCCGAGCGGGGCTTCACGGTGAGGACGGCGCAGGGGGCCTTCTGAACCACGCGCTCGGCGATGCTGCCGAGCAACAGGTGCTTCAGGCCCGAGAGGCCGCGCGTCCCGATGACGATCAGGTCGGCCCCCCGCTCCTCGGCCTCCTCCACGATCACCGAGGCCGGATAGCCCTCGCGGACGATCGCCTCCACCTCGACCTTCCTGGTGCGCAGCCCATCCGCGTAGCGCGCCAGCGTCTGCTGGGCCTCGCTCTTCACGGTCGACCAGAAGTCCGGAGGAAGATAGGCACCTTCGAGCTGCTGGAACTCGACGGGCAGGTGGTAGACGTGGAGCAGCACGACGCGGCTTCCGTGCTCCTCGGCCAGGTGGGTCGCCCACTCCAGCACGGCTTCTGCGTGGGGCGAGAAGTCGATCGGGACCAGGATCAAACGGACGTCGATCTGCATGGGCCATAGCGTGCACCGGGCCCGCGGAGCCGTCCAGCCCGATTTCGAGGTTTGAATTGACGATGCGGCGGGCGAGCCGTACCGTCTTTCGCCTTCGGGGCCGTAGCTCATTTTGCCTTCGGGGCCGTAGCTCAATTGGGAGAGCGCTGCGTTCGCAACGCAGAGGTTGGCGGTTCGATCCCGCTCGGCTCCACCACGCCCTATCGGGGCCTCCTGCGGGCACCCGCTCGGGGACAGAACTCATGCGAACGCGATCGCATTCTGGACAGGATCGCGTGTGGCCCCTTGTCCGATTGGGGCGCCCGAGCGTAACCTGCACTGCGATATGAAGATTCCGGCCGTGCTCGCCGCCGGCGACCGCGGGGCCGCCAGGGCGATCTACGGGGAGAGCAAGGCCTACCTCGAGATCGCAGGGCGTCCTCTCGTCGCGCACGTGGCGAGCATCCTGCAACGCGTCCCGGAGATTTCGGAGGTCTGGGTGGTCGGCGACGCCGAACGCCTGGGCAAGGCCCTCGGCCAGAAGGATCTCCAGCGCGAGCTGCACAAGCCGCTCCATCTGATTCCGCAGCGGGCGAACCTCTACGAGAACGCCTGGCACGCCTATCGCCGGCTGCTTCCCGGCGCCGACGGCGAGGGGCGCGAGCCCGCGGGTGACGATCTCGATCAGCCAGTGCTCTATCTCCCGACGGACATGCCCTTCGCGACCCCCGAGGAGATCTCGGCCTTCATCCACGAAGCGCTCGCGCTCGACTGCGACTACGCGCTCGGCCTCGTGACCGAGGAGTCGATGCAGGGCTTCTATCCGCGGGACGGGGAGCCCGGCATCCGGATGGCCTACTTCAACTTGCGCGAGGGTCGCTTCCGCCAGAGCAATCTCCACCTCGTGCGCCCGGCGCGTCTCGGCAACCGCCACTACATCGAGGAGATGTACCGCCACCGCTTCCAGCGCCAGCTCGGTCCGATCCTGAAGCTCGCCTGGCGGCTGCTCTCGAGCGAGCGCGGCGGCCCCGCGATCGTCTTCTACTACGGCCTGATGCACCTCGCGGGCTTTGCGAACCGATTGGGTTTGCGCCGCGTCGCCGACGCGGTGCGGAGCTGGATTCCGATGGCGCGCATCGAGCGAGGCTGCAGCGACCTGCTCCGAACGCGCTTCCGCTTCGCCGTCACGCGGATCGGCGGCTGCGCGGTCGACGTCGACAACGAGCACGACTTCGAGGTCGCCCAGGAGCGCTACTCCGAGTGGAAAAAAGCGCAGTCCGAACGGGCCCTCGCGCTCTGCGGCTCGCGAGCCCGCATCGGGAGCGCCGAGCCGTGACGGGCGCGGGCGCTGATCGGGACGCCGCCGCCAGCGTCGATCTGCTCGCCGCCGCTAGCGTCGAACTTGCCGCCGCGGGCGCGATCGCGACCCGCCGCGCCGCCGGCCTCTTCGCGTTGCCGGAGCGCGCGATCGTCGAGGTCGCGGGCGGAGACCGCGTCCGCTGGCTCGACGGCATGCTGAGCAACGACGTGACGGGGCTGGCAGCGGGGCCCGAGCGCTCGGGCTGCCGCGCGCTCGCGCTGACGCGCAAAGGGCAGATCCTGGCGGACATCCGGGTGTGGCTCCGCCCGGCCGCGTTGTGGCTCGAGACGGACGCGGCCGCGATCCCGGGGCTGCTCGAGCACCTCGGCAAGCTCGTCGTGGCGGACGACGTTCGGCTCGCCTGCGTCGGTCCGGCGCTCGAGCTGCTCGCTCTCGAGGGGCCGGAGTCGCGCGCCGTCCTCGAGCGGGCGGCTGGTGCGGAAGTGGCCCTCGCGCCGGGTGCGATCGCCGAGCTCGAGATCGCGCAGGCATCCGTCGTGGTCGCGGCCTACGGAGAGACGGGCGAGGCCGGCTTCCGGCTCGCTGCTCCGGCCGGCGCCGTGCAGAGCGTCGGGCGAGCGCTCGCGGTCGCCGGCCGCTCGCGGGGCCTCGTGATCGGGTCCGGGCAGGCCTTCGAGATCCTGCGCATCGAGGCGGGCACGCCGCGCTTCGGCCACGAAATCTGCCGCGACGTGCTTCCGGCCGAGCTCCGCCTCGAGGTCGCCATTGCGTTCGACAAGGGCTGCTACACCGGTCAGGAGATCGTCGCGCGCGTCGAGTCGCGCGGCCAGCTGCGCCGTCGCCTCGTCGGCCTGCGCCTGCGAGGGGAGTCGGCGCCGGCATCCGGGACCCCGATCCAGTCTGGCGCTCTCGCCGTCGGCGAGCTGACGAGCGCTTGCGTGTCGCCGCACTGTGGAGCCATCGGCCTCGGCTTCGTGCGGATCCCGCACGATGCGCCCGGCAGCGAGCTTCTCGTCGGCGGCCAGTCGGCCACGGTCGCAGCGCTTCCCTTCGTCGCGGCCGGGAACGCGGAGGAGCGCAGGGGGCGAGGGTGATTCCGCCTCGCGCGGTGCTCATCGTCTTCGCCAAGGTGCCCCGCCCGGGGGCGGTGAAGACGCGAATGTGCCCTCCCCTCTCCCACAGCGAGGCCGCGGAGCTCTACGCGTGCATGCTCGCCGACGTGCTCGAGACGAGCGCCCGCGCGGCGCGCCGGCTCGGGATCGACGCCCTTCTCGCGCTGCACCCCGCTGCGCTCGGCCACGCGCTCGTCGTCGACGTTCCGACACCATTTGGAGTCGTTCCGCAGCGCGGCCCGAATCTCGCCGCACGCATGGCCTGGGCGGTACGCGAGGCCGCCGCAAGCGGCACTCCGCGGATCCTCGTGCGCGGGAGCGACAGCCCTGCCCTCGACGAGCAGGCGATCGCCGCGGCGCTCGACGCCCTCGACCGCAGCGACGTAGCACTGCGCCCGGACCTCGACGGCGGCTACAACCTCGTCGGCCTGCGCGTGCCGGCGAGCGCGATCTTCGACCATCCGATGAGCACCGGGCAGGTGCTCGAGGACACGCTCGGGCGGGCGAAGCGCCTGGGTCTCACGGTAGAGCTCGCCGCGCCCGGCTTCGATCTCGACACGATCGAGGATCTGCGCTGGCTCGCACGGGAGCGCGAGCGCTCGAGCCACCTGTGTGCGCGCACGCTCGATTTCATCGACCGCCGCGGGCTATGGCCCCACGCCTCCGCGGATTGAAGGGCGTCGCGCAGCACCGTTTAGTGCTGGCCATTCCTAAAGAGCCGTGCTAGAAGCATTCGCGCAAGTGATCCAGCACGCACCGCAGGCGTCCCCCCGCCGCAACGGGGGGGTGTATGAGCCAATGCACAACGAGGTTTGGATGCGTTGCGCCCGGTTGCGAAGTGCGATAGATGGACACCGGCGCGCGCGGATTGGTTCACGGGTGGTGAGGGGTTGCATCGAGATGTGGGCCTTATCACCCATCACAAGTAAATAGATTCCACGCGGGCCGCTCCTGGTGGGCGGTGCGCGGTGAGCGTCCGAGAGGCGCCGGAAGCAAACCAACGAGGAGGAAAGGGGATGCGTTCCAAGTGGACGATCCTGGCCGCAGCGGCGGCGACCCTGTGGGTCGCACCGCAGCTCGCGGTGGCTGGTGACGACGTCGAGGCTCAGCTTCAGCAGATGAACGAGCGAATGGCCGAGATGGAGGAGCAGCTCCAGGCGACGAACGAGGAGCTCGATGCCTCCAAGCAGCGCGTCGAGCAGCAGCAGTCCGTGCTCCAGGATCTGGACGAGGATCGCCAGGCCTCTTCGGGCCTCTCGAAGTTCCTGAGCGAGACCGAGTTCAGCGGCCTCGTGGCGGCCAGCTACACCTACAACTTCAAGAACTTCAGCAGCTCCACGGTCGGTGCGAACGGCAACTCGCATACCGCTGGCGAGAACAGCAGCCTGTTCGGGATCGTCGCGCCACACCACCAGAACTCGAACAGCTTCCAGGTCGACCAGCTCGCGTTCCGGATGAAGAAGACGATGACGCCGGAGAGCCGCGCGGGCTGGGGTGCATCGATCGCGTTCGGGTCTTCGGCCGACTCGCTGACCGGGCGCTTCGGCAGCGACGCGAGCGGAGACCTGCCGAACCTCGTCGAGGCCTATGCCGGCTACATGTTCGACATCGGCAGCGGCGTGAAGCTCGT
>CAYPSI010000077.1:0-14893 GCA_964413375.1 uncultured Spirochaetales bacterium | reverse complement strand
TCGGCGGGGCCCTGGTCGGGGTCGTACTTCACCGCGATGGAAGGATCGCTGCGCGCCCCGCTCATCATCCGTTGGCCGGGCAGGGTCCCCCACGGCACGACCAGCAATGAGATCGTGCACCAGGTCGACGTGTTCACGACGCTGGCCCGTTTCGTTGGCGCGGACATTCCGCAGGACCGGATGATCGATGGCGTGGACCAACGAGACTTCTTCCTGGGCAGGCGCGACCGGTCGGCTCGGGAAGGGTTTCCCTGCTACGTCGGCGATACGCTCGCGGGGGCGAAGTGGCGCAACTGGAAAGTCCATTTTGTGTGGCAGGAGTACAAATTCGATCCCGTGCAAACGCTGGGCGTCCCGCGCGTGTTCAACCTACTCGACGATCCGCGCGAGCGGCACGACCTTTCCACGGCCGAGGGCAATTGGGCGCTATTTCCGCTCTACAAGCTCGTGGATGAGTTTCAAGCCTCGCTGCGGAAAGAGCCGCCGATTCCCGTGGGCACGCCGGACCCCTACGTGCCGGGGAAGCAGGTGACGGTGTTGCCTTGAATCGGCGGTTACTTCCGCTCGCTCATCGGCACGTAGTCGCGCTGGGGCGGGCCGACGTAGATCTGGCAGCGTCCTGTAGATCCAACTCACGTGCGGCATCTCCATCGGCAATCTCGAGATTGCTCTCCGCTCCCAAGGGTTTTCGAATGGTGGTAGGAGTGCCGCACGCGAACTTCGAGGCCTGGGTCGCCGACCGCGTGCGAGCGGTCGAGGCTGCCGCCTAACATAGATTGGATGGGAAGGCAGCCCCCTGAATGCAGTACCGTGAAGGTCTGCAAAGCATGCGGGCTCACCACCGAAGTGGGCCCCCATCAGGAGGCTCGCAGGAGGCCATCACGACGGATGGCGGACTGACGATCGGTTTGGATCTCGGCGACCGGTTCGGCGAGGGTCGAGTGCTGGACACGGCCGGAGAAGGGGGTGGAGTCGTTGCGGGTGCGGACGACGGAGCCGGCGCTGCCTTCGCGGCTGGCGGGCGTCCGTTTCTGGGCTCTGGGACGACCCCCGGGACCAGCGTTAGCGTCCAGACCCGCTCAGGAATCACCTGGGTCGATCGAAGGGGCGGCAGCCATGTCCCATCTCGAGGCGGATCTGGACGATCGAGCGGGGTTTCTCGGCGTGGTCAGCCGCGTCGTGAATGCCATCGCGCCACGTTGACGGCAGCATCGAGGCTTCCGGCGACGACGCCGACGCGCAGCGGGCGTCGGCGCCTCCTCGCGGCCTGCCTCGCGATCACGGCGGCTACAGCCGTCGGATGCGGGGATGTGCCGGACGCCACCCGGCCGCTCGGATCCCTCGGCGAAGGCGTCGCGCGCGTGGAGGTCGTCTGGCGAGACGCCGGCGGAGTCCGGAGGAGCCGGGCCTTCGGAACGGCCTTTCGCGTCGGCTCGCAAGGAGAGCTGTTGACCGCGCACCATGTCGCCGCCAATGCGCGCACCCAGCTCGGGAGGCTCGGCCGGGAGACCCGCGCGAGGATCCACGTGGCCTTCGCGCCGACCGGGCCCGAGCCCGGGAGCGACGCGGACGGGCCCCTCTCGATCGAGGTCGCGATCGCGGCCGAAGACCCGGACGCGGACCTCGCGCTGCTGCGAAGCGTCGAGCCGCCTCGAGGGAGCGGCGAGGGAAGCGCCTCGAGGGGGCCTGCGGGCGACCTCGCGCGAGGAAGCGCCGCGCGGCTCGCATCGGCGCAGCCGCCGGCGGAATCGGCGGTCGCCGTGGTGGGATATCCGATCGGAGAGCCCGATCTCGTGGTTCGTACCGGCAGGCTGCTCGACGCAGCGGGCCTGGCCGACGCCCCAGCGGCATCGGACCCACTCCGGAACTGGCTCGAGGAGCACTTGCGCGACGGTACGGTCCTGCTCGCCGAAGTAGAGACCAGGCTCGGGAACAGCGGTGCCCCGATCTACCTCGCGGAAAGCGGCGAGATCATCGGACTGTGCAGCGCGGTCTTGATCCAAAATCACATCACGAGAGGTGAGCTGATCCCGCTCCCGAACCCGCCGGGCGCCCCGCTCACGGTGATCATCACGGCGGACCGGATCCGGAGCTTCCTCGCCGCGCACCACGCGTCGGAGCGATAGTCGCGCCCTGCACTTCCACCCAGTGGAAGCCTTTCACGAGCTTTCAACAGCGAATCGCGAGATCCTGGAAAATCCGCTCACGCCCGCTGGGGTAGAGTGGAGTGCCGCGGGAGGCACCGGCGAGGTAGACCATGGTCAGGCGAAGATCGATCGAGTCTCCCCCGCACGTCCACGGCGAGGACTGCGACCACGATCATCCTCACGACGTCGCCGATCCGTACCGCCGCAGCGAGCCGAAGCTCGGCCGCAACGATCCCTGCCACTGCGGGAGCGGCAAGAAGTTCAAGAAGTGCCACGGTGCCCCGGCGTCCGCGTTGCATTAGCGACCGAGCTCCGCGTCGATCGCGCGCCAGAGCTCGGCGATGCCGAGGCCGCGCTCGGCGCTGGTGGTGATGATCCGCCCTCGCTCGAGGCCTAGCTGCCCGGCGAGCTCGCGTGCGCGCGCGCCGCGCTGGCCCATGCCGAGTTTGTCGGCCTTCGTCAGCGCGACGAGAGCCGGGATGCGCCGCTCCGCGAGCCACTCGAGCAGCAGACGTTCATCGTCCGAGACCTCGCGCCGCAGGTCCTGCAGCAGCACCGCCGCACGCAGCCGGCTTCGGCCCTCGAGGTAGGCCTCGACGAGGCTCTTCCAGCGCCTGCGCTCCTCCTGACCTACTTTTGCGTATCCATAACCGGGAAGGTCGACGAAGCACAGCACGCCGACCGAGCGCTCGACCCGATACCAGTGCACGAGGCGCGTCTTGCCGGGGGTCGTGCTGGTGCGCGCGAGCTGTTTGCGGTGGACGAGCTTGTTCAGCAGGCTCGACTTCCCGACGTTCGAGCGGCCGAGAAAGGCGACCTCGGGAAAATCCGCGCGCGGGAACTCGCTCGGCTTCGAGGCCACGATAAGAAGCTCGGAATGGAGGACCTTCACCCCTCAGCTCCGCTCGCCTGCCGGATGGACTTCGCTCGCCTGCGGCTCGCTGCGCGCTTCGCTTGCGACTCGCTTTGCGGATCGCTTCGCAGCGAGCGAGGGCAGGATCTCGGCGAGCCGCGCGAGCGCCTCGCGCAGCGACTCCTCGGAGGCCGCGTAGCAGAAGCGCAGGAAGCCCTCCCCTTCCGCCCCGAAGTCGATCCCGGGCGTCGTTCCGACCTGCGCCCGCTCGAGGATCTCGCCCGCCAGCGCCAGCGAGTCGGAGCCGAAGGCACGGGCGTCGGCGAAGACGTAGAAGGCCCCTTCCGGGACGACGGGAATCCCGAAGCCCAGCCGGCGCAGACCGTCGACGAGCAGATCGCGGCGGCGCGCGTAGGCCTCGCGCATCACGGCGACGTGCGGCGCTCCCTCGCGCAGCGCCGCGATCCCCGCGCGCTGCACGAAGTGGTTGGTCGAGATGAAGAGGTTCTGCTGCATCACCTGGAGCGGGCGCAACGCGGGCTTCGGCACGATCGCATAACCCAGCCGGAAGCCGGTCATCGCATAGCGCTTCGAGAAGCCGTCGAGGACGTAGGCCTGCTCGCTCACCTCGAGCGCCGAGGTCACGCGCGCGTCGCCATAGACGAGCCCGTCGTAGATCTCGTCCGAAACGAGCGGAAGACCCAGCGACGCCAGCCCGGCGACCGTCGCGCGGTCCTGGACCGCGCCGGTGGGGTTCGCGGGAGAGCTCACGACGATGGCGCGCGTCCTGGGCGTGATCGCCCGCCGCACGGCGTCGACGTCGAGTCGCCAGCCCTCTTCCGCGCGCGTCGGAACGCTGACGGGAAGGCCTCCGAGCAGGCGGATGACATTCGGGTAGCAGGGGTAGTGCGGCGCAGCGAGGAGCACCTCGTCCCCCGGGTCGACGAGCAGCGAGAAGACGAGCAGCATCGCCGAGGAGGTGCCGCCCGTCACGATCACGTTCCCGGGCTCGACCGACACGCCGAAGCGCCGGCCGTGATCCGTCGCAATCGCCTCGCGCAGCTCGAGCAGCCCACGGCTATCCGTGTAATGCGTCTCTCCCTGCTCGAGAGCGCGGGTGCAGGCGGCGACCGCCGCCGGCGGCGGCGGGAAATCCGGCTCGCCTACCTCGAGGTGGATCACGCGCGCTCCCTCGCGCTCCATCGCGAAGGCCCGCTCGAGCACCTCCATCGCGAGGAAGGGGCGGATCGCCTCCACGCGCGCAGCGAAGCGGTGCAGCATCCGGGTCGGTTAGCCGCGCGGCCCCTGGGTGTCAACCGCGCCGGACGCGCAACCGACTGGAATTTCGACCACTTTCTCGCGTAGCGCGGTTGGAGTCCCCGTGGGAAGCCGATACACTCCGGCACCGTGACGAAGGGCTTCCAGATCGCCGGTGGGGCGACGCTCGTCGCCATCCTCGTTGGTTGGTATGCGGTGACGAACCTCGAGGGCGGCGCCTCATTCGCGTACTTCCAGCACCTCGACGAGTTCTGGACGCGCGCGCCGGAGCTCGCCGGGCGCGACGCTCGCGTGCACGGCTACGTGGCCCTCGGCTCGATCGAGCGCGACGTCCCCGCGAAACAGGTCCGCTTCCGCGTGGTCAACGACCCTCCGCACGCCGGCGGCCCGCCCGGGGTGCCGCTCGACGTCGTCTTCCGGAGCCTCGAGACCCCGGACCTCTTCAAGGACGGCGCAGAAGTCGTCGTCGAAGGCCGTCTCGCGAGCGCCGGCGGACCCTTCCACGCCGACAAGGTGCTCGCGAAGTGCCCGTCGAAGTTCGAAGCGGCCCCGGGCGACGAGCCCGGGGTCTAGCAGCCCTTCCGGGCCGGAGACCCCCATGGCCGATCTCGGAGCCCACGCGCTTCGCTTCGCTCTCGCCATCGCACTCTTCGGTTTCGGGGCGGCCCTCTATGCCGGCACGAGCCGGAGGGCGGAGTGGACGCGCGTCGCCGAGCGCGCCGTGGGCCTCGTCTTCGCCTGCGCAACGCTCGCGATGGCGCTGCTCTTCCACGCCTTCGCGACCGGCGACTTCTCGATCGGCTACGTCGCCGCGAACTCGGCGCGCAGCATGGCATGGCATTATCGGCTGGCCGCACTCTGGGGAGGCCAGGCCGGGTCGCTCCTGCTGTGGCTGTGGATGCTCCTCGCGTATTCGACCGCGTGCGTAGGGTCGCAACGCCACCAGAACCGGACCCTGATGCCGTGGGTCGTCGCGGTATTGCTCGCGAACGCGATCTTCTTCCTGGTCCTGGTGAACTTCATCACGGATCCCTTCGAGCGGATCCCCACGGCCCAGCCGCCGTCGGACGGCAACGGGCTCAACCCGCTGCTCCAGCACCCGGTGATGATGATCCACCCGCTGATGCTCTACACCGGGCTCGTCGGCTTCGTCGTCCCCTTCGCCTTCGCCTTCGCGGCTCTCGTGACCGGCGAGCTCGGCAGCAGCTGGTTCCGCAGCACGCGGCGCTGGACGCTCTTCCCGTGGCTCGCACTCTCGATCGGGGTCATGCTCGGCGGACGCTGGGCCTACGAGGTACTCGGCTGGGGCGGCTACTGGGCCTGGGATCCCGTGGAGAACGCCTCCTTCATGCCCTGGCTCCCGGCGACGGCGTACCTCCATTCGGTGATGATCCAGGAGAAGCGGAACATGCTGAAAGCATGGAACCTGCTCCTGATCGGCCTCACCTACACGCTCTGCCTCTTCGGCACCTTCCTGACGCGAAGCGGTGTCGTTCAGTCGGTGCACGCCTTCGCGCAGACGCCGCTCTTCACCAGCGTCTTCCTCGGCTACGTGCTCGCCACGGCGGCCGTCTTCCTGGCCGCGCTCTGGCTGCGGCGCGGGGAGATCAAGAGCCCCCAGCGCCTCGAGTCGATGCTCTCGCGCGAGGCGGGCTTCCTGCTCAACAACTGGGTCTTCATCGCGATCCTGATGGTCATCTTCTGGGGGACCCTCTTCCCGGTGTTCTCGGAGGCGGTGACGGGTGAGCGCGTCGCCGTGGGCCCGCGCTTCTTCAACACGCTGGCGGGCCCGCTCGCGATCTTCCTGATGCTGCTCACCGGCGTGGGTCCGCTCGTCGCGTGGCGGCGAGCCACGCCGGCCGCGTTGCGCCGGCAGTTCCTGTGGCCGGCGGCCATCGGCGTCGCGGTCGCGCTGGCTCTCGGCGTCCTCCTCGGCGCCGCAGTCGACCTCTACGGACTTGCGGTGTGGAGCCTCGGCGCCTTCGTGATCGCGACGATCGTGCAGGAGTATGCGCGGGCGATCCGCGTGCGGGTGCGCAAGGGCGGGGAGAACGCCGGCCAGGCCTTCCTCGCGCTGCTGCGCAAGAACCAGCAGCGCTACGGCGGCTACGTGGTGCACCTCGGCGCCGTCTTCGTGCTGATGGGAATGGCGGGCTCGGTGCTGAACGAGGAGCGCCTCGAGAACGTTCGCCCGGGAAGCGAGGTGCAGATCCACGACTACACCCTGCGCTACCTCACGGCGCGACCGATCCCGGCCCAGCACTACGGTGGCGCGGTCGCGAGGCTCGCGCTCTACCAGGACGACGAGCCGCTCGGGGTGATGACTCCCGAGAAGCGCATGTACTGGCTCGAGCAGCAGCCGGCCTCGATCCCGTCCGTCCACTCGACCCTTCGCGAGGATCTCTACGTGATCCTGACGGCTCTCGAGCCCGACGGCTCCGCGACGCTCAAGATCTACCGCAATCCGCTCGTCAACTGGATCTGGATCGGCGGAGTGATCTTCGTCGTCGGCAGCGTGCTCGTGATGTGGCCGCACCCGCGCAGCGCTCGCGAGCCGCGCGGCGCATGAGCACGCGCGCCGCGTTCGCATGCCTCGCGTTCCTGATGGGAGCGCTCGGCACCGCATCGGCACAGGAAGAAGCGCAGCGGCTGCCCGAGGGTCCCGCGACGCTGCGCGGCCGGATCGTGCACGAGAGCGGCGGCGCGGTCGCGAACCTCCCCGTGGTGCTGTATGCCGCCGCCCCCGACGCGGCGCCGGGCCTCGGGCGCACCCAGTCGGACGCCGCCGGCCGCTTCTCCTTCGAGGGCATCTCGAACGAGTCCGAGAGGGTGTACCTCGTCGGCGTTCGCGCCGAGGGTCTCCCCTTCGGAACCCGTGTGACCTTCGCCCCCGGCGAGACGGTGCACGAGGTCGAGGTGCGCATTGCGGCCCCGCTCGCGGATGCGAGCGGGATCGAGCGGCCCTCGCTGCGGCTGCGCATCGATCGGGGCTGTGGCGGTCTTCGCGTGGTCGAGACCCACGCGCTACGCAATCCCTCCGACCGCGTCGTCTTCGTTCCGGATTCGCAACGCGAGGGAACCCGGCCCCTGCTCGAGCTCGAGCTTCCCGCGCAGGCGAGCCCGATCTCGCTCCCCTTCGCCTCGCAGGGGATCGATCAGGACGGCTCGCGCGTGAGCTTCTGGGGCCCCCTCCATCCCGGCACCCACGAGATCGAGTTCGTCTATTCGCTGGCCGAGGAGGGCGATGCGGCTCTGCTCCGCTGGCATCTGCTCCAGGGTGTCGACCGGGTGGAGGTCTTGACCGACGAGCGGGGGCCGCGCGCGAGCGGGGATGGCCTCGTGAGCGGCCCCGTGCAGACGCTCGACGCCCGGCGCTTTGCGATGAGCAGCGCTGGACCGCTCGCGCCAGGGGAGAGCTTCGAGCTCCACCTCGCGCTGCCGCCCGCTGCCGCCTCGACGGTCGAGCTCGCCGATGCGCAGGCCTGGCTCGAGCTCGACGACGCCGCGCTCGTCGTGGACCAGCAGGTCCGCCTCGTCGTACCCGGAACGACACCGCTCGAAGCCAGCTCCGATGCCCCGCTGCTGTGCATCGCGCTCCCGCCCGGCGCCGAGGCGCTGCGCTTCTCGCCCGGCACGCTCGCGATGGGTGCAGAGCCCGACCCTTCGGGCGCGCTCGCGCTGCGCGGTCCGATTCCCGCCGGCGCTTCCGCGCTGGCCCTCCGCTATCGGCTTCCGGTCGCAGGCGACGACACCGAGTTCGTGCAGCGCTTCGACCGCAGCGTCGGCGTCTCGAGTGTCCTCGTCGCGGATACGGGCATCGCCGTCGAGACGACGCGTCTGCACCGGCGACGCCCAGTACAGAGCGGCGACCGCAGCTTCCTCCACCTCGAAGGGTTCCAGATCGAGGCGGGCGAGCCCGTCGCGATCCGGCTCCGCAGGCTTGCCCCGAGCCGCCCGCCGCCGCGCCTTGCGACGCTCGGCTTCTCGTTCGCGCTCGCGGCCGCGGGCATCGCGTTCCTGATCGGCCCGCTGCGCGCTCGCTCCGACGAGCCCGACCTGGATCCGGCCCTCGCTGCGCTCGACACCGAGCGCGAGGCTGTGCTCGCGGCACTACGCAGCCTCGAGGAGGACTTCGAGACCGGCAAGCTCGACGCTCCCGACTACGAGGAGCTTCGCAGCGAGCTGCGCATGCGCGCGGCAGACCTGATTCAGCGGAGGCAGCGAAGCGCGCAGGAGCGCGCGACCGGCGCCTCCCTGGCCCAGGCCGGCGCGCTCGAGACCGCGTGCCGGGCGTGCGCAGCGGATCTCGCTCCGGACGCCCGCTTCTGCCACCGCTGCGGCGCGGCCCTCCCGATCGACGGCGGAAGCGCTTGAGCGTCCCCGCGATCGCCGCCTGCGGCCTGGAGAAGCGCTTCGGCTGGGCGGTCGCGCTGGCCGGCGTGGACCTCGTCGTACCG
The DNA here is from genome assembly GCA_964413375.1 of uncultured Spirochaetales bacterium. Taxonomy (GTDB): domain Bacteria; phylum Myxococcota_A; class UBA9160; order UBA9160; family SMWR01; genus CAZUYC01. The sequence goes on along the minus strand of CAYPSI010000077.1, from coordinate 6,158 downwards.
TCCGGAACGGCCCTCGCGGTGCTGGGACCCAACGGCGCCGGCAAGTCGACGCTGCTGCGGCTGCTGGCCGGACTCGCACGGCCGAGCGCGGGCTCCGTCGAGATCGCCGGCCAGCGTGCGCACGGGCGCGCGGCGCGCGCCAAAGTGGGACTGATCGGCCACGAGACCTTCCTCTACCCGGCGCTCACCGCGCGCGAGAATCTCGTCTTCGCAGGACGCCTGCACGACCTGCCCGATCCCGGCTCGCGCGCCGACCGTCTGCTCGCCGACGCCGGCCTCTCCGGGGTCGCCGACCATCCGGTGGGCAGCTTCTCGCGCGGAATGGCCCAGCGGGTCGCGATCGCCCGCGGCCTCGTCCACGATCCGCCGGTGCTGCTGCTCGACGAGCCCTTCACGGGCCTCGACCGTCGGTCGGCGGCCGGGCTCGCGGAACGCCTCGCGGCGCTCCGCAGCGAGCGGCAGACCTTCGTCCTCGTGACGCACGACCTGGCCTCCGCCCTGCGACTCGTCGACTCGGCGATCGTGCTCGCTCACGGCCGGATCGCGCACCGCAGCGACCCGGGCGAGTGCGACCTGGAGCGCCTCGACGCTGCCCTTGCGGCGGCCGACGCGCCGTGAACGCCTTCCTCGCGGTGCTCTGGAAGGACCTGCTCTGCGAGTGGCGCAGCCGCGACCGTCTCGTCGCGATGCTGGTCTTCTCTGCGCTCGTGGTGGTGGTCTTCCATTTCGCGCTGCCCGGAGGGGCCAGCGCGCAGACGCGCGCGAACGCGCCCGGACTGCTGTGGGTCGCCACCATCTTCGCAGCGCTTCTCGGGTTGGGACGCGCCTTCGCGATCGAGCTCGAGAACGATGCCCTCGCAGGCCTGGCGCTCGCACCCGTCGAGCGCGGCTGGATCTTTCTGGGCAAGTGGGCCGCCAACGTCGTGATCCTCGGGTTCGTGCAGGCGGTCACCGCGCTCGTGTTCGCGGTCGTCTTCGAGGTAGACCTGCTGCCGGTGCTGTGGCCCTTCGCGGGAATCGCGCTGCTCGGCTCGGTGGGCCTGTGCGCGATCGGAACCCTCGCCGCAGCGGTGGCGATCCGTACGCGCTTCCGCGAGCTCCTGCTGCCCTTGCTCGTGCTCCCGCTACTGTGGCCCCTTCTCTCCGGAGCGGTGCGAGGAACCGCGGAGCTGCTCGAGACCGGGCGCGTTTCCTTCGAGCCGATCCAGCTGCTGCTCGTGACCGACGCAACCTATCTGATACTCTCGTTCCTGACCTTCGAGTACGTCCTCGATGAGTGAGCGAGCATGATCCGCACGAGCGGTGCAGCCCTGCTGGTGATCGCGGCCCTCTGGGCGTGGGCGGTCTTCGCGGCGCCGGTGGACTCGATGCAGGGGCCGATCCAGAAGATTCTGTACGTGCACGTCCCCTGTGCGATCGGCGCCTACCTGGGCTTCCTCACGACGGCGCTCTGCGGCGCGCTCTACCTGCGGAGCTCCGACGCGCGCTACGACCGGGCGGCGCTCGCCGCAGCCGAGGTCGGCGTCGTCTTCTGCAGCCTGACCATCGCGAGCGGGCCGATCTGGGCGCGGGGAACCTGGGGGCACTGGTGGGCCTGGGATCCGCGCCTCACGGTGACGCTGCTCTTGTGGTTCCTCTACCTCGCGTACCTGCTGCTGCGCGCCTTTACGGACGGGAGCGAACGCACCGCGCGCTTTGCAGCCGTGTACGGGCTGCTGGGGGCCGCTGCAATCCCCCTCAACTACTTCGCGATCCAGCTCTTCGGGGGCGCCGCGATGCACCCCGAGAATCTGCAGCGCGGAAGTCTCGGCGAAGGCATGGGGCTCCCCTTTGCGCTGGGCATGCTCGCCGCCGCAGCCGCCTTCGCACACCTGCTGCTGCTGCGCATCGACCTCGAGGATCGGAGGGTCGATCTCGCTCGCGAACTCCGGCGATGGTAAAACAGTGGCTTGGGGCGAACATCCCCGTTGACAAGACAGCGGCTTCAGCAGTATAAGCTGAAGGGTTCCAACCAGTCGTGCCGGCTAGGGTTTTCGCGGCACCGAGAGACATAAGAGGACGGAGGCGACCGCTTGCCCATCCCCCCAGGGGGGAAGCGTGTGCGCGTAGGGGTTTTCGAGGCCCCGAGTCCGCAAGGTTCTTGCGGACCTGACAGCGAAGCGGCAAGTCGCGGAAGTGCGGTTCCCATCGGGTGCCCTTCCGCGTAACGCCGAGGTCGGATCGGCCGACCATCGCCCACACGCAGGGAAGTCGCAGTCGCAGCGGTCAAGGGTCGGGTGGCCCAAAGGGAACACCCGAACCGGCACGCGGCTGGCACAGAGTTTGCGAGGTCCCCCGCAAGGGCCCGGGGGGATTCTCGGGCGCGATCACGATCCCCCGGTGTGGGCCCGGGAGGCGATCCAAGAGAGGATGGCCAGCATGAAGCGCGGTGTGGGTTATTGCGAGAACACCGATTGCGAGGACTACGCAAAAGGCGTGTTCCTGCTCAACCACGGCGACACCTTCTATTGCCCGCGCTGTCGCCAGCTCGGGAAGGTCGAGAAGGAGCGAGGCTTCTATACCGGCAACGCCGACGTCTTCAAGGAGGTGCGGGTCGAGTACAACTTCGACCCGATCAACACCGTCTACCGCGAGATCGCGATCGTCCGCGACGAAAGCCTGTGGGGACGCAACAACGTCTACACGCTCCAGTCGCCGCTGATCAAGACCGAGAAGCGGGCGCTCAAGGTGGCCGAGGCGATCCTCGCCAACCTGAACCGCTACCGCGGTCTGCTCAACTCGGACGACATCCCGCGCACGACGGAGATCATCCTCTCCTTCGACGACGAGTTCGATGAGTTTGCGCGCAAGCTCCAGCAGCTCTCCAAGGAGTGGGAGGCGAGCGGCCTCCGCGAGGGGCAACGCTGAGAGAAGCGCCAGTTTTTTCGTGTGGAGCCAGAAGGCCCCCGGTTTCCCCGTCAGGACCGGGGGCCTTCGCTTTCCGGAGAGCTCCCTCCGCGGCGGAGACACCCGTGCCGCTCGACCCGAAGGCCCGCGAGATCATCGACGCGATGACGGCGAGCTTCCCGAGCGTGGACTTCGCCCGCAGCGGAACCGAGAACCGACGCCTCGTGAAGGAGGCGGCCGCGCGGGTGATTCCAGCCGCTTCCGAGCCCGTCGCTTCCGCGACCGACCGCGCGATCCCGGGGCCCTTCGGCGCGATCCCCGTGCGCGTCTATCGACCGCTCGGCGCAGGCCCGGAGCCGCTCCCGGTGGTCGCGTTCTTCCATGGCGGGGGCTGGGTGGTCTGCGACCTCGACTCCCACGACGGGATCTGCCGCGCGATCGCGAACGCCTCGGGCTGCCTCGTCGCTTCGGTCGACTACCGGCTGGCGCCCGAGCACCGCTTCCCGGTCCCCGCTGAAGACGCGTACGCTGCGATCCACTGGCTGGGCCTGCACGCAGCCGAAATCGGCGGCGACGGGGCTCGCCTCGCGGTCGCCGGAGACAGCGCCGGGGGAAATCTCGCCGCGGTCGTCTCGCTGCTGACTCGGGACCGCGGCGGTCCGGCGCTCGCGCTCCAGGTGCTCGTCTATCCGGTGACCGATTTCCGCTTCGACACGGAATCGCACCGGAGCATCGGCCCTGGATACTTCCTCCAGAGCGACGAGGTCCGCTACTACTGGCACGAGTACCTGGCCGACCCGGCAGACGGCGCGAACCCCTATGCCTCACCGCTGCGCGCCGAGCGACTCGCGGGGCTGCCGCCGGCCCTGGTGATCACCGCCGAGTACGATCCCCTCCGCGACGAGGGAGAGGCCTACGCCCGCCGACTCGCCGACGATGGCGTAGCGACCGTGGCCACCCGCTACGACGGGATGTTCCACGGCTTCGTCAGCTTCCTGACGCTCCTGCCCGACGGGCGCCGGGCGATCACCCAGATCGGCGACGCGCTGCGGCGCGCCTTCGGGCTCTCGCAGAGCGAGCGCCCCGAGGCGGACGCTCCGACGGACTGAAGCTCCGATCCCGGCGGAGATGCGCTCGCGTCGAGAAAGGCCGAAGGATCAGCGCGGCCAGAGCGCCTTCGGCAGCTCGAAGCCGAGCGGCGCGCCCCAGCGGTTGCGGTGTGCGACTTCGTGCACCGGCACGCGGGGCGCGACTCCCCAACGGCCGAGCGGATAGCCCATCGGAACGCAACAGGCGAAGTTCCAGCCCTCGTCCGCGGGCACTCCGAGCAGCGCCAGCACCTCGGCCGCTCGGAACAGGAAGACGCTGGTGAGCGCCGAGCCCACCCCCTCGGCCCGCGCCGCCAGCATCGCGCTCCAGACCGCCGGGAAGATCGAGCCGCCCGTCGTATCGAAGCGGCTCATCGCGAAGAGCAGCAGCGGATAGCGCTCGAAGTTCTCGGCCGTCCAGTTGGCCGAGCGCTGCATCGTGCGGAAGCTCTTCGACTCGGCGCTCGACGGGTCCTTCGCGGCCGCCTCCGCGCGCGGCTTGTAGACGGTCTCCCAGACCTGGGCGAGGCAAGCGCGATAGATCGGAGCGAGCCGTGCCTTGACGCCCGGATCGTCGACGAGCAGGAAGCGCCACATCTGGGCATTGCCACCGCTCGGCGCGCGGATCGCCGCGTCGAGGATCCGCTGCTGCACTTCGAGCGGAATCGGATCGGGCCGCACCCGCCGCATCGCGCGGGTGGTGTAGAGCGCCTCGTAGATGTCCATCGATCCTCCAGGCCTCGGGGTGTCAGCGCCCGCTCGCTCCCCAGGTGAGCTCGCGGGTATTGTCGCGCAGGATGCGCCGCCGGGTCTCCGGATCGAAGCCGACGAGCTCGGCCGCGTAGTCGAGCGGCCGTGGCATGCCTTCGATGTGCGGCCAGTCGGATCCGAAGATCACGCGCTCGGCGCCCATAAGCGAGACGATCTCCTACACGTCGTCCTCCCAGAAGGGATTGATCCAGACGCAGCGGCGGAAGCTCTCGATGGGATCCTCGGCGTAATGGCCCGGATGCCGGCGTCCGCTCGAGCGGAGCTTCCGGAAGAGGTCGGGCAGGAACTCCGAGCCGTTCTCGACCGAGGCCACGCGCAGCCTCGGGAAGCGCTCGAAGAGCTTCTGGAAGACCAGCGTCGCGAGGAAGTCGTGGGCCGCACGCTCGATGTTCCACGACTTGATCGACGGACGCCCGTAGCCCTCGAAGCTCGCGCCGAAGCCATCGGACTCGTAACCGTGGGTCGTGTACCCGGAATCGCCCGCGTGTGCGACAAGCGGGATGCCGGACTCCGCGAGCCGCGCCCAGAAGGGATCGAAGATGGGATCGGCCGGCGAGCGCGGCCCCGCCGCAGTCCAGGCCGGCGCCGGTCGCATCACCACCAGCCGGGCGCCGCGCGAGAGCGCCCAGTCGAGCTCCCGCACCGCCTCGTCGGGATCGGCGAGCGTCAGATAGGGAGCCGCGAAGATCCGGTCGCGGAAGGCGAAGCCCCAGTCTTCGTCGAGCCAGCGGTTGAAGGCGCGAAAGGTCGCGACGACCGCGAGCGGGTCGTGCTTCAGGAGCTCCTCGTAGATCATGCCGAGCGTCGGAAAGAGCCACACGGCCTCGAGCCCCTGCTCGTCGAGCGTGCGCAGGCGCGCGTCGCGGTCGCGGTACTCGGGGCGGATCGGCTCGCGCTGGCGAAGGTACTCGAGCGGGTTCTTGCCCTCGGGGTTGCCCCGGAAGTAGTTCGAGAGGACGCCGGGCTTCGCCACCGGATCGAAGGTCGGGTTCACCACCGCGCGGCTCACGCGCCCGCCGATCACGTGGACCTTGCGCCCGTCGATCTCGGCCCACTGCACGGCGCGCGGCCCGAGCTTCGGGTCGAGGTGGCGCGTGAAGGCGTCGAGCGCCTCGTAGTAGTGGTTGTCCGCGTCGAAGGCGGCGAGGTCGGGAGAGGCCATGCGGAGTCCTCCGGGAGGCGCAGAGGGTACCCCAGGCGCGGCCCGCGAGCGCGGCGGGTTTCTCGGGAGGCTGCAGGCCACTGCGCCTCCCTCCCCCGGGTCTGAGCCGCTCAGATCAGGAACGAGTCCGGATCGAGGCCGAGCAGTGCGCGGCCGACCTCCCCGTAACCTCGCACGTTCACCAGCGCGTGCTGCGTCACGGTGGTGATGTCGCGCCACTGGCGATCGAGCGGGCTCGTCGCGTAGAGCGC
>CAYPSI010000076.1:0-2959 GCA_964413375.1 uncultured Spirochaetales bacterium | reverse complement strand
ATCCGATCCCGCTCGTCGGGCGGCTGGAGGGCCGGGTCCGCCATAGGCGGACAATCTACCTCCCCCCCCGCCCCCGGGCGAGCAGGAGGCACGCGCCGCAAGGCGAAGCGGAGCGAAAGGAGCGCAGCAAGCGCGAAGCGCGCGCAGCGAGGCGCAGCCGAGCGGAGAGAGCAGCCCGCGCCCGGATCGACACCCCGTCCTCGGACCGGTGCGCAGTTCGTCGTCCTGGGCTGGAGCCCGGTCTCGCGCTCGACCTGGGCCCTGGAGAATGCGCTCACGCTCGCCCTGGTCGCCGTGCTCGTCGTGTCGCACCGGGCCTTTCCGCTCTCCCGCCTCTCCTACGTGCTGCTCTTCGCCTTCCTCACGCTGCACCAGATCGGTGCGCACTACACCTACTCGCTGGTGCCCTACGACGAGCTCTGGCGTCGGGGCTTCGGCGCGTCGCTGAACGAGACCCTCGGGCTCGAGCGAAACCACTACGATCGCCTCGTCCACCTCTGCTACGGGCTGTGCTTCGCCTATCCCATCCGCGAGGCCACCGTCCGCGGCCGATACGAGGGCCTCGGCCCAACGCTGGCCCACGAGAAGCTGACGGAGCTACACGGCCTGGCGCTCTCGGTCGAGACGCTCCGGCACTGGATGACCGAGGACGGCCTGTGGATCCCCCGGGCTCGCCGAGAGCCACGGATCCAGCAGCCCCGGCAGCGCAGGCCGTGTCGCGGCGAGCTCATCCAGGTCGATGGCTGCGACCACGCGTGGTTCGAGGAGCGCGCCCCTCGCTGCACCCTGCTGGTGTTCGTGGACGATGCAACGAGTGCCTTGATGGAGCTGCTCTTCTGCGAGTCGGAGTCGGCGTTCTCCTACTTCGCAGCGATGCGCTCGTACCTCGAGCAGCATGGCAAGCCGGTGGCGCTGTACAGCAACAAGGCCGGGGTATTCCGCGTGAACCGGAAGGAGCCCCACGGTGGGGCTGGAGTCACACAGTTCGGCCGGGCCCTCGGCAGCCTGAACATCGACATCCTGTGCGCCAACACGCCTGCGGCGAAGGGCCGCGTCTTCCGCTGGCAGGAGACCCGCCTCGTCTCGAAGAGCCTGCCCCTGAACGACAAGCGGGTGCTGTACGTCCTCGACCCGACCGACGCCGCGCGGGCTGCGCGCGGGAGCACGGTCGGCATCGAGGAGCGGGAGGACGGGTCGCTCTGCTTCTGGCACGGCGAGCACGAGCGCACCGAAGCGAAGGTCGCGAAGCCGTCCACGACCCTGCGGAAGGCCCGCCTGCTGCGCGCCGGAACGCCGCGGCGGGCCGGAACGGGCTCCTCCGCAGAGACCCGACCCTGACTGATTGAAACGGGAAACCGGACATTTCTATCTTGGAGAAACCCCATGCCAAGAAACGCAGGTAAAATTCCCTATGCGCCCCGATCGGCGACTGGCGCCCGTTGGCGAGCGATGCCGTGAGCTCGCCCGAAGGCGCGCGCGGGGTCGGAGAGGTCCGAGAGCGCGACGCCGTCGCGGATCGTCGTTGACGCGGTCAGAGGGTCGGGAGCCCCTCGATGGACGCGGCCTCGCCGAGGCGCTCGTCGTAGCAGCAGAAGCCGGGCATGAGCCCCGTCAGCTCTTCGACCTCGAGCGCGCTCGCGAGGTGGATCGCGTCGAACCCCCGCAGGCCGCGGCGCTCGGCGAGCTCCCCGGCGCGCCTGGCCACCTTCGCGGACAGCTCGACCACCACGAAGCGCCCGAGGTCCCGATCGAGCGCGGATACCGCGCGGGCGAGCGCGCGTCGCGTGATGGCCGCCTCGCGCTGGCGGCGCGCGAACGCGGCTCGCGCCTCCGGGTACGCGACTCGGGAGGTCGCCACGAGGGTCGCGTCACCGACACGCGCTCTCGTCTCCGAGGTCCCGGCTTCCCGCACGTAGAGCTTCACCAGCGCGCTCGTGTCGAGATATAGGATCAGCGCCGGTCCTCCACGACGGCGTCGGACACCGAGGGACCGCGGACGCGCGGCGCCTTTGCGAGGCCTGCCGGCTTGCCGCCCGACCACGCGAGACGCCCGCTCTTCACCAGCGTGCGAACGAGCTCCTCCTCCCCGGCGCTGCGGGCGGGGACGATGATCGCCACCGGTCGGTTGCGATCCGTCACCGTCACCATCGCTCCCCGCCGAACGCGCGCCAGCGTCGCGCTAAGGTTGTCCTTCAGCTCTCGCACGCCGATGCTCGCCTTCGCCACGACCGCGCCCCCTACTGAATGTGGCCACATTATAGAGAATCGTGGCCATGTTTCAACGAGGCGATGAGCCCTCACTCGCCGGAGGCGCTGCCTGAGAGTCGCTGCCTGGTGGGAGGCGGACCCGTTTGGGAGATCGACCTGCCGGACGGCGTCGACCTCCTGATCCTGAACGCCGCGCCGCTCGAGTTGGCCGGACGCGTCGCGCTCCGGGGCGAGCTCCTCTTCGACGACGATCCGCCGGCGCGCGTGCGGTGGCAGGCCCAGACACGGATCATCTATCTCGACGAGGAGGATCGTCAGCGCGGAGCGGATAAGCCGTTCAAGAGGGGATTTGCGGGCCGATCCGCAAGGTCCGATAACGCTCGAACCGTTAAATCCCCGGTGGAGATGGGACGTTTCCCGCTCCTCAGCCCCGGTTGGGTGGCCGCGACGGTGTCCAGGGCCAGGCGATCAGCGCGCCATGCGGTGGAGCGCGCAGATCTTGTTGCCCGCTGGATCGCGGAGATATGCGAGGTAGGCCGAGCCCGCGCCACCCGTCCGCACGCCCGGCGGGTCTTCGCAGCTCGTGCCGCCATTGGCCAGGCCAGCGGCATGCCAGGCATTGGCCGTAGCCGGCGAATCGACGGCGAACCCAATCGTGCCGCCATTCGCCGCGCTGGCGGGCGCGCCGTTGATCGGCTTCGTGATCGCCAAGACGCCGGTCTTGGTGACGTAGAAGACGCGGCCCTTGTCA
>CAYPSI010000075.1:0-54329 GCA_964413375.1 uncultured Spirochaetales bacterium | reverse complement strand
AAACCGTGCCCTCTCCGCTCGCCTGCGGCTCGCTGCGCGACGGCTTCGCCGCCTTGCTGGGGTGCTGGGCGCTCGCGACGCCCGATCACGGCAGAGAGGGACGAGCAAGCGAAGCGCGCAGCGAGGCGAAGCCGAGCGGAGAGAGCAACCCCTCCCGACTCGAGCCCTCGTCCTCAGAACGGTATGTCGTCTCCGCCGGTGGGAACGGGAGTGGGGTCGGGTTCGGACGAGCCGGCGGGCCCGACGGGTCCGGCGGCGCCTCCGGCACCGCGCGCTGCGCCGTCGCGCCGATCGAGGAACTGGACCGTCTGCGCCACCACCTCCGTGGTCTGCCGCTTCTGGCCCTCCTTGTCCTCCCACTCGCGCGTCTGCAGGCGACCCTCGATGTAGACCGTTCGGCCCTTCTGCAGGTAGTTGGCGCAGTTCTCGCCCTGCTTTCCCCAGACGACGATGCGGTGCCACTCCGTCCGCTCCTGGGTCTTGCCCTCGCGATCGTTCCAGCGCTCGTTGGTCGCGACGCTGAAGGATGCGACCGGCTGCCCACCGGCCGTGTAACGAAGCTCGGGATCGCGCCCGAGATTGCCGACCAGGATGACTCGATTGACGCTTGCCATGGGGAGTGCTCTCCGTCGGGACTGGGGATGTCCGTAGCATCCCGTTCCCGACCGGCGCCGTCAACTGTGAACGCTCGGCCTCGCCCCACCGATCAAACACCGTTCGCCCGACGGCGCGAACCGGATTCGGTAGCGCAGCAAGCGAAGCGCGCAGCGAGCCGCAGGCGAGCGGAGATGGCTGCCATCGACCAATTCGTGGCATCGTCCTAAAGAATGTACTCTCCGGTGGTTCCTCCCAGGGGGGCGGGAGGCTTGGCCTCGAACCGAGCGCTTCATGGCTAGGGCTGCCGTCGGACGCCGACGGGCCCGGCGGCAAGCTGCGGCGGGTTTTCCCCGCCGCGTGGTCGAGGAGTGCGTCGGCGTCGCGCTCTTGGGAATCGCATTGCTCGCGGTCCTCGGTCTGGCCAGCTTCGACCCCGCCGATCCCGTGTTCTCGCGGGCGGCTGTCGCGAACCGCGCCGGCATGGTCGGAGCGACGACCGCTGCCTTGCTGCTGCGCGCCTTTGGTGCGGGTGCCTGGGTGAGCGTGGTTTCGCTCGGCCTGCTCGGCGGCAGGCTCGTTCTCGGACGCGGCATCCCGGGTCCCCTGTCGCGATTCTGGGCCGCGAGTGCGCTGCTTCTCGCTGCGACCGCGACGCTGCCCGTGCTGCTGGCCGGTCCCGGTGGAACGATCGTCGCGGATCTCCCGCGCGGGATTCTCGGCGGCGGCCTCGCAGACATCGAGGCGCTGCTCGTCGGCCGCTGGGGCGGACTCGTCGCGAACGCGGCGCTCGCGGCGATCGGCGTGCTGATGGCGACGGGCGTATCGATGGGTCCGCTGCTCGAGGGCTTCGGCGCGGGCGCCGGCGCCTTCGGAGCGGTGATCGGGTGGGGAACGCGCGGCGTCGGGTGCTTCGCCGTCGGCCTCGGGCAGGGCACGCAGCGGGCGGGCGTTCGCCTCGTGCGCGGGATCGGGCGAGGGGCTCGCGGACTGGAAGTCTGGCGCGAGCAACGCGCGCGCCGGCGACGGGTGGCCGCGGCGCGCGCGCCCGAGAGCGAGCCGGAGCAGGAGGAGGCCCGGGTCGAGCAGGCGCCGGCATCCGGGCGAAGACCCCCGGCGCCGACAGCTCCCCGCCGCGCGCGCGGCGAGGACCCGACGATCGTCGATCACGGCGCCGAGCGGGCGGCGGCGCGCAAGGGCACGCAGGAGGCCTTCCACTTCGACGAGAGAGCGCCCACGGGCCCCTATCAGCTTCCGGACCTCTCGCTCTTCCAGGAGCCTCCGCCGCGCGCGAAGAGCTACGACCGCGACAGCCTGATCATGAACTCGCGGATTCTCGAGAAGAAGCTGCTCGACTTCGGCGTCGGCGGGCAGGTGAACACCGTCCACCCGGGTCCGGTGATCACCATGTACGAGTTCGAGCCCGCTTCGGGCATCAAGGTGAACCGGATCGTCAGCCTCGCCGACGACCTGGCACTCGCGCTCCGCGCCCTCTCGGTGCGCATCATCGCCCCGCTGCCCGGGAAATCGGTGGTGGGGATCGAAGTGGCGAACCCCGAGCGCGAGACGGTGTACATCCGAGACGTGCTCGAGGCGGAATCGTTCCGCTCGAGCCGCTCGAAGCTCTCGCTCGCTCTCGGCAAGGACATCTTCGGGAATACGACCCAGGCAGACCTCGCGAAGATGCCCCACCTGCTCGTCGCGGGCGCCACGGGGACGGGCAAGAGCGTGTTCCTGAACGCGCTGCTCTGCTCCATCCTCTCTCGAGCCACGCCGGACGACGTGAAGCTCCTCCTCGTCGACCCGAAGCTCCTCGAGCTTTCCGTCTACGAAGGCATTCCGCATCTGCTTGCGGACGTCGTGACCAACCCGAAGCGCGCGGCTGCAGCGCTCGCGGGCGTCGTGCAAAAGATGGAGCAGCGCTACCAGATGATGGCCGCGCTCGGGGTGCGCAGCATCGACCAGTTCAACGCGCGCGTCGACCGCGAACTCGCAGCGGGGAACAAGACCTACCGGCTGCGCGTGAAGCCCGGCGAGGAGGAGGGCCAGCAGGTCGAGTACCGCCGCTTCCCCTACATCGTGGTCGTGATCGACGAGCTGGCCGATCTGATGGTCGTCTCCGCGCGCGACGTGGAGGAATCGCTCCAGCGTCTGGCCCAGATGGCGCGCGCAGCGGGGATCCACCTGGTGCTGGCGACGCAGCGGCCGAGCGTCGACGTCCTCACCGGGGTGATCAAGGCGAACTTCCCGGCGCGCATCTCCTTCCAGGTCTCGTCGCGCACGGATTCGCGGACCATCCTCGACCAGAACGGGGCGGATCACCTGCTCGGCCAGGGCGACATGCTCTTTCTTCCCCCGGGCACCTCGAAGCTCCAGCGCATCCACGGCGCTTACGTCTCCGAGGAGGAGGTCGCTCGTCTCGCGGCCGCACTCCGCGCGCAGGGCAAGCCGAACTTCGACGAGACCCTGATTCGCATGCGCGACGAGGCCGAGGCGAAGGAGGGGCGCGACGAGGACACCGACGAGATGTACGACCGCGCAATCGCGATCGTGGCCGAGACGCGCAACGCCTCGATCTCCTACATCCAACGCCGCCTCAAGGTCGGCTACAACCGCGCCGCGCGGATGATCGAGCAGATGGAGACCGAGGGGATCATCGGGCCGCAGGACGGGACGAAGCCCCGCGATGTCTACGTGAGCCAGCTCGAGCCGTGAAGCTCGCGCGCCCGGTCCGCGTCCAACGCCACGTGTGGGCCTGCGTCCTCGCACTCGTGAGCCTTGCCGTTGCGCCCCTGGCGGCCGCAGCCCCGCCTGTACAGGCGGGGCTCGACTGCGCCGATCGCGCTGCAAAGGCCCTCCAGCGCCGCTACGAGGCCGTGCGCGACCTCGAGGCCAGCTTCGAGCAGTCGACGCGCTCGGTGGCGCTCGGGCAGCCCGGTGCGACCTCGAAGTCTCGCGGCAGCGTCGTCTTCGCGAAGCCCGGCCGGATGCGCTGGACCTACCTGGAGCCCGAGCCGAGCCTCGTCGTCTGCGACGGCAAAGAGCTGTGGATCTACGATGCCGCGAACCGCGAGGCGCAGCGTCTGACCGTGACCGAGGCCTACCTTTCCGGCGCGGCGCTCTCCTTCCTGCTCGGAGAAGGCGAGATCCTGCGAGACTTCGAGGTGAAGGCGCTCGAGTGCGGAGAGGCCTCGGCACGGCTCGACCTCGTGCCCCGCCAGGCTGCCACCTACGAGCGGCTCGAGGCCCGCATCGATCCGCGCTCGGGAGAGCTGCTCGAGACCACCGTGATCGATCTGCTCGGCAACGCCACGACGGTCGCGCTGCGCGACCTGCGGGTGAATCGCGACCCCGATGCGTCGCTCTTCCGCTTCGAGCCCCCGCCGGGCGTCCGGGTGCTCGACCTCGACGCGGCTACGGGCACCCGGTGAGCGGGGTGGGGTCGGCGACCGGACTTCCTCTAACGGGGAACTCTGATGCCGCGCCCCCCGAGTGCCGCAAAGTTCGGCGGGGCGCGCGTGAAGCGGCCAGACCGTGGGATCTCCGACGCTGGCGTCAAGAAGGCGGCAACTGGGATGCAGCATCGCATCACGCGGCGGCACCTCGCCGGCAGGCCACCGGAAGCTCTGGGGCAAAGCCCGCACGCAACCCCAGATCCTCGGGTCCGACGGCCTCGAGACAGCCGCCTCGCGGGGCGAGACGCGATGCCGCGTGCGCACCGCTCACCCGGGGAGGCGGCGTGTCGTCCGGCTGGTTGACAGTCGGGGGTCGTCTGATATCTTCCAAAATCGCGAAAAGAATAAACTTTTCGCGGTGTTCGGCGCCTTTTTCACCCTCCCGACAAGGCGCGGCGGCGCCGGTTCTGAAGCTCGAATGGCGAGTCTGCGTTGTCTTTCGGACCGCGCACGGGAGCTTCGATGATGGATCTCGTGGCGCACGGACGCGCGGGCCGGGACCTCCGGTTCGCGCGCGGGTGCGCGCGCTCCGTTTCGGCTGCACACTGCGGTGATGGGGAGCGCGCGAAAACCCTCGGCAACGCGCAGGAGGCCGGCACGCCGGGGGAGCTGGGCATTGGAGGAAGGGCGGCACGCGCCTTGCAGGACTCGTTCATGACCGCAGCCCCTGCGATGGGAATGCGCGTGAACGAGGAGGCGACGGAATGAGCGAAGCGGATTCCGGATCGACCAAGAAGGGCTTCGTACACGACGTGATGCGTCGGATCTCCGCGGCGGCCCCGCGCGCGGGAGATCCCAACGATGCGGGCCGCGATCGCGGCCCGGCTCGGCCGCATCAGGACGAGGTCGAAGACCTGCAGGACGCGATCCGCGTCTTCGGCAGCGATTCGGAGGAGTTCCGCCGGCGGCTCGATCGGCTGATCGCCGAGTTCGACGCGCTTCGCCGCCGCTACCAGAGCACCCGCGAGCAGGCTGCGGACTCGGAGCGCCAGAACGAGCGCCTCGTGGCCGTCCTCCAGGAAGCGAAGCAGCAGATCGAGGTCCTGAAGGAGGAGGTCGACAAGCTCTGCGCGCCTCCCAATACCTACGGGATCTTCAACCGGCCCAACAAGGACGGCACCGCGGAGATCCTCGTCGACGGCCGCGCGATGCGCGTGAACGTGCACCCGAACCTCGACCCCTTCACGCTCGAGGAAGGGCAGCTCGTGGTGCTCAACGAGGCGATGAACGTGGTGGAGCCGGCCGGCTTCACCGCACGCGGTGAGGTCGTCTCGATCGTCGATCTGCTCGCGGACAATCGGGCCATCGTGCTCGGCCACACGGACGACGAGCGCGTCGTGACGCTGGCTGAGCCGCTGCGCCGCGAGAAGCTCAAGGTCGGCGACAACGTGCTCTACGATCCGCGCACGCACTACGCCTTCGAGAAGCTGCCGAAGTCCGCGGTCGAGGAGGTGGTGCTCGAGGAGATCCCCGACACGACCTACGACAACATCGGCGGGCTCGGCGAGCAGATCGAGATCCTGCGGGACTCGGTCGAGCTGCCCTACATGTACCCGGAGGTCTTCGCCGAGCACAAGCTCTCGCCGCCGAAGGGCATCCTGCTCTACGGCCCTCCGGGCTGCGGGAAGACGCTGATCGCCAAGGCGGTGGCCAACAGCCTCGCGCGCAGCATCGAGCAGCGCACCGGCCGGAGGACGACGCCCTACTTCCTGAACGTGAAGGGCCCCGAACTCCTGAACAAGTACGTCGGGGAGACCGAGCACAAGCTTCGAGAGGTCTTCAAGAAGGCACGCGACAAGGCGAGCGAGGACGTCCCGGTCGTGATCTTCTTCGACGAGATGGATTCACTCTTCCGCATGCGCGGATCGGGGATCTCGTCGGACATGGAGGCAACGGTCGTCGCCCAGTTCCTGTCCGAGATCGACGGCGTCGAGTCGCTCAAGAACGTGATCGTGATCGGCGCCAGCAATCGCCAGGACCTGATCGACCCCGCCGTGCTGCGGCCCGGGCGCCTGGATCTGAAGATCAAGGTGAATCGGCCCGACGCGAAGGCCGCCAAGGAGATCTTCGCGAAGTACCTGACCTCGGATCTGCCCTTCCACGCCACGGCGGCTCAGCGCTACGGGGAAGACACGGCGAAGATCGCGTCAGGCATGATCGAGGAGACGATCACCCGCATGTACGCCGCCAGCGAGGAGAACAAGTTCCTCGAGGTGACCTACGCGAAGGGCGAGCGCGAGATCTTCTACTTCAAGGACTTCTCGAGCGGCGCGATGATCCAGAACATCGTCGCGCGCGCCAAGAAGAAGGCCGTGAAGCGGACGATCAGCCACGGCGAGCGGGGTATCCAGTTCGACGATCTCCTCGAGGCCGTGAACGACGAGTTCAAGGAGAACGAGGATCTCCCGAACACCACCAACCCGGACGACTGGGCCCGCATCTCCGGCCGAAAGGGCGAGCGCATCATCAACGTGCGCACGCTGATGACGGGGATCAGCCGCAAGGAGCGATCGATTGAAAACATCACCTCGGGCCAGTATCTCTAGGCGCGCGCGCATGGCGCGGGAGAATGCATGGCCATTCCGAAGGTGATGGGCTCGGAGATCGAGTACGGGATCACCGTCAAGGGGGATCCCGACTTCGACCCGATCTCGAGCTGCGTCCTCCTCGTCAACTGTTACCGGGAGGAGCACTACGGCGAGATCTTGTGGGACTACGATCAGGAGAATCCGCTGGCCGACGCGCGGGGCTTCCAGGTCGACGGGGAGAAGTACACCCCGAACCAGCAGGAGAACATCGCCCGCAACAAAACTCTCGTCAACGGCGCGCGCTACTATGTGGACCACGCGCACCCGGAGTATTCCTGTCCGGAGGTCACGAACGCGCGTGAACTCGTGATCCATGAAAAGGCGGGCGAGCGAATTCTCGAGGCCAGCCGGCGCGAGGCCTCGAGCCTGCTGCCCGCCGGCGCCGAGATGCTGCTCTACAAGAACAACAGCGATCGGAAGGGCAATAGCTACGGCGCCCACGAGAATTTTCTCATGGACCGCCGGACCTCCTTCAAGCAGATCGTCGAACATCTGATGCCCTTTTTCGTGACGCGCCAGGTCTACTGCGGCGCGGGCAAGGTGGGTAGCGAGAACCGCGCTCACCCCTGTGATTTCCAGATCTCGCAGCGCGCTGATTTCTTCGAAACCGAGGTGGCGCTCGACACGATGGTGAAGCGCCCGATCATCAATACGCGCGACGAGCCGCACGCAGACCGGGAGAAGTACCGGCGTCTTCACGTGATCGTGGGCGACGCGAACCTCTCGGAGTACACGATCTACCTGCGCACGGGCGTCACGGCCCTCGTCCTCTCGATGATCGAGGACGGCGCCATCCGGAAGAACCTGGCGCTTCGCGATCCCGTGGCCGCCATCAAGGAGGTGTCCCACGACCCGGATTGCCGGCGTGCGCTCCACCTCGAGAACGGCAAGCGGCTCAGCGCCGTCGAGATCCAGGCGGAGTACCTCGAGATGGCTCTGGCCTACTGCGCTGGCCGCGAGCTGTCGGCGGAGACGGAGGACGTGCTCGTCAAATGGCAGAGTGCCATCGAGTCCCTGCGCCGCGATCCGATGGAGCTCGAGCGTCAGGTCGACTGGGTGATGAAGAAGGCGATGATCGAGAGCTTCATGCAGCGGAAGTCGCTCTCGTGGGACGCCCCGCAGGTCCAGATGCTGGACCTCCAGTACCACGACCTCCGGCCCGACAAGGGCCTATACTACATGCTCGAACGGCAGGGCAGGGCCGAGCGGATCGTCACGGATGCGGAGATCGCCCTCGCGATCGGCAAGCCGCCGGAGGACACACGGGCCTATTTCCGGGGTGAGTGTCTGCGGCGCTACGGCTCGGCCGTGTTCGGCGTGAACTGGGATTCGATCTCCTTCAGCGTCGATGAGGAGCCCATCAGGCGGATCCTGATGGCCGAGCCTCTCAAGGGCTCGCGGGTGCACGTGGAGGAGCTCTTGAACCAGTCTCCGACGGCGGCGGATCTGGTGAGGAACCTGCGCGCCTAGCGGCGCGCGACGCGGGGGCGCCATGAGAATGTTCAGGACGACGAGCCCGAAGCGCGAGGTGGCGGGAGATGCCTTCCCGATCTACGGCGCGGCCGAGTCGACCCAGAAGAAGACGCCCAAGCGGGGCGGCGGAGAAGGCGAGGACAAGGATGCCTCCGGATCCCAGAAGCTCGCCAAGAAGGGCAAGGAGCTGAAGGAGGAGATGGACGCCCTGGTGGACGAGATCGACGAGGTCCTCGAGGAGAACGCCGAGGAGTTCGTCAAGAACTACGTTCAGCGGGGCGGCCAGTAGGCACAGCGTAGGGCTGCTACGGTCGGGCCGGACGGAGGGGGCGGGCCGACCGCAAGGGCTGAGCAGCGGCCCAGCAGCGCGGCGAAGCCGGGCAGGGTGCGGGCCCCCGCCGAGACCCGAAAGAAGGGGGGGGCGTTGCCGATCAGCTTCGGCGGCAAGTACCAGGGCTCGAGCTTCAACGAGCTCCTGGCAGTCGATCACACACAGCTCGTACCGGACTGGAGCCGGCTCTCCGCGCCGGGGCTCGACCTCGAGCAGGTACCGCACGGTACCACCGTGCTGGCGTTCAAGTACGCCGACGGAGTCATCGTCGCGGGTGACCGCCTCGCGACGGAGGGGCACCGCGTCGCGTCCCGCGATCTCGAGAAGGTGCTCGCCACGGACGATTACTCGCTGATCGCCATTGCCGGCGCGGCCGGGCCGGCGCTCGAGATGGCGCGGTTGATGCGGATCGAGCTCGAGCACTACGAAAAGATCGAAGGCGATCGACTCGAGCTCGACGGCAAGGCCAACCGGCTCTCGCAGATGGTGCGCGCGAACCTCCCCGCCGCGATGCAGGGCCTCGTGGTGGTGCCGCTCTTCGCCGGCTACGACCTTCGCCGGCGACAGGGACGCCTGTGGAAGTTCGACGTGACCGGCGGACGCTACGAAGAGACCGAGTACGAGGCCACCGGCTCCGGGGGGCTCTATGCCCGGGAGTCGCTCAAGAAGTCCTACGACGCCTCTGCGTCGCGCGACGGAGGCCTGCGCGCCGCGCTCCAGGCACTCGCCGATGCCTCCGACGAGGACCGCGCCACGGGCGGGGTCGATCTCGAGCGGGGAATCTACCCGCTCGTGTACTTCTGTTCGGAAGGCGGAATCGAACGGGCGGGAGACGAGGAGATGGACCGGATCTATCGGGAGATCCTCGGAGCGCGCCGCCGGGTTCCGGCGCGGGGAGGACGCCGATGACGATGCCCTTCTACGTCTCCCCCGAACAGGTGATGCAGGACAAGGCGGAGTTTGCCCGCAAGGGCATCGCCCGCGGCAAGTCCAGCGTCACACTCCAGTACGACGAGGGTGTCCTGCTGATGGCGGAGAATCCCTCCTCGCTCTCCAAGATCGGGGAGATCTACGACCGGATCGCCTTCGCCGGCGTCGGCAAGTTCAGCGAGTTCGATCAGCTGCGGAAGCTCGGCGTGCGCTACGCCGACACACGCGGCTACGCCTACAGCCGGGACGACGTGCGAGCGAAGGGGCTGGCGAACGCCTATTCTCAAGCCATGGGTGAGGTGTTTACCCGGGAGCTCAAGCCGCTCGAGGTGGAGGTGATCGTGGCCGAGGTGGGGGACGACACCCTGGCCGGGCACGAAAACAACGCCATCTACCGCGTGCAGTTCGACGGCAGCATCAGCGACTACGAAGGGTTCTGCGTGATCGGGGGTGCCGCGGAGGAGCTCGGGAGTCTGTTGCGATCCGAGTTCCGGGACGGCCTTCCCCTCAGGGAGGCCCTGCTCCTCGGCTACCGGGCCTTGCAGCGGGCCGCGGACAGGGAGCCGAACGTGACGGCCGACAACCTCGAGGTCTGCCTGCTCGAGCGCCATCGCGTGGGGCGAAAGTTCCGGCGTCTGGACACCGATACACTTCGGGAGCACCTGGGGACTTAGGGGACAGATAGCCGGTCGGGCGGCGAGCGTGCAGAAGCGGATCTACGGTATCGAGACGGAGTATGGGATCATCTTCACGCCCGAAGGGCGGAAGACGCTCCCCGTCGAGAAGGCGATCCGCTTCTTGTTCGAGAAGCTGATCACCACCGAGCACTTCCTGAACGTCTTCCTGGAGAACGGCGCCCGCTTCTATCAGGACACCGGCTGCCACCCCGAGTACGCGACGCCCGAATGCGCCTCGCCCCGCCAGGTCGTTCTCTACGACAGGGCGGGCGAGCGGATCCTCGAGGACCTCCAGCTCTATGCGGAGGAGAAGATCCGCGAGGAGCGCATCACCGGGAAGCTCTCGATCTTCAAGAACAACACCGATTTCGTCGGAAACTCCTACGGTTGCCACGAGAACTACCTCGTGGACCGCGACGTCGATTTCTACTACCTGGCCGAGCAGCTGATCCCCTTCCTCGTGACCCGACAGATCTACACCGGAGCCGGGAAGGTCTTCCAGACGCAGGATGGGATCCACTACTGCATCAGCCAGCGCGCGCAGCACATCTACCAGAAGATCTCCGGCACTACGACGAACGACCGGTCGATCATCAACACGCGCGATGAGCCCCACGCGGACCGGGAGAAGTACCGACGGCTGCACGTGATCGTCGGCGACTCCAACATGTCCGACTACACGAACTTCCTGAAGATCGGGACCTGCGCCGTCGTCCTCCAGATGATCGAGGACAACTACATCAACCAGGACTTCACGCTGCGCAACCCGGTGAAGGCGATCAAGGACATCTCCTACGACGTCACCTGCAAGCGCAAGCTCCGGCTCGACAACGGGCGCGAGTACTCGCCGATCAACATCCAGCGCGAGTACTGCGAGATGGCCCAGAAGTACATCGAGCAGTATCCGGTCTCGGACCAGGTGCGCCAGGCGGTGACGATGTGGCAGCACGTCCTCGACTGCCTCGACACGGATCCCGACAAGCTCGACCGCGAAGTCGACTGGTTGATCAAGCGCCGGATGATCCAGTCCTATGTCGACTCGCGCAACACGACGTGGAACGACCCCCGCGTCTTCATGCTCGACCTCCAGTACCACGACATCCGCATGAACCGGGGCCTCTACTACCTGCTCGAGAAGAACGGCCGCGTGGAGCGGGTGCTCGAGGATGAAGAGATCATCAAGGCCAAGACCGAGCCGCCGCCGGACACCCGCGCGCGCATGCGCGGCGAGTTCATCAAGCTCGCCCGCCAGAACTCGATCCAGTACGACCTCGACTGGTCGAACATCCGGCTCGGCAACCTGCTCAACGTCCGCGTGATCTGCAACAATCCGTTCGAGACGGACATCGAGAAGGTCGCCGAGCTGGTGCGGACG
Organism: uncultured Spirochaetales bacterium; assembly: GCA_964413375.1. Taxonomy (GTDB): domain Bacteria; phylum Myxococcota_A; class UBA9160; order UBA9160; family SMWR01; genus CAZUYC01. The sequence continues at coordinate 42,906 of CAYPSI010000075.1, read as the reverse complement.
ATCCAGAAGACCAACCTGCGCAAGACGAGCCTCTCGAAGCTCGTGATCCAGTCTTAGGACGAGGGCTCGAACCGGTCGAGGGCAGCCCACTCCGCTCGGCTTCGCCTCGCTGCGCGCTTCGCTTGCCTGTCGCTGACCTCGGCTCGGCAGCGCTTCGCTGCGCGTCGGTCGACCCGATTGGCCCCTCGGCCCTCTGGCCCGCGAGAAGCCTTCACGCGACGCAGCGTCCGCTCAACTCCTGCCGCTCATTCGCCGATACAGCAGCCCACAGGCCGCGACGGCGCGCGGTGGGAGGGGCGCAAGGGCGATGCTGTTCGACGCCATTGCAGGAATGTTCTCGCACGATCTGGCCATCGACCTCGGCACGGCCAACACGCTGGTCTACGTGCGCGGCAAGGGTCTCATCTGCTCGGAGCCATCGGTGGTCGCGGTGATCGCGGACCCGAACGGGCGGGGCGAGAAGGTCCTCGCCGTCGGGCACGAGGCCAAGGAGATGCTCGGGCGCACGCCTAGCGGGATCCGTGCGATCCGTCCGATCAAGGACGGCGTGATCGCAGACTTCGAGATCACCGAGGCGATGCTGCGCTACTTCATCCAGCGGGCGCACAACCGCGGCAAGCTCGTGCGACCCCGCGTCGTGATCTGCGTTCCGCCGTGCATCACCAGCGTCGAAAAGCGCGCGGTGCGCGAGTCGGCCCTGTCGGCCGGTGCCCGTGAGGTGTTCCTGATCGAGGAGCCGATGGCCGCCGCGATCGGCGCCGGGCTCGACGTGACTGCGGCCACTGGCAACATGGTCGTCGACATCGGCGGCGGAACGACCGACGTCGCGGTGATTTCGCTCTCGGGTATCGTGACGTCGAAGTCGATCCGCTGCGGCGGCGACAAGATGGACGATGCCATCATCAACTACGTCAAGCGCAAGTACAACATGTTGATCGGCGAACGGACGGCCGAGCACATCAAGATGACGATCGGAACGGCTTCGCCGACCGCGAAGACCGAGACGATGGAGATCAAGGGCCGCGACCTCGTGGCGGGCATTCCGAAGGTCGTCGTCGCCACGAGCGACGAGATCCGCGAGGCGCTCGTCGAGCCGATCCATGCGATCGTCGAGACGGTGCACCTGACGCTCGAGAAGACCCCTCCCGAGCTGGCGGCCGACATCGTCGACCGCGGCATCATGCTGGTGGGCGGCGGCTCGCTCCTGCGCGAGCTCGACCAGGTCCTGCGTCAGGAGACGAAGCTCCCGATCCTGCGCAGCGAGGACCCCTTCACCGCCGTCGTGCATGGCGCGGGCATCGCCCTCGACAACCTGGCGCTGCTGCGCGAGGTGTCCCTGCTCTAGCCGGCGCGCGGCCGGGCGAAGCCCAAGCGGGCCTGCTTGTGGCATTCTCAGCGCTGCCGTGAGTGCCACGTCCACCCTCCCCACGCCTCCGACACTCGTCGCACACGCCGACTGGGGCGCGACTCCGGGCAAGCGCTGGCTCGCCCGCGCGAAGCGCCAGGGTCGCGGCTGGCGGGCGCAGGGTCCTTCGCCGGTGGCCGCACCCGATCGGCTGCTGGCCGATCTCGCGGCCGAGGCCGGGCCCCGCGGCGTCGTCCTCGCGGGCTTCGACTTCCCGATCGGTCTTCCGCTCGCCTACGCGCGCCAGGCCCGCGTACGCGCGTTCCGCACGCTGCTGCCGAGCCTCGCCGGCCCCTTCTTCGAGGTGGCGGAACGACCCGAGGAGATCTCGATCCTGCGCCCCTTCTACCCGGCGAGGCCGGGTGTTAGCTCGCAGGCCCAGCTCGTAGCGGGCCTCGGCGTCGCCTCGATGGACGAGCTGCTTCGGGTCTGCGAACGGGCGACGCCGCTGCGCCGCGCAGCGGCCCCGCTCTTCTGGACGCTCGGTGCGCAGCAGGTGGGAAAGGCCGCGATCTCCGGCTGGCGCGACGCGCTGATCCCGGCGCTGCGCGGCGCCCTCGACGTCGCGCTCTGGCCCTTCGAGGGTTCGCTCGCGGAGCTGCTCGCGCCAGGGCGCACGGTCGTCGCGGAGACTTATCCGGCCGAGGCCTACGCGCATCTGGGCCTCGATCTAGCCGCGGTCTCCGCAGGCGGTGCGCGGGGAAAACGCGTGCAGGCGGTGCGAGCCGCGCAGCTTCCGCGTGTACTCGAGTTCGCAACTCGGCTCGGCGTCGAGCTCGAGCCGGAGCTGCAGGCCGCCTTCGCCGACGGCTTCGGCTCGAAACCCGACGGGGAAGACCGTTTCGACGCCACGCTGGCTCTCCTCGCAATGCTCGACGTCGTGCTGGGCCAGCGTCCCGCGGGCGAACCCGCCGATCCCGAGATCCGGCAGATCGAAGGCTGGATCCTCGGCCAGCAGCAGCCGCCCTCCGCACGCTGATCCCAAGCGACACATCGGGAAAGCGCCGCTAGCATCGCGCACTTCGCCCCGTCGACGCAGGGAGATGAACGCAGACACTCGCGCAGGCCAGGCTCTCGACGCGGCACTCGCTCGCTTCGGGCACTCGACTTTTCGCGCCGGTCAGCGGGAGGCGATCGAGGCACTCCTGTCGGTCGGCCGTCTGCTCCTCGTGGCGCCGACGGGCGGCGGCAAGAGCCTGTGCTACCAGCTCCCCGCTTGCATCCTTCCGGGAACGACCCTCGTCGTCTCGCCGCTGATTGCGCTGATGCAGGATCAGGTGGATGCGCTCCAGCGCGTCGGGATCGACGCGACCTACCTCGCCTCGACGCTCGATGCGGGCGAAGCGCGGCGCCGTTTCGCGGGTATCGCGCGGGGCGACTATTCGCTCGTCTTCGTCGCTCCCGAGAGGCTGGCACTCCCGGGCTTCCGCTCGCTCGCGATGGATCTCGAATGCCCGCTCCTAGCCGTCGACGAGGCTCACTGCATCAGCGAGTGGGGGCACGACTTCCGCCCGGAGTACCTGAACCTCGGCGAGGTGGTGGCTGCGCTCCCGAAGGCGCGCCTGCTCGCGTGCACCGCAACCGCGACGCCCGTCGTCCGCGACGAGATCCTGGCCCGGCTCGGCCTGCCCGCGGATACGCCACAGCTCGTCCACGGCTTCGCGCGCCCCGAGCTCTCGCTGCGCGCGAGGGAGGTCTCGGGCGCGCGGGAGCGGCGCTCGCTGGTCGACGCGGCCCTCGCCGAGGCGCTCGCCGCGCCGGGGCAGGGGCGCGGCGCCGCGATCGTGTACTCGCCGAGCCGGCGCGGCGCCGAGGAGGAAGCGCTGCGACTTGCAGGGCAGGGCTGGCGGGCGCGCGCGTACCACGCGGGCCAGGGCGGGGCGATGCGCGAGGAGGTGCAGCGGGCCTTCACGTCCCGGACGCTCGAGGTCGTGGTCGCGACCAACGCCTTCGGCATGGGAATCGATCGGTCCGACGTGCGCGCCGTCGTGCACCTCGGGCCGCCCGGCTCGCTCGAAGCCTACTACCAGGAGGTCGGGCGCGCCGGCCGCGACGGCTCGCGCGCGCTCGGGCTGCTGCTCTGGGCGCCGAACGATCTGCCGCTGCGGCGGCGCCTGATCGAGACGGCCGCCGACGGCGGGGCCCCCGCGCGAGAGGTGGTGGAGCACAAGTGGGGACTCTTCCTCGAGCTCGTGCGCTGGGCCGAAGGGGGCAGCTGCCGGCACGACGCCATCCTGCGCTACTTCGGAGACGAGGCCGAGACGCTCTCGGGCTGCGGCATCTGCGACGTCTGCACGCGTCTGCAGGCGACAGGCGACGCAAGCGAGGTCGACGCCGAAGACGCGACCCTGCTGGTGCGCAAGGCGCTCTCTGCGGTCGCGCGCGTCGAGGGGCGCTTCGGCCTCGGTGCGGCCGTCGCGCTGCTGCGCGGTTCGGCCGATGAGCGACTCACGCGAAGTGGACTCGACCGGACGCCGACCTTCGGGATCCTCGCGGAGCGCGACGCCGACTGGCTGCAACGCCTGCTGCGACGCTGCGTCACCGCGGGCTGGGTCGACTTCGAAGGCGATCGCCGTCCGGTCGTTCGACTCACGGAGGCCGGCCGCGCGGTGATGCATGCCGATCGGCCGGCGCGCATCGAGCTTCCGGATCGCGCCGGCGCTGGCCGCTCCGATCGCGCCGCGCCGCGGACGCTGGGGGAGGGCGCACCCCCGTCGCGTTCCGAGCGCCGCCCCGGCGTCGAGGCGCGCGATCTTGGCGCGGGCGACCGCGTGCTGTGGGAGGCGCTACGCGCGCAGCGCCTCGCGCTTGCGCGGGCCGCCGGGGTCCCGCCCTACGTGGTTGCGCACGACCGCACGCTCGCCGAGATCGTCCGCTGGAAGCCCCGCACGCCGGCAGACCTGGAGCCGCTCTACGGCATGGGGCCCGCGCGTATCGCGCGCTATGGCGAGGGACTGCTCGCCGTGGTGCAGCGGCACGCCGCTGCGCGCGGCTGAGCCGGGCCGCGAGGCTCTTCGGGTGGATCCGTCGGCGCTCAGGGCCGCGAGGCGATCTCCTTCGCGACCGCATCCTCGACGGACGTCCCGCGGAAGAAGTCCCGGTTTCCTGCGGTCCACAGGTCGATCGGGTTCGCGAACAAGAAGTCGCGGAGCTGCGCTTCGCTGAGGAGTCCCCGCTCGACCTGCTCGACGGTCTCGTGCAGGACCCGTGTGCAGTCCGGCACGTCCCAGTGGCCCATGTCCGAGCCCCAGACCGCCTTGAGCGTCGCGCCGAAGGGATTGCGGGCCCGATCGAAGGCCAGCGAATTCATCGGATCGTCCGCCTCGCAACCGAACAGGAAGGGCTCCGCGAAGAGCTCGCGGATCTGCTCGGGGCGGTCGATCCCGCAGCGCGCGAACTCGTCGAGGCCCGCGGGGTCCTCGTCCGGCTCGGCGAGCAGGTGGAGCACGGCGTCGAGTTCGGCTGCGTGGCGACGGAAGCTCGCGGGGGCGTGGCGGTCGAAGAGCTCCCGCATCCGCACGCGATCGATCTCGCGGGGGTCGTAGGCCTGCACGCGCCCGCCGCCGCGCTTCTCGAAATGGCCGATGAGATCCGAGTAGAGCTGGCAGGCCCAGGCGACGCCGCCCTCGAGGAAGGCCATGCGCAGGCGCGGGAAGCGGCGGGTCACGCCGTTCAGGAAGAGCGAGCGGCAGGTCGCCTCGCCGGCGGCCGCGAAGTTTCCGAGGTGGTTCAGCACGTAGCTCGAGGGCGAAGCGCGGCCGTTCCAGCCCATCGCGCTCGAGTGGAAGGTCGGCGAGACGCCGAGCTCCTCGCATTTCGCCCAGACCGGATCGTAGTCGTAGAGGCTGTCGAGTCCGAGCGTGTCGATCCAGCGCGCCGTGCGCGGTGGGTTCGGGATCGGCGCCGGGCGCGCTACGTGACCCGCCAGCAGCACGGCCCGGAAGCCGAGCTCATGGACGCAGTGCTCCAGCTCCGCGACGGCTTCCTCGGGCGTGTGCATCGGGATCATCGCCACCGGGCAAAGGCGGTCGCGTAGCCCGTCGGTCGTCGAGGCCGCATGGCGATTGAACGCACGCACCGACGCGCGGCGCAGCTCGTCGGCATCGATGTTCAGCGTGCCGAGACCGTAGGTCGGATACAGGACGGCGTAGTCGATGCCGAGCTCCGGCAGCCGCGCGTGCAGGAGCTCCGGGAGGATGGCCATCGCGCGGTCGTCGGTGTTGCGGGCCGGGAAGCCCCACCAGGTCATCCGGAAGAGCCCCTGGGCGCGCTTCTCCGCGGCGCTCATCGCGCGCGCGCGCTTCCAGACCCCGAGCACGCCGTCCCAGGCCGCAGCCACCTCGCGCCCGGCGAGAGACTCGATCTCGTCGCGCACCGCGGGGATGAACTCGAGCACGTGACCGTCGCTGTCGATCACCGGATGCGGGAGCCGGGCGCGGATCTCGGCGGCGGAGAGCGAGGACATCGGGGGCCTCCGATGGATGCGTCAGGAGCCTCCGGCGCGCTGGAAGCGGTTCACGGCCGCGAGGTGCTCCGCGTAGGTCTTCGAGAAGGTATGGCTCCCGTCGTTGCGGGAGACGAAGTACAGGTACTCCGTCCGGGCCGGGTCCACCACCGCGCGCAGCGACGCGGCCCCGGGATTTGCGATCGGACCGGGCGGAAGTCCCGAGATCCGGTAGGTGTTGTACGGATTCTCGGCGTTCTCGAGGTCGCGACGGCGCAGGTTCCCGTCGAAGTCCGGGATGCCGTAGATCACGCTCGGGTCGGTCTCGAGGCGCATGCCGATCCGGAGGCGGTTCAGGAAGACCGAGGCGATCAGCGGTCGTTCGTTCGGCGCGCCGGTCTCCTTCTCGATCAGCGAGGCCAGGATCACGACCTCTCGCATCGGGAGGCCTCGCTCGCGGGCCAGCGGGGCGAGCTCGTCCCAGACGCGGCGGAACTGCCCGACCATCGCGCGCGCGAGGTCGGCGGCCGGCATGCCATGCGGAAAGCGGTAGGTCTCCGGGAACAGGTAGCCCTCGAGGGAGTCGCCTTCGACGCCGAGCTGTGCGGGCAGCAGCGGGTCGCGCACGGCGGCGAGGAAGGCGTCGCGGTCGGCGAGCCCGGCGCTGGCGAGCCGCTCCGCGAACTGCGCGGCCGTGAAGCCCTCGGGAAACGCCACCGCGTAGCTGATCACGCGGCCGCTCGCGAGCTGCTCGAGGATCTCGCCGGGGGTCTGCGCGGGCGAGAGTGCGTACTCGCCGCGCTGCAGCCGCGCGGCGAGCTCGCGCTGACGGGCGAGCAGCTCGACGCCCCAGCGGTGCCGCACGAGCTCCGCCTCTTCGAGCCGGCGGGTGATCGCGGGGAGGGTCTCTCCGGGAGAGACCTCGAAGACCTGCTCTGCTCCGGACGGATCTCGCGGCGCGAGTGCCCAGCGAACGACGCCGAGTGCCGCGCCGCCTGCTGCGAGCGCGATCGCGAGACCTGCGAGCAGGATGCGTTTCACGGCTCGCTCCCGCCCCGCTGGGCCTGGCGCTCGAGCCAGGTGCGCAGGATCAGGGTCGCCGCGGCCGCGTCCACGTCACCTCGCTCGTAGCGCCGACCGGAGTCGCGCAACGCCTGTTCCGCTTCACGGCTCGTCCAGCGTTCGTCGAGTAGCTCCACATTCCGACCCGTCTCCCGGCGGAGGTCCTCCGCGAACGCGCGAGCGGCGCGCGCTTCCGGCCCCTCCCGGCCGTTCATGTGGATCGGCAGCCCGACGACGATCTGGACGATTTCGCGCTCATCGGCGAGCCGGCGCAGCTCGGCGAAGTCCAGCTCCTTGCCGTGTCGCTGTAGGAATCCCGCGGGGAACGCGAAGATCCGGTCCGGGTCGGAGACGGCGAGACCGATGCGCCGAGCGCCGTAGTCGATGCCGAGGACCGATCCGCGCGCAGTCATCGTCGGGCGAGACTAGCCGGACGGCGGGCTCACTGGCGCGACTCTGTGCCGCTGTTTTTGCATTTTTTTCGCCTTCTCGCATTGACGCTCTCGACCTCCCCCGGGTACGTTAGGGTCGAGGCGTCCGGCTCCCCCGCCGAGGCGCTGGCTTCCGCGGTCCCTCCAACCGCGGTCCCGTCCGGGTCGCGTCATCGAAGCTGAAGTGTCCGAAAGTACTCACGAATCCATTGGTATGCGACCCGCGGCGCTGCTCTTCCTGGCAACCGCCGGAGGCGCCGGATTTGCGCCCGTGGCGCCCGGCACCGCAGGGGCGGCGGTCGGAGTCGTCCTGTGCCTCGCGCTCGCCGGTCTCGGGCCCTGGCTCTACGCGCTCGCGTTGCTGGGGCTGCTCTCGCTCGGGATCCGGGCGGCGGATGCCGCGGAGCGCTGGTACGGCCGCAAGGACGACGGGCGCATCGTGATCGACGAGGTGGTGGGACAGCTGATCGCGCTCGCCCCGCTGGCGCTGCCGGGGGTCGGCTCGTCCTGGCTTCCGGTTGTGACCGGATTCGTCGCATTCCGGGTGTTTGATATCTGGAAGCCGGCGCCGGCGCGCCGGGCCGAGCGGCTGGCTGGAGGGGCAGGCGTGATGTTCGATGACGTGGTCGCGGGAGCGTTCGCAGCGCCGGCGGTGGCCGGGGTCGCCTGGGTCGTCGGGGCATGAAGCTTTCGGGGGTGAACGAACGGGGGGTGAGCGCGCGGTGAGGGCGGAGATCCTGACGATTGGAGACGAGCTGTTGCGCGGCGAGATCGTCGACACGAACAAGGCGCTGCTTGCCGACCGGCTGCTCAGCCTCGACGTGGAGACGCGCTTCCAGGCGACCGTCGGCGATGATCCCGCGGAGATGACCGACGCCTTCGTGCGCGCCGCCAGTCGCGTCGAGGTGATCCTCGTCTCGGGAGGGCTCGGCCCCACGCGCGACGACCTCACGGCCGAGGTCCTGGCGCGCAGCTTCGGACTCCGCCTCGTCCAGGACGAGGGCGCGCTCGAGACGATCCGCGAGTTCTTCCGCCGGGTCGGGCGCGAGATGACGGAGAACAACGCCAAACAGGCGTGGTTCCCGGAGGGCGCCGAGATCCTGCCGAACCCGGTCGGAACCGCGCCGGGCTTCGCGCTCGAGGCCGGCGGAGCGGTCTTCTTCTGCATGCCGGGGGTGCCGCGCGAGCTCGCGTTGATGCTCGACGAGCAGGTGCTCCCGCGCATCGCGAAGCGCCGCGGCGGGGGTGAGGTGGTGCGGGCGCGCCTGCTGCGCACCTTCGGGATGGGCGAGTCCGCGCTCGACGCGGAGCTCTCCGACATCGCGATCTCGGGCGGGGTGTCCCTCGGCTTCCGCACGGCTTTTCCCGACAACTACCTGCGGCCGGTCGCCCGCGCCGCCAGCGCGGCCGAGGCCGAGGAGAAGCTCGATCGCATCTGCGCGGCGATCCGTGCACGGCTCGGGCCGCTCGTCTACGGCGAGGGCGAGGCGGAGACACTCCCAGTGGTGCTCGGACGGCTGCTGCGCGAGCGCGGCCTGTCGCTCGCGGTGGCCGAGTCCTGCACCGGCGGCCTCGTCGCCGAGCGCATCACGGAGGTCGCCGGCGCCTCCGATTATTTCCTCGGCGGCGTCGTGGCCTACGCGAATGCCGCGAAGGAGGCGCTGCTCGGGGTGCCGCGCGAGCTGCTCGAGCGGCATGGAGCCGTGTCGGATCCCGTCGTGCGCGCGATGGCCGAGAACGTGCGCGGGCGCTTCGGTGCCGACTACGGTGTAGCCACCACCGGCATCTCCGGGCCCGGCGGGGGAACGCCCGAGAAGCCGGTCGGCCTCGTGCACGTGGCGCTCGCCCGTGCGGAGGGCACGCACGCCGATGCCTTCGCGTTCCCGCTCGACCGCCCCCGCCACCGGATGCTGACCGCGCAGGTCGCGCTCGACTGGGTACGCCGCGCGCTGCTCGGCGTGGACCTCGTCGGCCCGACGCTGATGCGCGCCCGCGGCGGCGCAAGTTCCCCGTCGACGGCGCCCGCGGCGCGGTGAGGAGCGAGGAGATGCTGGAGTGGATCGCAAGCGAAGCGCGCAGCGAGCCGCAGGCGAGCGGAGTGGCCAACAGCCGGTCGAATCGACGCAACGTCCCCGGGCAGCCGAGCGAAGTGAGTCTCGCAAGCGAAGCGCGCAGCGAGCCGCAGGCGAGCGAAGTGAGTCAGGCCAGATCCGTGCGTTCTTCGCGATCGAGCTCGGCGCCGACGCGCGGCGGGTCGCGGCGGCCGTCGCGCAGCGGCTGCAGCAGGATCCCGGCGGCGACGGCGTGCGCTGGGTCCGTCCGGAGGCGCTGCACGTGACGCTGCGCTTCCTGGGCGAGATCGAGGCCAGCGCCGCCGCTCCGCTCGCACGCCGGGCATCGGAGGAGCTCGCGACGCTGCGCCCCTTCGCGCTTCAGCTCGGGCCTGCCGAGCTCTTTCCATCGCCGCGCAGGCCGCGCGTCGTAGCACTCGGGCTCGAGCCCACCGCTCCGCTGCTGGAGCTCGCAGCGGCGCTCGAGCGCGCCGTAGTCGCGGAGGGCTTCCCTCCCGAGGAGCGCCCCTTCCGCGCCCACCTCACGCTCGGACGCGTGAAGGAGCGAAGCTTTCCGAGCGTCGCGGCGCTGGCGCTTCCCGCAGCGGAGCTCGCGGTCGAGCAAGCCGTCTTGTTCCGCAGCGAGCTCTCGTCTGCCGGCTCGCTCTACTTGCCGCTCGAGCGGGTTCCGCTCGGCGCCGGACGAGTTCATCACCCCATCTAGAAGAGAAGAACTGGAGAAAGACATGACGACGAACGGCAAGGGTCGAGGCAACGCAGAGGCGATGGACGCCCAGAAGCAGAAGGCGGTGGCGCTGGCCGTCTCCGCGATCGAGAAGCAGTTCGGGAAGGGCGCCATCCTGATGATGAGCGACGAGGCCATCGACCGCGAGGTGAAGAGCTTCTCCTCCGGCTCGGCGAGCCTGGACCTGGCGCTCGGCATCGGCGGCTATCCGCGCGGGCGCGTGGTCGAGATCTTCGGCCCCGAGTCGAGCGGAAAGACGACGCTCGCGCTGCACGCGGTGGCCGAGGTCCAGCGCCAGGGGGGCATCGCCGCCTTCGTCGACGCCGAGCACGCGCTCGACGTCGGCTATGCGCGTCGGCTCGGCGTGCAGGTCGAGGAACTGCTCGTCTCGCAGCCGGACACCGGCGAGCAGGCGCTCGAGATCGTCGACGTGCTGCTGCGCTCGGGCGCGATCGACCTCGTCGTGGTCGACTCGGTGGCGGCACTCGTGCCGCGCGCCGAGATCGAGGGCGAGATGGGGGACCAGCACGTGGGTCTCCAGGCGCGTCTGATGAGCCACGCGATGCGCAAGCTCACCGGCACGGTCTCGAAGTCCCAGGCGACGGTGATCTTCATCAACCAGATCCGGATGAAGATCGGCGTGATGTTCGGCAACCCCGAGACGACGAGCGGCGGCAACGCGCTGAAGTTCTACGCCTCGATGCGTCTCGACGTGCGCCGCATCGCGGCCCTCAAGGAGGGCGACGAGGTGGTCGGCAACCGCACCCGCGTCAAGGTGGTGAAGAACAAGGTGGCTCCGCCCTTCCGGCAGGCCGAGTTCGACATCCTCTACAACCGCGGCATCTCGAAGGAGGGCGATCTGCTCGACCTCGGCTCCGAGTGCGGCATCGTCGAGAAGAGTGGGGCCTGGTACTCCTACGGGGGCGAGCGCATCGGCCAGGGCCGGGAGAACGCGCGCCGCTTCCTGCTCGAGAACTCGGAGATCTGCGAGCGGCTGGCTGACGCCGTCTACGCGGCGAAGGGGCTCAAGCATCAGATCCCGGCGACGGCGCCGGCCGTAGAGGCGGAAGAGGCGACGGCCTGAGCGAACGCCCGAGGGGCGCGCTACAGCGGTTCGAGGCCCTGCTCGCCGTCGCTCGAAGGCGTGGACGGCGCGGGCTTCGGGGCCGCCTTCGGTGCCGGCTGCAGGCCGTCCACGGGCGCCACGTTCGTGACGTGCACGATGCGCAGCGGCGTCGCAACCGGGAAGGGCGCCAGCGCCACGTGCTGCGTGTGGCCGCTCGCGTCGCGCGTCTCCGCCTGGGCCGCGCCCGAGGGCTCGATGCGCAGCAGGTACGAGCGCGTCGGGTCGGCGCCGGCGCTTGCGAGCGAGCCCTCCGCCTGGCGGAGGTAGCCGCGCAGCGCCACGCGGAGGTGGCTCGGCGGGATCCGGCGCTCGTTGCGGCACTCGGCCCGCGCGCCGCCGGCCGTGTCGATCGCGTTCCACGAGCCGGATTCGAGGTCGATCGAGACGGCGCGGCAGGCCCCGCCAACGAAGCGCAGGTCGAGTGCGTGGGACCCGTCCGCGGCGATCCGGTACTGCGGCTGCCCGAAATGGCCGGTCGGCCCGCAGGGCTCGCCGGGCAGCTCGATCTCGTGTCGCGCGCCATCCGGGGCGACGATCCGAAGCTGCTCGCGCGCGAGGCCGCTCGAGGCATTGACGCCGCGCACGAGCGTGAAGCTACGCCCGGCCCAGCGATTCGCACCCTCGTCGTAGATGTCTTCGGGCTCGAGTGGCCTGCTCGACCCGACAGGACGTGCGGACGCTCTCTGCGGCGCGGTGCTCACGCGCTCCACCGGAGCGTTCCAAAGCACCTCCACCTGGCCCTCCGCACCGCGAGCGGTAGCTGCCGCGCGCAACGGCGTCGCGACCGGCAACCAGACCACGAGCTGGCGTGGGCTGGTCCACGCGAGCCGCCGCGGTGGCATCCGCTCCGCCACGCCCGCGCGTACGCCGCGGATGCCGCTGCCGGGCGCGAGATCCACCACGTGGACGGCAGTGCGCTGCTTCTCGCGCTGCGCGATCGCGGCCATCCGGCCATCGGGCGAGAGCGCCAGGTCGAACACCGGGCCCTCGCAGTTCTCGGCGAAGCCGAGCGCAGTGCGCGCGGCGAGGACCTGCTCGACGCGACGCCGGTCCTCGAGCGCCTGGTCGCTGTCCGGATCGTCGAAGAGAGCGCGCCAGCCGGCCATGTAGGCAGCCGCCTCGCCGGGACGCGCGGCCACCGGTCGGCACGACGCTCGCTGGTCGCTGCGATCTGCGGCCGGCGCGAGCGCGACCTCGATCGGAACGCCCGGCGAAACCTTCTGCGGGCTCGGGCAGCGGTAGCCGTCGGCCAGCACCGAGAGGACCCGGGCCTCGCCCTCGAAATAGGGCCAGAGCGCCACTCCGGGCGCGAAGTGCCGCGCGAACTGGAAGCGTCCAGCGGCGTCGGTGCGAAGCTCGGCATGGCCGAGGTTCTCGCGGTCCGGAAGCAGGGTGCCGTGGCGGCCGTCGAAGCGGACGACTACGAGAACGCCGGCTAGCGGACGTCGGGACCCGGCCTCCACGACCCGGCCTGCGACGCCGGGCGCGCTGCGGACTGGCAAGAGGCAGCCCGAGCTGGCCGCGCACAGCGCGGCGAGAACGAGCGAGGCGAGCGTCCGCCGGGCCATCTCCCCTCCCTGGATCGGGTTCGGTACCGGGCTCATCGACCGGCAGCGGGCCGGACCTGAGCCCGCAGCCCGGTTCCGGAAGCCGCCTCAAGAGCGCTGCCGAGCCGGACGAAGAAGTCCGGGCGGCGGTGCGAAATCCGGCGGGAGGACGTGGGTTTGGAGCTCAACGACATCCTCAAGATCGCGCTCAAGGGCGGGGCCAGCGACATCCACCTGAAGTCGGGGCTTCCGCCGATGTTCCGGGTCGACGGAGCGCTCGTTCCGCTGAAGAACGGCGAACGCCTGATGCCCGATGACATCCAGGCGATGGCCGATTCGATCATGAACCCCGTGCAGAAGGCGCGCTTCGACGAGACGCGCGAGGTCGACCTCGCCTACGGGATCCCCGGCCTCGGCCGCTTCCGCGTCAACTCCTTCCAGCAGCGCGGCACCGTCGGCATCGTCTTCCGGGTGATCCCCTTCGGCGTCAAGTCGATCGAGCACCTGCACCTGCCCAAGGTGATCCAGTCGATCGCGATGGAGCAGCGCGGGCTCGTCCTCGTCACCGGGACCACGGGCTCGGGAAAGTCGACCACGCTCGCAGCGATGATCGAATACATCAACGCGAACCGCACCTGCCACATCATGACGATCGAGGATCCGATCGAGTTCCTGATCCGTGACCGGCGCTCGATCGTGAACCAGCGCGAGATCGGCGTCGACACGCAGACCTTCTCCACCGCATTGCGCTCGGCGCTGCGCCAGGACCCCGACGTGATCCTCGTCGGCGAGATGCGCGACTTCGAGACCATCGAGACGGCGATCACCGCGGCCGAGACGGGTCACCTGGTGATGAGCACGCTGCACACGCTCGACGCCACCGAGACGATCAACCGCATCATCTCCGTCTTCCCCCCCTACCAGCAGAAGCAGATCCGGCTCCAGCTGTCTTCGATTCTGAGGTCCGTGATCTCCCAGCGGCTCGTGCCGCGGGCAGACGGCAAGGGGCGGGTCCCGGCTCTCGAGGTGCTGGTCTCCACCGCGCGGATCCGCGAGTGCATCGCCGACAAGGACCGCACCAAGGAGATCCACGACGCGATCGCCAAGGGCTACACGACCTACGGGATGCAGACCTTCGACCAGTCGCTGATGAGCCTCGTGAAGCAGAAGCTCGTCACCTACGACGAGGCGCTCAAGCACGTCTCGAACCCGGACGACTTCGCGCTGCGCTTCCGTGGCATCGGATCCACCTCGGACGGCACCTGGGACGATTTCGAGGGCGATGCGGAGCCCGAGGCAGGCGAGCAGAAGCCCGAGCCCGCCGCGAAGCGCGGCCCGGACGACGACATCATCCAGAAATTCTAGAGTCGCCCGCGCCCCCCGGGGCTTCGGTATATTCCGGCCTCCCGGACCCAGGAGGCCACAGGCGTGCCGCTCGGCGCGAGCGAGATCCGTGAAACCTTCCTGCGCTTCTTCGAGGCGCGCGGCCACCGCGTGGTCGCGAGCGCCTCGCTCGTACCGCAGGGCGACCCGACCCTGCTCTTCACGAACGCCGGCATGGTCCCCTTCAAGCGCGTCTTCCTCGGCGAGGAGTCGCGCGGGAGTGCGCGCGCCGCGAGCTCCCAGAAGTGCATGCGGGTCTCCGGCAAGCACAACGATCTCGAGAACGTCGGACGTACGCCGCGTCACCACACCTTCTTCGAGATGCTCGGAAATTTCTCCTTCGGCGACTACTTCAAGCGCGAAGCGATCGAGTACGCCTGGGAGCTCGTGACCGAGGGCCTGGGCATGGCCCCCGAGCGGCTCGTCGCGACCGTCTTCCGCGAGGACGACGAGGCCCACGAGATCTGGCGCAGCGGCATCGGGCTGCCCGCGGAGAAGGTGATCCGCCTCGACGAGGAGGAGAACTTCTGGGCGATGGGCGAGACGGGCCCCTGCGGGCCCTGCTCGGAGATCCACGTCGATTTCGGCCCCCGGCCCGCCTGCACGAGCAAGCCGTGCACGCCCGCCTGCGGCTGCGGGCGCTTCCTCGAGATCTGGAACCTCGTCTTCATGCAGTTCGACCGCTCCTCGGACGGGCGCCTCGTGCCGCTCCCGCGGCCTTCGATCGACACCGGCGCCGGTCTCGAGCGGCTCGCGGCGGTGCTCCAGGGCGTCGGGTCGAACTACGAGACCGACCTCTTCCGGGGCATTCTCCAGCGTGTGCAGGAGATCTCCGGAGTGTCGCGCGGGACGGACGCCGAGAAGGACGTCTCGCAGAACGTGATCGCAGACCACTCGCGCGCGCTCGCGTTCCTGATCGGCGACGGCGTGCTTCCCTCGAACGAAGGCCGGGGCTACGTGCTGCGCCGCATCCTGCGCCGGGCCGCCCGACACGGCGCGCTGCTCGGCATCGAGAAGCCCTTCCTGCACCGCGTCGCCGATGCGGTGATCGACGAGATGGGCGCCGCCTATCCAGAGCTCTCCGAGCGGCGCGCGTTCATCACGAAGCGCATCGAACGCGAGGAGGGGCGCTTCCTCGAGACCCTCTCCAAGGGCCTGACGCTTCTCGAGGAGGAGATCGCCGGCTTGCGCCGCGAGGGCGGCGAGCGCCTTCCGGGGGCGGCGGCGTTTCGCCTCTATGACACCTTCGGCTTCCCGGTCGACCTGACCGAAGACGTCCTGCGCGGGTACGGACTCGCAGTAGATCACGCGGGCTTCGAGTCGGCCATGCAGGTGCAGCGCGAGCGCGCGCGCGCCGCCTGGAAGGGGAGCGGCGAGACGCGCATCGACGAGGTGCATGGGCGCCTCGCGAACGAGCTCTCGACCGCGTTCCACGGCTACGAGACGCTGAGCTTCGCATCGACGGTGCGTGCGCTGCTGGTCGACGGAGAGCCGCGCGTCTCGGCGCGCGAGGGAGAGGAGGTGGAGGTCGTCGTCGACGAGACGCCCTTCTACGCGGAGTCGGGCGGTCAGGTCGGCGACCGAGGCGAGATCCGCGTGCCTAGCGGCCGGGTGGAGGTCGTCGACACGCAGCGGCCCGCCGGAGACCTCGTCGTGCACCGGGGTCGGGTCGTGTCCGGAGAGCTTCACGTCGGCGACGAAGCCTCGCTCGGGGTCGACCCCTCGGCGCGCGCCGCGACGGTGCGCAATCACTCGGGTACGCACCTGCTGCACGCGGCGCTGCGCCGCGTGCTCGGGCCGCAGGCGCTCCAGAAGGGCTCGCTGGTGGCCCCGGATCGCCTGCGCTTCGACTTCACGCACGACGCGCCGCTCTCTCGCGACCAGCTTCGTGCGATCGAGGACCTCGTGAATACGTGGATCGAGGCCGACGCGCACGCGGAGCTGCGGGAGATGGCCTACCCCGATGCGATTGCGGCGGGCGCCGTCGCGATCTTCGAGGAGAAGTACGGCGACCAGGTCCGGGTGATCTCCTTCGGCGACGTCTCGACGGAGCTCTGCGGGGGTACGCACGCTCGGGCGACGGGCGAGATCGGCCTGCTGCGAATCCTCTCGGAGTCCGGCATCGCGGCGGGGGTTCGGCGCATCGAGGCGCTCACCGGGCTCGGTGCTCTCGAGTGGACGCGCGGGCGCGAGGAGCTGCTGGAGCGCGCCGCGGGCCTCTTGCGGGCCCCGGTCGCAGAGCTTCCCGAGCGCGTCGAGCGGCTGCTCGAGGAGCGCCGCGCGCTCGAGCGGGAGCTCGAAGGGCTGCGTACCGCCGCGCGAGGCGCTGCCTCGCGCGACCTCACGGAGACGGCGCGTGAGGTGGGCGGGGTGCGCGTGCTCACCGCGCGGGTCGACGGCGTCGACGCGAAGAACCTGCGCGGCATGGTGGACGAGCTTCGCCAGCGCCTCGGATCCGCGATCGTGCTGCTCGCGGCGGAGGAGGGCGGCAAAGTGACACTGGCACTCGGGGTGACGGCCGATCTCACCGGCCGCTTCCGCGCCGGAGATCTCGTTCGAGAGATCAGCCAGGTGCTCGGCGGCAAGGGCGGTGGCCGGCCCGACTTCGCGCAGGGCGGCGGGACGGATCCCACGCGTCTCGACGAGGCCTTCCGCCGCCTCGATGCGCTGATCGAGATGCGCTGATGAGGGCGAGCCCCTTCTCTCCGCGACGCCGCGCGACCCGCGAGGTGCGCGTCGGCGACGTCGGCGTGGGCGGTGCGAATCCGCTCCGCCTGCAGTCGATGCTGACCACCGACACGCTCGACACGCTCGGGTGCGTCGCGCAGATCGAGCGGCTCGTCGCGGCCGGCTGCGAGATCGTGCGCCTCACGGTGCCCTCGTTGCGCGAGGCCGAGAAGCTGCCGGAGATCCGCGCGGCGCTCGCCGCGCGCGGCGTCCGGGTCCCTCTCGTGGCCGACATCCACTTCACCCCGGGCGCCGCGCTGATCGCCGCGGAGCACGTGGAGAAGGTCCGGATCAACCCCGGCAACTACGCCGACAAGAAGAAGTTCGCCGTCCGCGAGTACGAGGACGCCGAGTACCAGACGGAGATCGAGCGCGTGGCGGAGCGCTTCCGGCCGCTCGTGCGCCGCTGCAAGGAGCTCGGGCGGGCGCTTCGCATCGGCACCAACCACGGCTCGCTCTCCGACCGGATCATGAATCGCTACGGCGATTCGCCGCGCGGCATGGTCGAGAGCGCCCTCGAGTTCCTCGACGTCTGCGAGGGCGAGGGCTATCGCGACGTCGTCTTCAGCATGAAGGCCAGCAATCCGCTGGTGGCGATCCAGGCCTATCGACTCCTGGCCCTCCGGCTCGAGGAGCGCGCACCCGGGCAAGCCTCCTATCCCTTCCACGTCGGTGTGACCGAGGCCGGAGACGGCGAGGACGGCCGCGTCAAGAGCGCGATCGGGATCGGGGCGCTGCTGCTCGACGGCCTGGGCGACACGATCCGCGTCTCGCTGACCGAGGATCCCGTGAAGGAGATCCCAGTCGCCAGGGAGCTGGCGCGGCTTGCGGAGGCGACGCTCGCGCGTGCCACGGCCGATCCCGGGGACCCCGGGGCCGCGACCATCGACGATCCGCTCGCGCCGCGTCGCCGCTCCACGCGCCCGATCGGCGGCGGCGACCTCGAGATCGGCGGCGAGAACCCGGTTCGCGTCGAGCTCGACCTGGGTCCGGTGTCGACGGATCCCGCTGGGACGGCCCGTTCCCTCGCGCGCGCGTTCTTCCGGGCGCGCGGCCTCGCCTGTGAGGGGATCCTCGTCGAGTGCCTCGATCCTGGCGCGGGGGAGCGTCTCGAGGCCTTTGCGAAGGCCCTCGCTGCGGCCGGGATCGAGCTGCCACTCGCCGTCCGGGTGGAGGCCGGTTGGGCCGAGCGCGCCTCGGTGGCGGCCGGGCGCATCGTGGCGATGGCCGGGGCGCTGGTGACGGATGTCGAGCTCTCCGCGGCGGCGACCTGTGCGGCGCGCCGACGGGTGCCGCTCGAGTGGGAGCTGCGCGCCGAGGTCGCGCAGATCCCCCGGCTCGTCGACCGCTGTCTCGCCGCAAGCGCGGCGGCGGGCGCCACGGCGCTCGCGTTCTCGGTCGACGCGGAGCAGCCGGTGCAGGCCGTCCGCATCGCGGCTGCGCGCCTGCGCGCGCAGGGGCTTGGCGACGCGCCGATCGTGCTGCGGCACCGACGCCGGGCCGACGCGAGCGACGAGGAGACCTGCCTGCGCGCCGGGCTCGAGCTCGGGGTGCCGCTCGCGGACGGGATCGGCGATGCCGTTGCGCTTGCCGGCTTCGCAGACGCGGCGCAGGCGCTCGACCTCGGCTACCGGGTGCTCCAGGGCGCGCGCCAGCGTACGACCCGCACCGAGTTCATCTCGTGCCCCTCCTGCGGGCGCACGCTCTTCGATCTCGAGGCAGTGACGGCGCGCATCAAGCTGCGCACGCAGCATCTTCCGGGCGTCAAGATCGCGGTGATGGGCTGCATCGTGAACGGGCCGGGCGAGATGGCCGACGCGGACTTCGGCTACGTGGGCTCCGGGCCTGGCATCGTGAATCTCTACGTCGGGAAGGACTGCGTCGAGCGCAAGGTCCCCGAGGCGCAAGCACCCGATCGGCTCGTCGAGCTGATCCGCGCCCACGGCCGCTGGGAAGATCAGGTCTGAGGACGAGGGCTCAGGTCCGAGGACGAGGGCTCGAATCGGGAGGCCCTGCCCACTCCGCTCGCCTTCGGCTCGCTGCGCGGCCGCTTCGCGGCCTTGCGGGTCCGTTCGGGGCGGGCGGGCGGGCGGGGCGGGCGGGTTGCCCAACCCGCTCGCCTGGTTGAGCGGGGGGCCCAGCTACGACTTCGGGCGCGCCGCCACGTCCGGGAGCGACCATTCGCCCGCTTCGGCGAGGTGCTGGAAGCGCTCGAAGGCCACCAGGCTGCGCGAGCTTGCGATCACCGGGTGCTCGCGCCCGAGGATCGCCGCCGCGATCGACAGCAGGATTCCGACCACCAGCAGGCCCTCGGCCGAGCCGAGCACGACACCGCCCGCGCGGTCGATCCAGCCGAGGCCCGCGAGCCTCGCGCCGCGTTTGGCGAGCCGCCCGAGGATCACTGCCGCCGCGATGCCGGCGACCACGATCGCCGCGCCGGCGACCCAGGGAGCGACGAGCGCGCCCACCTCGCCGTTCGTCTCGCGCTCGATCCACTGCGCGAGGCGATCCGCGTAGAGCACGACCGCCATATAGGCGATCCCGATCGAGCCGACGGAGAAGGATTCTCGGACGAGACCGAGGGCAAGCCCGCGGAATGCCGCGATCCCGAGGATCGCGAGCGCCGCCACATCGATCGGCGCCAAACCCCCCACGCCCGGCAATCTACACCGCCCCGCGCACCACCGCGAGAGCTACCCCACGCGCACCGGCCTCCTGATTCGCGTCGCTCCCGATCCCGAACCGGGACCTGCAAGCGCGCGAAGCGCGCGCGCAGCGAGCCGAAGGCGAGCGGAGTGGGCACGGCCTCTCGAATCGAGCCCTCGTCCTCGGACCTCGAGCCCTCGTCCTCAAACCCGAGCCATCGTCATGAAACCGGCGTCTGGTGCAGGTACGCGCGCAGGTGCCGGAGCTCCAGATCCTGCTCCTCGAGTTCGTCGCGCAGCAGGTCCCGCATCGAGAAGACCCCGATCACCCGATCTCCCACGAGCACCGGCAGGTGCCGGCAGCCCGCCTTGCGCATCGCCTCGACGCAGAAGTCGACGTGGTCCTCGAGCGTGGCGGTCACGACCTCGTGCGTCATCACCTCGGAGACGAGCGTGCGCTCGGGATCGCGGCGCGGCACGACGACGCGCGTCATCAGGTCTCGCTCACTGAAGATCCCGACGAGGCGATCCCCGTCGACGATCGGGACGGCGCCGACGCCTCCCGCGCTCATCGTCGCGGCCACGTCATAGACGCTTGCGCCGGGCGCTGCGGTCACCAGGTTGCGGCGCTCGAAGAGGTGACGCAGTCGGTGCATATCTGGGCCTCCTCGCCGGAGGCCGCGAGGCGGGCCTCGAGGGACCTCCGGCCCGATGCGAGCACCGCGGAGAGCCGGCGCTCCTTGCCCCTCCATCCAATCACGAATCGCCGCGGAAGGGAACCCCTGGCTTCGCCTCGGGCGCGGCCGGCGGCGGGATTCCCCCCGCGGGGCGGTCGGCGCCCAGCATGCGCAGGTACATCGCGGCATCGCGGTGGTCGGGAGTGTGCGCGATCACCCCCTGCCATTCGCGGATG
This sequence comes from uncultured Spirochaetales bacterium, assembly GCA_964413375.1. Classification (GTDB taxonomy): domain Bacteria; phylum Myxococcota_A; class UBA9160; order UBA9160; family SMWR01; genus CAZUYC01. The sequence goes on along the minus strand of CAYPSI010000075.1, from coordinate 22,427 downwards.
GCTTCCTCGCTACGCCCGAGCGTGTAGAGGACCAGGCCGATCTGCACGCTGGCATCGAGCCAGCCCGGATTCGCCCGGCGCACGCGCTCGAGCTCCGCGAGGGCCTGGTGCGGCAGCCCGATCTCGCGCAATACCACGGCCAGGCGCAGCCGGATGTCGTGGAAGGTCGGGCAGCGGTCGAGTGCCTTGCGGTAGGCCTCCATCGCCTCGCGCAGCTCGCCCACTTCGCGATAGGCGTCGCCCAGCGTCGCCTGGAGGTTCGCGAGTTTGCCGCGCGTCGTGGCGTCCAGTCTCCCATCCGCGGCCGGCGCGGCGGCCCGGGCGCGCTCGGTCACTTCGCGCGAGCGGTCGAAGTCTCCCTGTCGCTCGTAGACCGTGGCCAACGCGAGCATCGCCTCGGCGTAGCCGGGGTTGAGCCGCAGCGCCCGGGTCAGGCAGCTGGCCGCCGCGGGAATGTCGTCGCGCCGCTCGTGCAGGACACCCAGCATGTAGTGGACGTCGGCGAAGCCCCCTCGCGTTCGCGCCAGCTCGGAAAGATGCTCGAGGGCGGCAGCGTCCTCGCCGCGCTCGAAGCTGCGCAGGCCGAGGTGGTAGTGGCGGCGCTCCGAGGCGGAGAGGGGACCTGCTTCGGGCAAGGCTCAACCTTCGTGCATCGCCGCGATCCGGTCCTCGGCGTCGCGGGCGAGGTCGCTGTCCTGGTAGTTCTGGACCACGGCCTGGAAGATGCTCTCGGCCTCGCTCTCCCGGTTCATGCGCAGATAGCACAGGCCCAGCCGGTAGAGGGCCTCCGCGTCGAAGCCCAGCCCCGGGTATTCGTTCAGGATCGTTCGGTAACGCTCCGCGGCGCTCTCCCATTCATCGCGGGCGATGTAGAAATCGGCGATCTCCTTCACGTGCTGCGCGAGGCGCGTGCGCAGCGAGCGCCACAGGACTTCCGCCTCGGCGCCGTACTCCGAATAGGGGTAGTGCGCGAGCAGGCGATCGAGGAAGAGCAGGGCGTCGCGAGTCGGCGTCTGGTCCCGGTTCGGGCTCCGCATCCTCCGCTCGTGACACAACGCGGCGCGGTAGATCGTGTAGGGGACCATCTCGTGCTGCGGGTGCAGGTCGGCGAAGTCCCGGTAGTAGGCCAGGGCCTCCTCGTACTTCGCGTCGTCGAAGTAGGCGTCCGCGATGCGTAGCTCGGCGAGCACCGCGTACTCGCTGTACGGGTAGTTGTCGATGATCGACTGGAAGGTGTTGATCGCGTCTTCGTAGTCGACGCGCGGAATCACACCGAGCCAGGTGCCGCCCTCGAGGGTTTCGAGCCCACGCTGGTAGAGCACGTCGGCCGGCTCGACCTCCTCGAAGCTCGGCGGGGGCTTCGAGCAGGCTGCGACGAGCGCGAGGAGCGCCAGCGAGGCCAGCCAGCGAGCGATCAAAGGAAGCCTCCCCGGCAGCGTCCGGCGCAGGCTATCCGATCCTCGAGGGGTGTCAATTTGCTAGCGTTTCCTCCGCTTCGACCGGAAGGAGAAAGCATGGATCGCCAATCACGAGATCGCCTGCAGCTCGATCGCCGCCTGATGCGGCGGCGGGGGCACATGTCCCAGGAGGAGCTCGAGCGCGCGCTCGGCGCGCTTCCCGACGTCGCGAGCAAGTCCGTATCGGTTCGAATCGAGGAGCCCGCGCGCAAGGAGTCGCGGGAGCCGGAGCAGCGCTGAGCGCGGCGGGAGGGAACCCGTGATCAAGGCGAAGCTCGGATATCGGCTCGACGCCACCGTCAAGGCGGTCCTGCCCTTCCTCTTCCGCCGGCCGCTCGACCCGAACCTGCTCACGCTGGTGGGGTGCGTCGTCTCGCTCGGCGCGGCCACGGCCTTCGCCACGGGCTGGTTCGTGACGGGCGGCCTGCTGATCCTTGCAGGCGGGGTCTTCGATCTGGTCGACGGGGTGGTCGCGCGCGCGCACGGCCTCGCCACCCGCTTCGGGGCCTTCCTGGACTCGACGCTCGACCGCCTCACCGACATGGCACTGCTCGTCGGCATCGCGACGTACTACGCGATCGTCGGCGAGCCGTGGCACGTGCTGCTGGCCGGCTACGCGCTGATCGCGAGCGTGCTCGTCTCCTACGCGCAGGCCCGGGCGGAGCTCGTGTTGCCGGTCTTTCGCGTGGGATTCCTGGAGCGCGCCGAGCGGGTGTTGATCCTGGCCGCGGGGGCGCTCTTCGGCTGCATGCTGCCCGCCCTGTGGATCGTCGGCCTGGGGAGCACGCTCACGGTCGGGCAGCGCTTCCTGCGCGCCTATCAGGAGATGGAGAAGCTCGACGCGAGCGAGCGCGCAGCGCTGCGGGAGCAGGCCTGATGGCGGGCGAACCCGACGATCGCGAGCGCGGCTTCACCATCGTCGACCGGCGCGCGAGCGCGACAGAGGGCGAGGCCAGCGGGCCTGGCGAGCCGGCTGCGACGGGGCTTCCCCGCGTAGACTTCGGCGCCTTCGTGCTCTCCCTCGCTACTTCCGCTTTCTACCACCTCGGCATCGTGGCCCATCCGGAGACCGGTCAGAAGATCTCCCCGCCCGAGCTTGCGCTCGCGCGCAACACGATCGATACCCTCGAGCTGCTCGAGGTGAAGACGCGCGGCAACCTCGACGCCCAGGAGCACGAGCTTCTCGAGAGCCTGCTCTACGAGCTGCGCATGCACTTCGTCGAGGCGGGGAAGGCTCGCAAGTAGCCGCCTCGTGCGCGTCCTCGCCCCCGCCAAGCTCAACTTGGGGCTGCGGATCGTCGGCCGCCGGCCCGACGGCTACCACGAGCTCGAGAGCGTCTTCGTGCCGATCGATCTCGCCGACGAGCTCGAGATCGAATGCGAGGATCGAGTCGACGGGCCGAGCGAGGTTTCGCTCGCGCTCTCGGGCGCAGAGGCTCTTGTTCCTGCGGATGCCGCAAACCTCTCGGTGCGTGCGGCGCACGCCTTCCTGGACGCGTCGGGGCTCTACGCCCGCGTGCGGATCGCGCTCGCGAAGCGGATTCCTGCGGCTGCGGGGCTCGGCGGCGGCTCGAGCGATGCGGGAGCGGTGCTGCGCGCGCTCGCGGAGCGCTTCCCCGGGGCGATCGACGTCGAAGGCCTCGCGGCCATCGCGCTGCGCCTCGGTGCCGACGTGCCTTTCTTTCTCGATCCGCGCCCTGCGCTGGTCTACGGGGTCGGCGAGCGACGGCTTCCGCTTCCTGGACGGCTCCCGGCGCTCGCCGTCGTGCTCGCGAACCCCGGCCATCCGGTCGCGACCGCAGCTGTCTTCGCCGCCTACGCATCGACCGGGACGCGCCCCGGCCTGGCCGGTCAGCTCGCGGAGCAGCTGGCTGCGGCGCTCGGCGGTCCTGCGCAGGGCGTGACCGGTCGCCTGGCCGCGCTGGTCGTGAACGATCTCGAAGCCGCAGCCGAGAGGGTCTGCCCGGCCCTCGCCCCGGTCCGGGGCGCGCTGCGCTCCGCGGGCGCCCTTGCCGTGGGCCTGTCCGGGAGCGGCGGCACCCTCTACGGAGTCTTCGCGACCCCAGCTGCCGCGGAGCTGGCGTTGGATCGCCTGCGCCTCGCGCCACCCGCGTGGGTGCGGCTCGCGAGAAGCGCCGAATCCCGATAGCCTCGGGCGGTGGCCCGCGGGCGAAAGCCTTGGGGCGTAGCCAAATGGTAAGGCAGCGGCCTTTGGAGCCGCCATCTGTAGGTTCGAGTCCTACCGCCCCAACCCGCCCTTGCCTGGCCCTTCCGCCTCGCTGCACGCGCAAAGGCCCAGGCGCGGGGAGAGCCGGCCTCGCCGCGGCTGGTCCGGGGTCTCCGGCGGGGATAGAATCACCCGTCACCCAGATCGCCCGTTCACGCAGGGGGGGAGCGCATGCCGAGCCTCAAGCTCTTCACCGGGAACTCGAATCCGACCCTCGTGGCCGAAGTCGCGAGCTATCTCGGGCGCGATCTCGGCCGTGCCGAGGTAGGAACCTTCAGCGACGGCGAGGTACACGTCGAGATCTGCGAGAACGTGCGGGGCTCGGACTGCTTCGTCGTGCAGTCGACCTCGGCGCCGGCGAACACGCACCTGATGGAGCTCCTGATCATGATCGACGCGCTGCGCCGCTCCTCCGCGCGGCGCATCACGGCGGTGATCCCCTACTACGGCTACGCCCGCCAGGACCGCAAGGTGTCCCCGCGCGTTCCGATCTCGGCGAAGCTCGTCGCGGACCTCGTCTCGACGGCTGGCACCGACCGGGTGCTCTGCATCGACCTGCACGCCGGTCAGCTCCAGGGCTTCTTCAACATTCCGGTCGACAATCTCTTTGCGACGCCGGTGCTGCTCGACGCGATCCGCGCGCGCTACCAGGGTCCCCTCACGATCGTCTCCCCGGATGCGGGGGGCGTGGAGCGCTCGCGCGCCTATGCCAAGCGCCTGGGTGCGCAGCTCGCGATGGTCGACAAGCGCCGCGAGGGTCCGAATGTTTCCGAGGTGATGAACATCGTCGGAGACGTCAGCGGCCGCACCTGCGTGATCGTGGACGACATCGTCGACACCGCGGGCACGCTGACGCAGGCCGCCGACGCGCTGCGACGCGAGGGCGCGGTACGCGTGGCGGGCGCCGTCACACACCCGGTGCTCTCGGGGCCGGCGATCAAGCGAATCGAGGAATCTGGCCTCGAGGAGCTCGTGGTGACCGACACCATCCAGCTGCGCGACGACGCACGCGAGTGCCGCAAGCTCCACCAGGTGAGCATCGCACCCCTGCTCGGGGAGGCGATCCGCCGCATCAACAACGAGGAGAGCGTGAGCTCGCTCTTCGTCTGATCGAGAGGTTCCCCACGTGGCAGAGAACGCACTCCAGATCCAGGTTCGCGAGGCCTCGGGCAAGGGCGTCGCGCGAAAGCTCCGCGCCGCCGGGCGCATCCCCGGGGTCGTCTACGGGCGTTCCCAGGCCGCGGTGCCGGTCTCGCTCGACCCGAAGCTCTTGCGGCGCGTGCTGACGCGCAGCGACTCGGGCCTGAACACGCTCTTCGAGCTCGATGTCGAGGGGGGCGGTGCGCTCCAGGGCCTACCGGTGCTCGTGCGTGAGCTCCAGCGCGATCCGGTGAAGGGCGACTACCTGCACGCGGACCTGCTCGCGGTCGACCTGCAGCAGAAGATCCAGGTCGCGGTCCCGGTCCACGTCGTCGGCAAGGCGCGCGGCGTCGAGTTCGGCGGCATCCTCGACCACTCGCTGCGCGAGATCGAGCTCCTCTGCCTGCCGACCGCGATCCCGAAGGAGATCCAGGTGGACGTGACGGAGCTCGACGTCGGCGACACGCTGCACGTGCGCGACCTCGTGCTGCCGGAAGGAGTCGAGCTGCGCAGCGACGCCGACCTGTCCGTCATCTCGGTGGTGCTGCCGGCTGCCGAGGTCGTGGCGACTCCGACCGAGGCCGTGCCGGCCGAGGGCGAGGCGGCGGCGCCGGCTGTCGAGGGCGAGGCGAAGGCGAAGGAAGAGGCTTCCGAGTAGGGGCGACGGCCGGGTGAAGCTCGTTGTCGGCCTCGGAAACCCGGGCCCTCGTTACGCCGCTACGCGGCACAACGTGGGCTTCCGCGTGGCCCTGCGCTTCGCCGAGCAACGCCGCATTGCGCTCGACCAGGGCCGCTTCGGCGGGCGCTTCGGGCGCGCGAGCGCAGCGCTTGCTGGCGGTCTTCGCGTCGACATCGGGATCCTGCTGCCCGAGAGCTTCATGAACCGTTCGGGGCAGGGGGTGTCCGAGGCCGTCGAGCTGCTCCCGATCGGGCCGCTCGAGCAGGATCTACTCGTCGTGTTCGACGACGTGGATCTACCCTTTGGTCGCCTGCGCCTGCGCCCGGGGGGCAGCGCGGGCGGCCACCGCGGGCTCTCCGACGTGATCGCCTGCCTCGGGCGCGATGACTTCCCGCGTCTGCGCTTCGGGGTCGGGCGACCGGGAGTTCCGATGGAGACCGCCGACTGGGTGCTGCAGCGCTTCTCCGCGGAGGAGGAAGCGGGGCTCGGCCTGCGCATCGACGCGGCCGCGGCGGCGATCGAGGCCGCGCTCGTCGACGGCGTGGCTGCTGCGATGAACCATGTGAACCGCGACCCCGCCGCGGCGAGCGGCACCCCTGCGTGAACGGGGCTTGCCACGCGCTGCTCATTGTCTGGCAAATTTGATCGGTTTTTTTCCGATTTTTCGATGATTGTCCGATCTTTTTCGGGTATTGACTGGCTTTTGTCCCATCCATAAACTCTCGGATCATGCGCATCTCGCTCGACCGACGCGCAGGCGATGGCCGGCCGATCTACCAGCGGATCGCAGAGCGGATCCGCGGCGAGGTCGAGACGGCCCAGCTCGCGCCGGGCGACCGACTGCCGCCGATCCGTGAGCTCGCGCAGCAGCTCGGTGTGAACCGCGACACGGTGGCACTCGCCTACGAGGCGCTGGCGTCGGCCGGAGTCGTCGAGTCCTCGGTCGGGCGGGGAACCTTCGTGGCAAGGCGTCCGGGCCGGGGCGAAGCCCGACCCGGCGCCGCGAGTCCGGCGCTGTCGGGGCTCGCGGAACGGCTGCTCGAGCTCGAGCGCTCGCGGCCGCGCTTCGGCAGCGCGAACGGTGCGGTGCCGCTCCACACCCTGATCCCCGATCCGAGCCTCTACCCGGCGGACGAGTTCCGCCGCGTACTCAACCGCGTGCTCGCCCGCGGCGGGCCGGGCCTCCTCCTCTACGCTGAGCCGCGGGGCCATCCGCGCATGCGCGAGGTGCTCGCGGCACGGCTGCGCGAGGAGGGTGTCGCGATCGACGCCGAGGAGCTCGTCCTGTGCCACGGTGCGAGCCAGGGCATCTCGCTCGCGGTGCGGCTCTTCGCCGGGCCGGGGGACGTGGTGGCGCTCGAGGAGCCCACCTACAACAACGTCCTCGCCACGCTCGCGGGCCTCGGCCTCCGCACTGCGCCCGTGCCGATGCGCGAGGGAGGCCTCGATCTCGCTGTGCTCGAGCGCGTGCTCGCGCGGCCGGAGGTGAAGCTCCTCTACACGATTCCCACCTTTCACAATCCGCTCGGGACGACGACTTCACAGGGCCACCGCCGCGCGCTGCTCGAGATCGCCGCGCGCTTCGCCAAGCCGGTGATCGAGGACGGCTATCAGATCGACCTGCGCTTCGAGGGCCGGCCGGTGCCGCCGCTCGCTGCGCAGGACGGCGCGGGGCTCGTGGTCCACCTGTATTCCTTTTCGAAGTCGCTCTTTCCCGGGGTGCGCCTCGGTGCCGTGGCGGTACGCGGCCGCCCGCTCGAGGCGTTGCTCGCGCTCAAACGGGCCACGGACCTCTCGGATGCGATGCCGCTCCAGGCCGCGCTCGCCGAGTTCGTGGCCGAGGGCGCCTACGATCGCCACCTCACGCGGCTGCGCCGGGTGTTGCGCGGGCGCCGCGACGCGCTCTGCGCGGCGGTCGAGCGTCACCTGCCGGACGCCGCGGTCTGGACGCGCCCGGAAGGCGGCACGCAGCTGTGGGTCGACCTCGGCCACGGGATCGACACGAGCGATCTGCTCGCCGACGCGGTCGGAGCGGGGGTGCTCTTCGCGCCGGGAAGTCTCTTCCACCACGACGGGCGCCCGTCGAGCGGCCTGCGCCTTGCGTTCGCGATGGCGGACGAGGTCGCGATCGAACGGGGCGTCGCCGTGCTCGGCGGGCTCGTGAGAAAGCGCCTCGCCGCGGGGCCGCGACCCGCGGTCGGCGCGCACATCTGAGATTCTGCACTAGCCAGTAGGAGGACGGAACGATGTCGGGGAAGGAGAGTCGGGGATCGGATGCGCCGGGCAATGGGGGCGTCCGGACGGGGGCCGAGGCCTTCGAGATCAAGGTGGGCCTCGCCGAGATGCTGAAGGGCGGCGTGATCATGGACGTGACCACGCCCGAGCAGGCGAAGATCGCCGAGGATGCCGGTGCGGCGGCGGTGATGGCGCTCGAGCGCGTGCCGGCCGACATCCGCCGCGAGGGCGGCGTCGCGCGCATGGCCAGCATCGAGATCATCCAGGGCATCCAGCGCACGGTGTCGATTCCGGTGATGGCGAAGGTCCGCATCGGCCACTTCGCGGAGGCGCGCATCCTCGAGGCCCTCGGCGTCGACTTCATCGACGAGAGCGAGGTGCTGACGCCTGCCGACGAGGAGCACCACGTCGCGAAGCACGAGTTCCGCTCGCCCTTCGTGTGCGGTGCGCGCGACCTCGGCGAGGCGCTCCGCCGCGTGGCCGAAGGCGCGGCGATGATCCGCACCAAGGGCGAGGCCGGGAGCGGGAACATCGTCGAGGCGGTGCGGCACCTGCGCCGGGTCTGCGGAGAGATCCGCGGCCTCGGGGCACTGCGGCCCGAAGAGCTCCCGGCGCGCGCAAAGGCGCTCGGAGCGCCGCTCGAGCTCGTGCGCCGCGTGGCCGCGACGGGGCGCCTCCCGGTGCCGAACTTCGCGGCCGGCGGCATCGCAACGCCCGCCGACGCAGCGCTGTGCATGGCGCTCGGCGCCGAGGCGGTCTTCGTCGGCTCGGGCATCTTCAAGAGCGAGGATCCCGAGGCGCGGGCGCGCGCGGTGGTGCGCGCCACCACCCACTGGGACGAGCCGCAGGAGGTGCTCGCGGCCTGCCGCGGTCTCGCCGCTGCGATGCCCGGGATCGAGATGGAGAAGCTGGCCGAGCACGAGCGTCTCGCGAACCGGGGCTGGTGAGGCGATGACGCGTCGGCGCGTCGGCATCCTCGCGATCCAGGGCGACATCGAGGCCCACGCGCGGGCACTCGCCCGCGTGGACGCCGATGCGGTCGCGGTGCGCCACGCGGAGGATCTCGAGGGGATCTGTGCGCTGATCCTCCCGGGCGGCGAGAGCACGACGATCTCGAAGGGCCTCGAGCGGCTCGGACTCTACGAGCCGCTCGAGGCCTTCGCGAAGGCCGGCCGCCCGATCCTCGGCACCTGCGCGGGCGCCGTGCTGCTCGCGCGCGAGGTCGAGAACCACCCGGTCCGCAGCCTTGGGCTCCTCGACGTCGTCGCGGTGCGCAACGCCTACGGCACGCAGGTCGACTCCTTCGCGGAGGTCGCGGACTCGAAGCTCGAGAACCTGCGCTGCGTCTTCATCCGCGCGCCACGCCTGCGCCGCCCCGGACCGGAGGTGCTGGTGCTCGCGCGCGTCGAGGGCTGGCCGGTCTTCGTCCGCCAGGGGAAGATCCTGGCCACCACCTTCCACCCCGAGCTCGGCCCTGACCCGCGCATCCACGGGTTGCTGCTCGAGCTCGCCGGCTGAGACGGACCTTGGCGCGGGCGGCGCAGCAGCGGGGGATCGGAGCATGGCGGGCGACAGCGGAAGACTGGCAGGGAAGGTCGCACTCATCACCGGCGCGGGCGCCGGAATCGCCCGCGCCTCGGCCCGGATCTTCGCGCGCGAGGGAGCCCGCGTCGTGATCGCGGAGCTCGATGCCGCGAGTGGACGTGCGGCGGAGGCGGAGCTGCGCGCGGCCGGCGGCGAGGCGCTCTTCGTCGAGACCGACGTGACGCAGGAGGAGAGCGTCGCGCGCGCGGTCGCGGCGGCAGTCTCCCGCTTCGGCGCGCTCCAGGTGCTCTTCAACTGCGCCGGCGGCTCGCTCCCGACGGACGCCCCCGTCACGGAGGTCGACCTCGACGTCTTCGAGCAGACCCTCGGGCTCAACCTGCGCGGCACCTTCCTGTGCTGCCGCCATGCGATTCCCGAGATCGTGCGCGCCGGCGGCGGCTCGGTCGTGAACACGAGCTCGATCGCCGCGCTGCGCGGCGACCACCCGCTGCACGCCTACGCCGCGGCGAAGGGCGCGATCCTCTCGCTCACGCGCGCACTCGCCGGCCGCTACTCGCGTCAGGGCGTGCGCGTCAACGCAATCTGCCCGGGGCTCGTGATGACCGAGCGCCTGCGCAAGCGGATGGGTGGAACGCGCGAAGCGGTGGAAGCCTCCATCCGCGCGAGCGGCGGGATGTCGATCGCCGATCACCCCTTCTCGATCGGCGAGCCCGAGGACATCGCAAACGTCGCGCTCTTCCTCGCCTCCGACGAATCCCGCATGATCAACGCCGCGACGATCTCCGCCGAAGGCGGCCTCTCGGCCTACTGATCGCCCCCACTATCGAAGGGTGCGCCCCCTCAGCGAGCGCCTGCACGCCGAAAGCCCCGACGACAGCGTGGTCGTGATCGGCGACGAGGCGGCACCGATCGGGAGTCGTCAGCCCGACCCGCTGGGTTCCTCGAGGTGCGTCATCCAGCGGCCCGCCGCTTCGCGCGACGAGTCGTGCTCGCGGGCGCGCGCGAACGAGGACCGCGCCTGGTCGATGCGCTGGTCGTTGAAATAGCAGATACCGAGAAGTAGCTGGGCGTTGCCTTGATCTCTGATGCTCCCCTTCTCGATGGCCTTCTGGAGCGCCTCGATCGCCTCCGGCCACTCCGCGCGCTGCATGTACACCTGGCCCAGGCGGACGAACAGGTTCCCGTCTGCGGCGAGCGACGCGGCCTCGCGCAGAGCAGGGAGGGATAGCTCGTAGTCGCGGGCCGCGATCCAGCTGTTCGCGAGCATCTCGAGCGTCTTCGGGTCGCGCTCGAGCCTTTTCTTCGCGAGCTCGTGCTGGAGGAGCTGCGCCGCCCAGAAGGGCATGCCCTGATGCAGCGAGGAGCGTACCAGGCGGAGAAGGTCCTTGTCCCGCGTGAGCAGTCCCTGGCGGTACGCGAGCTGCTGGACGGCGAGCGACGCCGGGTAATTCTCCAGCGCACCGTAGATCAGCGCGAGCTGCACCCAGTACTGTGGCTTCGCCGGGAAGCGCGCGACCAGCTGCTCGACCACGGGGGCCGCATTCGCGTATTCCTCGCGCGGGGTGTAGAGGGCCGCCAGCAGCTGCAGCCAGCCCTCCGGCGGCTCGGGCGAGAGATCCACCGCCTGTTTGACGTTGGCGAGGGCCGCATCGAACTCCTCGAGCTGGTAGTGCGCCACCGCTCGCAGGTAGAGCGCGAGCGGATCCGGCTCCGGGACATAGCGCGCCCAACGGTCCAGCGCGGTGAGGGCCTCGCGCCACTCCTGGGCGGCGGCGTGGAGCTGAGCGAGGTTGAAGCGGATCCTGTTGTCGTCGCGGACGGGAAGTGTCTCTTCGGCCAGGACCTTCTCGAAGTGCCCGCGAGCGGCCGTGTAATCCGACGCGAAGTAGGCGAAGTGGGCCTGGAGTCGGTAGACCTGCGCCCGCTCGTAGGGGTTGAGCCGTTTCGGTTCGAGCCTGGCGAGCAGCGCCCGTCCCGCCTCGGGCTCTCCCCGGTCGACGGCCTTGGCGGCGGCCTCGAGATAGCGCGAGATACGCCGCCGGATGGGGTAGAGAGCGGCCCGCTTGATCCGCTCGTTCTCGAGTGCCACGAGGTCGATCGGCTCGTCTTCGACCGCGTTCGCGGGAGCCGCGAGCGGAGCCAGCAGCGGGAGCAGCAGCTCGAGGCACGCCAGCCAGGCCACCCGGCGCTTCATCGGCCCCCCCGCGGCAGCTCGAAGCGCATGCGGACCTGGACACCCACCTGCTCCACGGCGACGCCATTCTCGAGCCTCGGGTTGTATCTCCAGCGGCGGATCGCGCTCAGCGTCGACTTGTCGAACACGGACGGGGGCTGTGCCGCGATCACACGCGGATCCTTGACCGTCCCAGCCGGGCTGATCGTGAACTCGACGTCCACCCATCCCTCGATGCGCTGCTGCTTGGCGCGCTCCGGGTACTCGGGATCGACCCGCACCAGCGGGAGGACGTCGCGATCACCGCTCCCGTCCGCGCGAGCGCCGCCCCCACCCCCCCCGCCGCCGCCGCCGCCGCCGAGACTCGTCACTTCTCCGAAGCCGACGCCGGGCTGCATGGCGGCGACGAGTTCGCTCACGCCTCCCTGGGGATCGAGCGTCTGCGCGACGGCCATCCCGGGCGGGGGCGGTTCCTGTTTGGGGGTCACGCGTTCCGGCTTCGGGCGCTTCCGCGGCTCGATCTGCGAATCCGTCCGTAGCCGGGAGAACTCGATATTGAGCACGACCTGGGCGTCGACCATCTCGGGCCTGACGCTGATCAGCGCTTTCATCAGCAGGAAGAAACACGCGGTCACGATGACGCCGAACGCCAGCGCGAGCGGGAAGCGCAGCGTGTGGATGGCGAGGATGACCCTCGTGTTCCCGCCGTGCTGCCTCACGCAGGTCTACCGCTCGTCGGCGCGCAGCGCGCGGGCTAGGCGGGGTCTCATCGGTCTCTTCCCCCGACGGGTGCAGTTCTGGCCGCGGGCCGCGGGCTTGGCGGCCATGATGGCATAAACGGGTAGGATTCTTCAAAGGGATCGGTAGGCCAGAGTGGCCTGGAGCGGGCCGGGCAGGCCGTTCAAGCGGGGGCCTGGCGAGCCTCTCCCCAAGGTCCCCATCACTCCCGATCCGTCAGATCCCGGGGGATGGCTCCGGTGCGGCGCTACCGGAGGCGCAGCGAGTCCCAGGCTGGGGGTGGCGGCACGGCGGGCTGACACGCCCGCCGCGACCCACCGAAGTGAAACCTGCGCCGGGTAGGGCCTGGGTCGTGAGCGGCGCCGGGCGCTATTTCCTGAAGCGCAGCGTCATCCGATCGCTCTCGCCGATGGCCGCGTACTTCGCGCGATCCGCGTCACCCAGTTCGAAAGTCGGCGGCAGCGTCCACACGCCTTTCGGGTAGTCGCGCGTATCTTTCGGGTTGGCATTGATCTCGCTGCGGGCGTCGAGGCGGAATCCTGCTTTCTCCGCCAGCCGGATCACCACATCCTCACGCACGTAGCCGGAGTCGGCTTTCGGATCCTGGGGCTGGTCGGAAGAGCCGCGATGCTCGACCACACCGAGTACGCCGCCCGGTTTGAGCGCGCGGTAGAACGATGCAAAGGCTGCATCGGCGGTGCCATCGGCCATCCAGTTGTGCACGTTTCGGAAGGTCAACACCAGATCCGCACTGCCCGCCGGGGCGATCTCCAGTTTGGTCGGCGGCGCGAACACGCTGAGGATCGTGCTGCCGTAGAGGTCGAGCCGCTCGGTCAGCTTGTCCTGCAGCGCACGCGCGTTACGGCGGTAGTACTCCTCCGGAGAAAGCGGGTCGTAGGCGGCGGCGTAGTAGCGGCCGCTCGCCTTGAGGTAGGGCGCGATGATCTCGGTGTACCACCCACCGCCACCCGGGGCGATCTCGACCACCGTCATGCCAGGCGCGAGTCCGAAGAAGGTCAGGGTTTCCACGGGATGACGATAGACGTTGCGTTCCGTGTGACCGGGCGCCCGGTGCGGGCCCACCGCGAGTTGCCGCAAGGCCGCCTCGTCCGGCCCGGCGGCATGTACGCCGCTCGCCATGCTCAGCGCCACGACCAGAAAGGCTCCAGCCGAAACCAGCCAGCGATCTGCGAAGCTCATGAGGCGCGCTCCCTGTAAGCCGTCGATGCGATAAGGAGTATAGGCGGACAATCGCCAGCCGTGTCCATGCTTTGCTCGCTACTGACGCAGGAGCCAGCCCCGAACGCGCGAGCGAAGCAGCGTCGGTTTGATCGGCTTCACGAGAAAGTCGGTCGCTCCGGCCACGAAGGCCTCCACCACGCTCCTCTCGTCGAGGCTCGTTCCGGTCAGGACCAGGATCGGTAGATCGCGCAGACGCGGGTTCTCGTCCGTGCGCAGGCCACGGCAGACCGCCAGCCCGTCGAGTCGTGGCATATGCAGATCGAGCAGCATCAGCGTTGGCAGCTCCGCGCGTGCGATGCGGAGGGCCTCCTCGCCGTCGCGGGCAGAGAAGAGCCTCACGTGCTCGTCGTCGAGCGCGGCCCGGAGAAGCTCCAGCATGTCCGGGTCGTCGTCGACGATGAGAATCCTGGCGGCAACGGGGGGCTCGCTCGAGAGCAACGCCGACGGGCGGGGCGCGGCCGGCCGGAACGAGGTCGCCCCGGCCCCCAACTCTACCCACTGGCCCTCCGCCGCTCCGCAGACCTCCAGGACATGGCTTGCCTTCGAGGCCCGGTCTGCGGACCGCGCCACGATGGCGTCGAGCGTGTCGTCGTCGCTTTCGGGGTCGTGGTGGGTGAGGGCCAGCCGTCGCACGCCAGCTGCGATCGCGTAATCGACGACGCGCTCCGCCGGTGAATGGCCCCATCCGGCCCTCGCCGGGAACTGGTCCAGCGTGTACTGGGCGTCGTGGATGACGAGGTCGGCAGCTTCGAGAAAACGCACGTGGCGCTGGTCCTCGTGGTGGATGGGGTTCTCACCCGGGCCCCCATGCAGGGGATGGAGCGAATGCGGCTCGTGATCGGCGGCGTAGACCAGCGCCGCACCGTCCGCCTCGAGCCGGTAGCCGAGGGTAAGGGCCGGGTGATGGAGGTACTGGGTGATGATGCGGATACTGCCGATCTCGAACTCGCCTTCCCTGAGGTCGTGGAAGCGCACGCGTGCCTCTAGCGAGTCGAGCGTGATCGGGTGGTGGTCGTAGGACATCAGCGCAGCGAGGGAGTTCTCGAGCTGCTTGGCCCGCCCCCCGGGAGCGAAGACGTCCCAGCAGCCCTCGCGAACGAAGAAGGGCGCGAAAAAGGGAAACCCCTGGAGGTGATCCCAGTGGGTGTGTCCGATCAGCAGATGCCCGTGTCGAGCCCCTTCGCCCGAGCGCATGAGTTCGAGACCGAGCGCATGAATGCCGGACCCGCTGTCGATCACGACGAGCGTTCCGTCCGCGCTGCGAACCTCCACACAAGAGGTGTTGCCCCCATAGCGGAGCGTGGTGGGGCCTGGCTTCGGGATGGATCCCCGGGTTCCCCAGAAGCGGACACGCATTCGAGTCGCCCCGCTGGCAGTCGTTCCCGTCGAGGCAAGTTTCCGGCGCTGCGCGGCTGCTTGTCAAGGCTTGAACGCGGCCCCCTGTGGATCGCAGCGCGGGCGGGTCCTTGCTACGAGCATCCGCTCCGCGCGCGTGAGAGAGCCTGCTCGATCTCGATCCAGATCGCCGCGGCACTTGCGGGTGCAGCGTCGGCGAGGCGCTCCAGGCGCTCCTCGATCTTGCTCAACTGCGCGCTGCACTCGTCGAAGCCGTACGATCCCGAGGTGCCCTTGAGCCTGTGCGCCAGGTCGCGAGCCACCTGGAGCTCGTCCCCGTCGCGAATCTTTCGTGCTTCGCGTACGAGCGAAGCCAGCCGAGCGAGCATTTCGATCAGCTTGCCCCGATAGGTCCGGCGCAGGCCTTCGAGCTCGCGTGCCAGCTCTCCGTCGCGTACCTCAGCCACCTTCGACGATCCTGCGGATCTCGTCCGCGAGCTTGATGATGTCGAAGGGCTTGGAGATCACGCCGGTGGCACCGAGCGCCATGTAGCGATCCACTTCTCGCTGCTGGGCCTTCGCCGTCAGGAAGACCACCGGAATCTTCCGGGTCTCTGGCCGATCGCGCAGCCTCGCGAGGGTCGTGGGTCCATCGATCCCGGGCATCATCACGTCGAGCAGGATGACGTCCGGCCCTTCGCTTTGCGCCAGCGCAAGCGCCTCTTCCCCCGAGGCGGCCACGACGACATCCCACTTGCCGATTCTCCGGATGGCGAGTTCACAGATCAGTCGGATGTCCTCGTCGTCGTCGACGATCATCACCTTCATCGCTTTCACCGCGCCGGTTCCGCATGCTGCGAGTCGCGCGATAGCGGCAGGTCGAAGTAGAAGACCGTTCCTCCACCGGGCCTCGGCCGGAATCCGATGGATCCCTGCATCCGCTCGACGATCGCTCGCGCGATGTTGAGGCCCAGACCCGTTCCTGTCCTGTCGCGAGGAGGCTGTGCGGCCCCCTGTGAGAACTTTTCGAACACTCGGCCCTGGAACTCGGGAGCGATCCCCGGGCCCCGGTCCTCGACCCTGACGCGGGCGAAGTGGCCGCGGCTGGCCAGCTTGACCTCCACCGTCCCCCCGGCCGGCGAGAACTTCGCTGCGTTCGAGAGCAGGTTGTCCATGACCTGCATCAGACGGTCGGGATCTACCCGCACCCGCACTCCGGGTGCCGTGCTCTCGAGCTGGAGCGCGACGCCCAGACGCTCGCCGTAGGGCCGGATCGCCGCAACCGATTCCGCCATCACGTCTTCGAGGGCGATCACCTCGAAGCGGAACTCCATTCGGCCGGCTTCGATCTTCTGGATGTCGAGCACGTCGTTGATGATTCGGACGAGTCGATTGCAGTTCTTCTGGCCCACCTTCAACAGGGCCATCGCCTCCGAGGGCAGCTCGCCCATCACGCCACCCGCCATCAGATCCATGGAACCTCGGATGGAGGTGAGCGGGGTGCGCAGCTCGTGGCTCACGGCCGAGATGAACTCGTCCTTCACCCGGTCGATCTCCTTGAATGCGGAGATGTCGCGGAATTGCCACACGCGACCGAGGTTCCTTCCCTCCCGGCTGCGGATGGGAGCCGTGTACTGCTCGAAGGTTCGGCCGTCGCTGAGTGAGATCTCCCGGCGGCGCTCCTCGCCATCCTCGTCCCCGGAAGAGCGCTCGAGGAAGCCCTCGGAGTCGCCGCTGCGTTCGCCGATCGCCCGCAGGACACGATCGATCGACTTGGTTCCCAGCGCCGGCGGACTGATTCCCCACATTTCCGAGAGTCGTCGATTCGCAAAGAGGATGGTCCCGTCGACGCCGACGCTCAAGATTCCGTCGAGCGATGCCTCGCCCTGGCTCTCGAGCAGGGTTTTCTGGAAATGTATGCGCTCCTGCTCCTCGTAGAGCCGGTCGGACTGTTCCATGACGCTGCGCTCGTAGACATCGAGAAGCTGCTCCAGAGTGCTGATGCGAGCCCGCAGCTCCAGGGTTTCGCTGTCTTTCCCGCGGCGTTCGGTCATGCTCCATGCCCGCAATCCCGGGCAAACACCACGCCATCGAAGGGCAGAACCGCCACCTTGACGTTGAGCGCCAGCGTTCGAAACATTTCCGCCGTCTCCGGCGGAATCGGAACCTTCGCGAACAGGATCACGACGAAGATGTCGCCCCGGGGCAGCATCCCGCCGAATCCCAGCACCGAACGGACCCCGATCGGTCGGACGAATTCCTCCTGAGCCGGGATGTGGGCGCTCCGACGCGCGTCGGGAACGTAGAAGATGTTGAAGGAGGAATGCTCCGCTTCCACGGGGCGCTCCGATTCCGGGCGCAGGAAGGTCTCGAGTTCCACCCCCAGCTGCCGCAACAGGCTCGCGATCATCGGTGCGTTGCTCAAGATCTGCGGACCGACGAGCGGAATGGCCCGGTGGGCCACCGACGCCTCCCGGGAGTTCCACGCGCTCTTGTCCCCCGCCGTGGCCAGCAGGGTCAGGCATCGCAGGCCCGGCTTCGCTCCGTCGGGCAGCATCGCGTCGGCGAAATCTCGCAGTCCGCTGTCGAGCGCGCTGTAGGAATGGGTCTTGAAGAAGCGAACGAGCGCGCAGGAGCGGTCGCCCGCCGCGTCGCCCAGGTTCTCGTAGAGGTGGCGGACTACGCGATCCGCCACTTCCTCCATGCTCTCGGTGCCGTCGCCGAGCCTGCGGAGTGAACTCCCGAGCTCGCTCATGTCGCGGAGGTTGAACTTCCTCAGATCGAACATCGCGGCACCCTCCGGGGCGATCGAGCGCCCGGACGCTCGTCAGTGCGAGGCCACAGCGACTTCCCGTCGGAGCAAGGTCAAGAGCGGGTCGAACTCCTGACGGTTGCGGTCACTGAGCCCCGCCAGCTTCTCGTGCACCAGAAGCGTCAAGGACGCTCGAGATCGCGCGTCGACCGCGCTGGCGAGGGACTCCATCCGTGTCGGAAGCGGCAACATGCGCGGCACGACGTGCTCCATCACACCCGTCATGCCGAGCTCCGAGAAGAGATCCTCGACCGCAAGCGTGACTCCCTGCAGGCGGAACTCGACATCCACTTCCTCGGCGCGCTCGGAAAGCTGGTGGAGGACGCCCAGGAAGGTGCTGTCGAGGGATCGACAGAGCGTCATGTCGATCAATACGGGGAGTTCCGCATCGATTGCGGCGACGCACTCCTCGTGGAACTGGGCGCTGTGCTCCCAGGCTCCGCGCCCCTGGATGCTGAAGCTCGCGCGATTCAGGTCCGAGCCTACCAGGATCTCGCAGCGGGTGGAGGCGGGCGCTGGAACCGGCAAGGGGCTCAGGGTCCCGTTGTCGAGCTGGGATGCCCCCGGCGTGACGTCGAGCAGCAGCAGGGTCACGTCGTCTTCCGGGGCCTCGTTCCCTGGGCCGGGGGCCCCGGAAGGGGCGAGCAGGCGACGCAGGGCCTCGACGCCGCGCTCGCGCTCCCCCGACAGAATCACCGCAATGTTCTCGCTTGCCGATCCGGCGGCTTCGGGGAGCGCATCGTACACACCATCGCTGTGGAGTAGAAGCCGGTCGCCCGGCTCGAGGACCAGCTCCACCTCGGCATACTCCGCTTCTTCGTGAAGGCCGAGGGCCGGACCGGTAGGGAAGATCCGCTCGGTTTCGCCGCCGCTCCGAAGCAGGAGGAGTGGCGGGTGGCCGGCCGATGCGAAGGTCGCCTTGCGACTCTGCGTGTCCAACAAACAGTAGGCGGCCGTCAGGAACAGGCCGGAGCGCGGGATTCTCCGGCACAGGGCGCGGTTCGCCGATCGAAGGAGCTCGCCGGGGCGCCGCGGGCGGCGCGAGTCGGGGTCGACGAAGCTCAGCTGGCTCCGGAACAGCACCGCCAGCATCGCCGCGCTGAGCCCGTGGCCGGCGGCATCCGCGATCAGCAGTGCGGTCCTCCGCTCGTCCAGCCGTACGACGTCGTAGAGGTCGCCACCGATGCTCTGGCTGGGTCGGTAGAGCGCGTGGACCTGCATGCCGGTCAGCTGGGGCGCTGCCTGGGGAAGCAGCGCCCGCTGGATGACCCCGGCGGTGTGGAGATCGGCGCGCACCTTGTCGGCCCGTTCGCGCAGCAGTCGATAGGCCCCTTCGAGGACCTCCACCTGCTCGCCCAGCTGTGCATTGCGCTGCGCCAGCTCGCCGTGAAGGCGGTCCCGTTCGGCCCGCAGCTGCTGATGAGCCAGTGCGTTCCGCACCGAGTTCTGCAGCGCGGCGAAGCCTTTCAGCGGCTTCTCGAGAAAATCGAACGCGCCGAGCTGCAGCGCTTTTACAGCCCCGTCCAGAGTCCCATGGCCGGTCAGCACGATCCAGTCCGGCCCCGGACGGTGGTCGTGCGACCACTGCATCAGCTCGAGCCCGCCTTCTTCGGGCATGCTGAGATCGGTGATCACGACGTCGTAGGCTTGCTTCGCCAGGCAGGCGCGGGCCGTGGCGGCGCTCGAAGCCTGCTCGACGCGGTAGGACTGCCCGTCGCTCAACACGCGAACCAGCAGCTCTCGCAAATCCTCGTCGTCGTCGACGACGAGTAGGATCGGCTGGCGAGCGTCCGGAGGGGGGTCCGATGACGCCAGGGCACTTCTCCTGCGCAGCCGAGGCCGCGCTTCCCTAGCCTACACCCTACGCAGTGCGTACACAAACGCCCTTCTGGGCTCCCGCAGCCCGGCCAGATCGTTGCGCACCGCGTGCGGCACGGCTTCGCGTAAGATGACGAGTTGGTCGAAGCCCGAGTGAGGTGCGAGATGAAGCGATGTTCCGCCGAGGAGGCGGTTGGGCTCCTGCGGCCGAGAGACACGATGAGCCTCGGGTTCGGTCCGGCCCAGCCCAGCGTACTGCTGGAGGCGATGGGCAAGCGCGACGACTGGCAGGATCTCACCGTGTTCGGGGGCCTCCTGCTCGAGGTCTATGCGGTGTTCACGAAGCCGGGTGTGCACCTCCTCTCGGGATTCTTTGGCCCGGCGGAGCGCGCGTTGCGCGACGCGGGCCACGACGTGTCCTTTCTCCCCGGCGACTTTCGGCGCTTCAAGCTCTTCGCCGAGCGCATGGCCTCCCGCGTCATGGCGATCACCGCTGCGCCCCCGGACGCCGACGGCTGGCTCAGCCTCTCGCTCTCCGCGGGCGCGACCGTCGAAGAGACGCTTCGTTGCGGACGCGACCCCGCACGGCTGCTCGTGGTGGAGACGAGTCCGTGGCAACCGCGGACCCTGGGGCTTCCGCCGGAGCATCGGCACGCGCTTCACGTGGCCGAGGTCGACATCCTGATCGACACCGATCGCCACCCGATGGCGCTCCCCGAGGTCGAGCCGAGCGAGATCGAGCGCGCCATCGCCGGCCATGTTCGCGCCTTCATTCCGGACGGCGCGACGCTCCAGACGGGGATCGGCGCAATCCCGGGCGCCGTAGCGGGCCTGCTGGCCGAAGGAAGGGGTGGTGACTACGGCATCCACAGCGAGATGTTCACCACGGGTCTGATGCGCCTGCACAAGGCGGGCAAGGTCTCCAACGCCCACAAGGGGGTGCACGAAGGATACTCGGTCACGACCTTCGCCATGGGAAGCCCGGAGCTCTACGAGTGGTTGGACGGCCAGGAGGCGGTTCGCTTCCTGCCGGTCGAGCACATCAACACACCGTCGATCATCGCGGCGAACCGCAACATGCGCTGCATCAACGGGGCCTTGATGCTCGACCTGATGGGTCAGGTCGTCGCCGACTCCATCGACGGGCGTCAGCACTCCGGCATTGGTGGCCACGAGGACTTCACCTCGGGGGGCAGCTTCGAGGCGGACGACCGCTCGCTGATCTGTCTCCCGTCGACGGTCGAAGTCGCTGGCGAGACACGCTCGCGGATCCACTCCGTCTTCAGCGCCGGCACGGTGGTGACGACGCCGCGTCACCAGATCGACGTCGTGGTGACGGAGTTCGGCGTCGCCGAGGTCCTGGGGCTCACCGTCCGTCACCGCGCACACGCACTCGCCGAGATCGCACATCCCGACTTCCGCACTTCACTCCACCAGGCGGCCGACCGGATCGGTTGACGCAGGGGTGTCCACGCCCCGGTCTCAGGCGGGATTCAAGAGTCGCATGCACAGGATCTTCGAGAGGTTGAGCAGCAGGCGGGCTGCGAACTCGGGCTCGCTCGTGATCATCTTGCGCAGAGTGCTCTCGCTGAGGCTCAGGATGCGGACGTCGTCCGTCGCCGCGTACACGTCCATCGAGCGGGGTCTCTCCAGCAGGAACGCCATCTCCCCGATCACGTCGCCCGGCCCGAGCACCCGTATCAGTCGGTCTTCGTCCCTGACCTCCAGCATCCCGTCGAGCACGACGAACATGTTGCGCGCGACGCCGCCCTTCTTGAGCACCCGGTCGCCGGATCGGCACTGGATGATGCTGCTCCTTCCCAGGCAGCGAAGGGCTTCCGCCTCGCCCAGCCCATCCAGCGGGGAGATCCGGCTCTGTGCGACCTCGCTCAGGGCGGCATGGACCTCGCCCCAGTAGGAGTCGGGGGCAGCGAGACGCTGACTGACCACTCCCCCGCCGCCGGTGATCAGTCGCTCGACGCAGTCGGGGATTCGCGCATCGTCTCCGAAGTCGATCAGGGAATCGGCCTGCGGGGCGCCGATGCGTTTGAAATACTTGACGTCCTCCGTCACCACGACGATGGGAATCAGGTATCCCGACTCCGGGCTGTTGATGTGGCGCTTCGAGTAGGTCCGGTGGCCGTTCCCCAGGTAGAGCGCCAGCAGGTGCGGCTCGCAGGCGCCGAAGGTGAGCTGGATCCGCTTTTCGCTCACGAAGCGGCGGAAGCGCTCGCCCATGCGATCGAAGAGATCGGTTCCGCGCAGGGGCTTCGCCACCATGCCGCGTTCGCCGACGGCGATCGCGTCGGCGGGTACTTCGTCGAGGAAGGGCTGCAGCCCGTACTGCGTCACCTGTCGCCCGGAGAAGGGCGCGTCGCCGCCCCAGCTGAAGCGCCCGGTGCCGACGACCTGACCGTCCTCGCAGGCGTAGAAGATCCGCGCGGTGTCGTCCTCGGGCTCGACCAGCAGCCGGTTGCGGTGGTCTGCGATCGATCGATAACGGCCCATCTCCTCGACGTAGACGTCGTAGCGAAACCGGTAGACGGCCCGCCTTTCCTCGTCGGTCAGCGCCTGATGGATTCCGGCTCTCGGCATCTCGCGTCGCCCGCCCCTCGCCGGGGTCTACCCGGCGTCCCGCAAGCTCGACACAGGCCGGCGATCTCGCGGCGCTGCCAGTCTGGCACCCATTTCCGCCTACGGCCTGGTAGCCCGAGATTACCCGATCGTGGGAGCCGGGATCACGGAGATCCGAGGGTCGAAGAAATTCCCCGTGTGCGGCCGGATCTCGAGCTCGGGCTCGGGCAAAGTTCGACCGCGCCGCCTTCCTGGACGTGATGAGCGGAGGCCGCCTGGAGTCGGGTCTGGCGCGCTCGGTACCCAGCGAGTGGGACGTCTTCGGCGTGGACCCGGACGTCACCCGGGACCCGGTGAACGAGGCCCCTGCGCCTACGAGACCACCGGTGTCGATCGCATCCTGTGCCTCATGCAGATGGGCATGCTCCCCCACGACGTCGTGCTGCGCAGCA